>NZ_JBHSKM010000001.1:0-111028 GCF_042657965.1 Streptomyces coerulescens
ACCCTGTCCCCCACCTGGGGCATCTACAGCGGCTACGAACTCTGCGAGAACACCCCGCTGCGCAAGGGCAGCGAGGAATACCTCGACTCCGAGAAGTACCAGCTACGCCCCCGCGACTGGGACACCCCGGACACGATCGCTCCCCTGATCACCCGGCTCAACACCATCAGGCGCGAGAATCCGGCCCTGCGGCAGCTGCGCGACCTCCACTTCCACCACGCGGACCAGGAGGCCGTGATCGTGTACTCCAAACGGCACGGCTCGAACACGGTTCTGGTGGTCGCCAACCTCGATCCGCACCACACCCAGGAGGCCACGGTCTCGTTGGACATGCCGCAACTCGGCCTGGACTGGCACGAGTCGGTACCGGTGCGCGACGAGCTCACCGGCGAGACCTATCACTGGGGCAGGGCCAACTATGTGCGCCTTCTGCCTGGCGGCGCCCATGTGCTTGTCGTCGGCTGGGGGTCCGGGGGTTATCCCCCGGATGGGCACAGCCGTGTTCTGCGACCGTCCACCCCGCAGATCGGAGGGTCACCCACAAAATGATCGTCAACGAGCCCGTTCAGGACACCTTCGAGGACACCCCTGCCAAGGATCGTGACCCCGACTGGTTCAAACGCGCCGTCTTCTACGAGGTCCTGGTCCGCTCCTTCCAGGACAGCAACGGCGACGGCGTCGGCGACCTCAAAGGCCTGACCGCCAAACTCGACTACCTGCAATGGCTCGGCGTCGACTGCCTGTGGCTGCCGCCCTTCTTCAAATCCCCCCTCCGCGACGGCGGCTACGACGTCTCCGACTACACCGCCGTCCTCCCCGAATTCGGCGACCTCGCCGACTTCGTGGACTTCGTGGACTCCGCCCACCAGCGCGGCATGCGGGTCATCATCGACTTCGTCATGAACCACACCAGCGACCAGCACCCGTGGTTCCAGGAGTCCAGAAAAGACCCCGACGGCCCCTACGGCGACTACTACGTCTGGGCCGACGACGACAAGGCCTACTCCGACGCCCGCATCATCTTCGTCGACACCGAGGCCTCCAACTGGACCTTCGACCCGGTCCGCAAGCAGTACTTCTTCCACCGCTTCTTCTCCCACCAACCGGACCTCAACTACGAGAACCCGGCCGTGGTGGAGGAGATCCTGTCGGCGCTGAAGTTCTGGCTGGACCTGGGGATCGACGGCTTCCGGCTCGACGCCGTGCCGTATCTGTACGCGGAGGAGGGCACGAACTGCGAAAACCTTCCGGCGACGCACGAGCTCCTGAAGCGGGTGCGCAAGGAGATCGACGCGCACTACCCGGACACGGTGCTGCTGGCGGAGGCCAACCAGTGGCCGGAGGACGTCGTCGACTACTTCGGCGACTACAGCAGCGGCGGCGACGAATGCCACATGGCCTTCCACTTCCCCGTCATGCCGCGCATCTTCATGGCCGTACGACGGGAATCCCGCTATCCCGTCTCGGAAATCCTCGCCAAGACCCCGGCCATTCCCTCCGGCTGCCAGTGGGGCATCTTCCTGCGCAACCACGACGAGCTGACCCTCGAAATGGTCACCGACGAGGAACGCGACTACATGTGGGCGGAATACGCCAAGGACCCCCGCATGCGCGCCAACATCGGCATCCGGCGCAGGCTGGCGCCCCTGCTGGACAACGACCGCAACCAGATCGAACTGTTCACCGCGCTGCTGCTGTCGCTGCCCGGCTCGCCGATCCTGTACTACGGCGACGAGATCGGCATGGGCGACAACATCTGGCTCGGCGACCGCGACGCCGTCCGCACCCCCATGCAGTGGACCCCGGACCGCAACGCCGGCTTCTCGTCCTGCGATCCGGGACGGCTGTATCTGCCGACGATCATGGACCCGGTCCACGGCTACCAGGTGACGAACGTCGAGGCGTCCATGGCCTCGCCGTCCTCGCTCCTGCACTGGACCCGCCGGATGATCGAGATCCGCAAGCAGAACCCCGCGTTCGGACTCGGCACCTACACCGAACTGCAGTCGTCGAACCCGGCCGTCCTCGCCTTCCTGCGCGAGTACGAGGACGACCTGGTGCTGTGCGTGCACAACTTCTCGCGGTTCGCGCAGCCGACGGAGCTGGATCTGCGACGATTCAACGGCCGACATCCCGTCGAACTGTTCGGCGGGGTGCGATTCCCGGCCATCGGTGAGCTCCCGTACTTGCTGACCCTCGGGGGCCACGGCTTCTACTGGTTCCGGCTGCGCAAGGACGCCGCCTGAGAGCCCGGCGGGGCGGTTTCCACCGCCCCGCCCGGGGCACGCAGAAGTAACACCCCGACCCCCCGGGGAAAGGACGCGACGCCATGTCGGAAGCCGTCACCCGTACCGTCACCACTTCGCCCGGCCTCCTTGCGTCACTTGATCCACTGCTGCGGGAGTGGCTGCCACGACAACGGTGGTTCGCGGGCAAGGGGCGTCCGGTCACCGGGTTCTCGCTGGTCGCCGCCACCGAACTGCTGCCGCCCGGCGGCAAGCTGGGCCTGTACCACCTCCTGGTGCGCGCCCATCAGCCGCTCGCGCCGGTGCCGGGCGCACCCGAGCAGCCCGCCGACTGCTACCAGCTCCTCATAGGGGACCGCGAGGCATTGCCGCCCCGGCTCGCGCCCGCGCTGATCGGGCATGTGGCCGAGGGCCCGCTCGCCGGACGCACGGTGTACGACGCCCTGTGCGACGCCCGCCCCGCCGAACTGCTCCTGGAGGCCATGCGCACCGGTGCCCGGATCGGCGCGCTGCGCTTCGAACGGGACGGCGACCAGGAGATCAGGTCGGCTCTGGTGCCGCGCCTGGTCACCTCGGAACAGTCGAACTCGTCGGTCGTCTACGGCGATACGTTCATCCTGAAGCTGTTGCGCCGGGTCGTGCCCGGCGTCAATCCCGATCTGGAGCTGCCGCTCGCGCTGGCCGGCGAGGGCTGCGACCGGGTGCCCGCGCCGACGGCCTGGTTCCGCTCGGAGCTGGCCGGTGAGTCGTACGTACTGGGCGTGCTCCAGCCCTTCGTGCAGGGCGCGACGGACGGCTGGGAGCTGGCGCTGCGCGAGCTGGCCAAGGGCGAGGACTTCGCCGCCGAGGCGCGGGCGCTGGGGCGCGCGACCGCCGAGGTGCACACCGCGCTCGCCCGTACGCTGCCGACGGTGACCCTGGGGCATGCTCAGGTGCAGCAGCTGGTCGACGGCATGGTCGAGCGGCTCGACGCGGCCGCGCAGGCGGTGCCGGCGCTGCGGCCGTACGCGCCCGCGCTGCGCTCCGCCTTCGAGGCGCTGGCGGAGCTCGCCGCCGAGGGGCGCACCTGGACCGCGCAGCGCATCCACGGCGATCTGCACCTCGGGCAGTGCCTGCGTTCGCCCGGCGGCCGGTGGTGGCTGATCGACTTCGAGGGCGAGCCGTCGAAGCCGCTGGCCGAACGGCGGTTGCCGCAGCCGCCGGTGCGGGACGTCGCGGGCATGCTGCGCTCCTTCGACTACGCGGCCCACTCGTCCGACCTGCCGGTGCCGGGCTGGGCCGAGGCCTGCCGGGCCGCGTACTGCTCCGGGTACGCGCAGGTCAGCGGAGCCGATCCCCGCACCGATCCGGTGCTGCTGCGGGCGTACGAGACCGACAAGGCGATCTACGAGGTCGTCTACGAGGCCCGGCACCGCCCCGACTGGCTCCCGGTGCCGCTGTCCGCCATAGGCCGACTCGCCGCGGACTGCGGCGCCCCGTCCTCTTCCCCCCGCCCCTCATCCCCACCCTCGCCTAGGAGGCCCCGCCCGTGACCCCCCGCACCACTCCCTCCAGCGGTTCGGAAGCCGAGAGCACGGCCGCGCAGTCGGTCGAGAAGACGAGCGTCGCCAAGAAGGCGACGACCAGGGCCGCCGAGGCCGCGGAGGCCGTGCAGAAGGGGACGGCCAAGAAGGCGACGGCGAAGGCGGCAGGGCAGAAGAAGGCCGCCGCGAAGAAGACGGCCGGCAAGAAATCCGAGGCGAAGAAACCGGCCGCCAAGAAGGCCACCGCGAAGAAAGCCGCCAAGAAGGCGGTGACGAAGAAGGCCACCGCGAAGACGACGGCGGCGAAGAGCACGACCGCGAAGGCAACAGCGGCGAAAAGCACGGGTGCGAAGAGCACGCCGTCGGCCAAGGGCCCCGCCCCGAAGAAGGCCGCCAAGAAGATTCCCGCGCAGAAGGCGGCGCAGAAGAAGATCCCGGCGCAGAAGGCGGTCCCTAGGCCGACCGAGCCGATGGAACCGATGGAACCGGTGCAGCCGGTGCAGCCGGTGCAGCCAGTGGAGGTCGCTGTCTCCCCGGCGCTCGACGCCGCGGACCGCGATCGACTGCTCACCGGAACCCACCACGCCCCGCACTCCGTGCTCGGCGCGCACCCGGTGCCCGGCGGTGTCGCCTTCCGGGCCTTCAAGCCGTTCGCCCTGTCGGTGACCGTGGTCGCGGGGAACCTGCGGGCCGAACTGCACGACGACGGGGAGGGGTTCTTCTCGGGCCTGCTGCCGCTGCGCGAGGTCCCGGCCGGCTACCGGCTCCTCGTGGCGTACGAGGGGTCGGTGCGGGAGACCGAGGACGCCTACCGCTTCCTGCCCGCGCTGGGCGAGCTCGATCTGCATCTGATCGGCGAGGGCCGCCACGAGGAGCTGTGGCGGGCGCTCGGCGCCGAGCCGATGACCCACCAGGGCGTGACCGGCACCCGCTTCACGGTGTGGGCGCCGAACGCGCGCGGCGTGTCCCTGGCCGGCACGTTCAACTTCTGGGACGGCACGGGCTATCCGATGCGCTCGCTCGGCGGCACCGGGGTCTGGGAGCTGTTTGTGCCCGGTATCGGCGAGGGCGAGCTGTACAAGTTCGAGATCACCCGGCCCGACGGCTCGAAGACGCTGCGCGCGGACCCGATGGCCCGCCGGACGGAGGCCCCGCCGAACACCTCCTCCATCGTGTACGCCTCGGAGCACGAGTGGGGCGACGCGGCATGGCTGGAGCGGCGCGGATCGGTGCCGACGCATGAGGCGCCGTTCTCGGTGTACGAGGTCCACCTGGCGTCCTGGCGGCCGGGCCTGACGTACCGCCAACTGGCCGAGCAGCTCCCCGCGTACGTCAAGGACCTGGGCTTCACCCACGTCGAGCTGATGCCGGTCGCCGAGCACCCCTTCGGCGGCTCGTGGGGCTACCAGGTAACGGGCTTCTACGCGCCCACGGCCCGCCTCGGCACCCCCGACGACTTCAAGTACCTGGTCGACGCCCTGCACCAGGCCGGTATCGGGGTGCTGATGGACTGGGTGCCGGCGCACTTCCCGCGGGACGACTGGGCGCTGGCCGAGTTCGACGGGCGTCCGCTGTACGAGCACGAGGACCCGCTGCGCTCGGCGCACCCCGACTGGGGCACGCTGGAGTTCGACTTCGGGCGGCGCGAGGTGCGCAACTTCCTCGTCGCCAACGCCCTGTACTGGTGCGAGGAGTTCCACATCGACGGGCTCCGGGTGGACGCGGTGGCGTCCATGCTCTACCTGGACTACTCGCGCGAGCCGGGCCAGTGGGTGCCGAACGAGCACGGCGGGCGGGAGAACCTGGACGCGGTGGCGTTCCTCCAGGAGATGAACGCGACGGTGTACCGGCGGGTGCCGGGGGTCGTGACGATCGCTGAGGAGTCGACGGCCTGGGACGGCGTGACGCGTCCTACGCATGTGAGCGGGCCGGGAGGCTTCGGGGGGCTCGGCTTCGGCCTGAAGTGGAACATGGGCTGGATGCACGACTCGCTGGAGTACATGGCCAAGGAGCCGGTGCACCGCAAGTACCACCACAACGAGATGACGTTCTCGATGGTGTACGCGTACAGCGAGAACTACGTGCTGCCCATCTCCCACGACGAGGTGGTGCACGGCAAGCGTTCGCTGGTGTCGAAGATGCCGGGCGACTGGTGGCAGCAGCGCGCCAACCACCGTGCCTACCTCGGCTTCATGTGGGCGCACCCCGGCAAGCAGCTCCTCTTCATGGGGCAGGAGTTCGCGCAGGGCGCCGAGTGGTCGGAGGCGCACGGGCCGGACTGGTGGCTGCTGGATCCGGCGTACGGGGCGGAGCCCGACCATCGCGGGGTGCGGGACCTGCTGCGCGATCTGAACACGGTCTACCGCCACACCCCGGCCCTCTGGCAGCGCGACACCGATCCGTCGGGCTTCCAGTGGGTGGTGGGGGACGCCGCCGACGACAACGTGTTCGCGTTCCTGCGCTATGACGCGGAGGGTGTTCCGCTGCTGGCGGTGTCGAACATGTCGCCGGTCGTCCGGGACGAGTACCGCCTGGGCGTCCCGGACGACGTCCCGGCCTGGCACGAGACGGTGAACACCGACGCGGCCAAGTACGGCGGCAGCGACGTCACCAACCCGGACCCGGTCAAGCCGGAGCCCCAGGGCTGGCACGGACGGCCGGCGAGCATCCGGCTGACGCTGCCGCCACTGGCGACGGTCTGGCTACGCCCGGCCTAGCGGCAGCGCCCCGAAGGGGCGCGGGGAACTGCGCGACCAGCCCCCGACGGCGGTTGGTCGCGCAGTCGTCCCGGCACGCCACGGCGCGGGCGAAGGTGTCACTCCGAAGCGCTCTCGGCCAACGCCTGCGGCAGCCGACCCGTGTGCAGCACCCCCAGCCGCTGCGTCGCGCGGGTCAGCGCCACGTACAGGTCGCTCGTGCCGTACAGCCCCGGCTCCACCACCAGCACGGAGTCGAACTCCAGGCCCTTCGACTGACGCGGGTCGAGCAGGACGACGGTCCGCGTCAGGTCGGGCTCGGTGCCCGCCGTGACGCCGTCCAGCCGGGCCGCCAGCTTCCGGTGCAGATGGCGCGGCGCGATGACCGCGAGCCGGCCCTCGGCCGGGGTGAGCTCCCCGACGGCCTTCGCCACCGCGCCGGGCAGGTCGTCGGTGGCCCGCACCCAGGGACGTACACCGGTGGACCGTACGGAACTCGGCGGTTCGAAGTCCGGGTGCTCCGCCCTGACGACCGCCGCCGCGAGGTCCATGATCTCGGCGGGCGTGCGGTAGTTGACGCCGAGGCGGGTGTGCTCCCAGCGGTCCTCGACGTACGGCTGGAGGATCTTCCGCCACGAGCCGACGCCCGCCGCCTCGGCCGTCTGGGCCGGGTCGCCGACCAGGGTCATCGAGCGGGTCGGGCTGCGCCGCATGAGCAGTCGCCACGCCATCGGCGACAGCTCCTGCGCCTCGTCGACGATGATGTGCCCGAACGCCCAGGTCCGGTCGGCCGCCGCGCGTTCGGCGGCGCTGCGGTGGTCGTCCTCCTCATGGCGCTCGGCGAACCGCTCGGCGTCGATGATGTCGTGCGCGGACAGGACCTCGGAGTCCTCCTCGTGCTTGTCCTCGAACTCGTAGGTGCGCGAGGCGTACGAGACGTCAAGGACGCCCTGCGCGTAGGCGACCTGTGTCTCCCGCTCCCGCTCGGCCAGCGCCCGCCGCACCCGGTCGTCCTCGCCGAGCAGTTCGGCCGCCTCGTCGAGCAGCGGTACGTCCGCCACCGTCCACGCCCGGGTCACGGGCCGGCGGATCGCGGCGACGTCCTCGTCCGGAAGGTAGCCCACGGGGTCGGCGAGGAAGTCCGCGACAAGTCGCTGCGGGGTCAGTCGCGGCCACAGCTGGTCGATGGCGGCCCAGACCTCGGGGTTCTCGGCGATGTCGTCACGGATCTGCGTGATGTCGCTGGGGTCCAGCAGATTCGTACCGTCGAAGGGGTCCGTCCCGACCCGCTCGGCGTACAACTCGGTGAGGGTGTTGAGGATGTGGCCCTCGAAGTGCTCCCGGGCCGCGTTGTGCGGCAGCCGCGCGGCACGGGCCTTCTCCCGCGCCACCTTCACCAGGCCGTCGTCGAGCATGAGGATCTCGCGGTCGTGCTCGATGGCGATGACCGGGTCGGGCAGCGCCTGCCAGTCCCGGACGACTTCGGCGAGCACGTCCGCCATGTCGGCGCGGCCCTTCACCGCGGCCGCCTCCCGGGTGTCGGTCGCGGTCGCCTTCACACCGGGGAACAGTTCGCCGACGGTGGCCAGCAGCACGCCCGTCTCGCCCAGCGCGGGCAGGACCTCACCGATGTAGCCGAGGAAGGCGGGGTTGGGGCCGACGATCAGGACCGCGCGCTTGGCGAGCAGTTCCCGGTGTTCGTAGAGGAGGTAGGCCGCGCGGTGCAGGGCGACGGCCGTCTTGCCGGTGCCCGGACCGCCCTCCACGACCAGCACTCCGCGGTGCGGTGCCCGGATGATCTCGTCCTGCTCGGCCTGGATGGTCTGCACGATGTCGTTCATGCGGCCGGTGCGCGCGGTGTTCAGCGCGGCGAGCAGGACCGCGTCGCCGGTCGGGTCCTCGTGGCCGGTGCGCTCCCGGTCGCCGAGGTCGAGGATCTCGTCGTGCAGGGCGGTCACCGTACGGCCGCTGGTGGTGATGTGCCGCCGGCGCCTGAGCCCCATCGGGGTGTGGCCGGTGGCCAGGTAGAAGGGCCGGGCGACGTCGGCCCGCCAGTCGAGAAGGATCGGCGTGCGTTCGGCGTCGTCGGTGCGCAGGCCGATACGGCCGATGTGGTGGGTGGTGCCGGAGGAGAGGTCGATCCGGCCGAAGCACAGCGAGCCGTCCACGGCGTTCAGCGCGGCGAGCAGCCCCGAGCGCTCGGCGACCAGGATGTCCCGCTCCAGCCGGGCCTGCATGGGCGTGTTGCCCTGGGCGAGCGCGTCCGTGACGGAGTCCTCGGTGTCACCGCGCAGCGCGTCCACGCGCGCGTACAGGTCGTCGATGAATTCCTGCTCGCGTCGCATTTCACCGTCTTGAAATTCGGTGTTTGACAATTCTGCTCCCGCCCGGATATACTGTGCTCACTGAACTTCACCGCGACCGAATTCACGCGAAGTCGCGAACCATTGAATATACGCAAAGAAATCCCCCGAGCGCAATTGCTCGGGGGATTTCTTGTGTGGGGCCTGGAATCACAGCACGTCGGCGAGCTCCTCCAGCAGCCGCCGCTTGGGCCGCGCCCCCACCATCGCCTTCACCGGCTCACCGGCGCGGAACACCATGAACGTCGGCATGGAGAGCACCTTGTAGGCGTTCGTGGTCAGCGGGTTGGTGTCCACGTCCAGCTGCACCACCTTCAGCCGCTCCCCCTCCTCCGCGGCCAGGGCAGTGAGCACCGGCCCCATCTGCCGGCAGGGCGGGCACCAGTCCGCGGTGAACTCCACGAGCACCGGCAGTTCCGCCCCGATCACCTCCGTCTCGAAGTCCCGGTCCGTCACCTCGGCCACGCCCGCCGCCCTGATCACAGCTCCTGCCCTCCCAGTTCGCACAACGGTGTTTCCCCTTCGCCCATGGCCGCCAGCCGCACCCCGATCTGCGCCCGCACGGCCCGCAACTCGCCGATCAGCGCGTCGAGCTCGTCCAGTTTGCGCCGGTAGACCGCAATCGAGGCGGGACACGAGTCGCCCTCCGGGTGCCCGGCCCGCAGACACTCCACGAAGGGCCGGGTCTCCTCCAGGTCGAACCCGAAGTCCTGCAACGTCCTGATCTGCCGCAGCAGCTTCAGATCGGCCTCGTCGTAGGTCCGATAGCCGTTGCCGCCGCGCCGCGCGGGCAGCAGCCCCCGCGACTCGTAGTAGCGCAAGGTGCGCGTCGTGGTCCCGGCCCGCGCGGCCAGCTCGCCGATTCGCATGCCTACGAACGTAATCCTTGACGCCGACGTCAGGGCAACCGCGACAGGAACGGCCGCTCGCCCTCGCCCCCGTCCTCGCCGCCGTCCTCGTCGTGGGTGTCCTCCACGCCGAGCAGGCGGCGGGTGAGATGGTCCTGGTCGGAGAGGAGTTCGTCGAGGGCGGCGCGCAGGTCGTCCGGTTCCGTGCGGGGCGATTCACGCTCGGCCGCGATCAGTACGGCGCGCCGGACCAGCTCCTTGGTGAAGGAGGCCGTCGTGCCCTCCGTGCGGGCCACCACCTCGTCCGTGACGTCCTCGCCGAGGCCGAGCCCGGCGCCGTAGAGACCGAGCAGTCGTGCGCGGCCCTCCCCGTCCGGAAGGGGGATCTCCACGGCGAGGTCGATCCGGCCGGGCCGCTGGGCCAGGGCCGGCTCCAGCAGGTCGGCGCGGTTGGTGGTGAGCAGGAAGGCGACGTCGGCGTCGTCGCCGAGACCGTCCATCTCGTTCAGGACCTGGAAGAGCAGGGGTTGGTCGCCGCCGCCGTAGTCTCGGGCCTCGGCGACCAGGTCGCAGTCCTCCAGGACGACGAGCGCCGGCTGGAGCATCCGGGCCAGCGCGCAGGCGGGGCCGATGGCCGAGATGCCGGTGCCGGCGAGGATCACCACGGTGAACTGCGGGAGGTGGGAGAGCAGATAGCGGATCGTGTGGGTCTTGCCGGTGCCGGGCGGGCCGTACAGCAGCAGTCCGCGGCGCAGGTGCTGGCCCGCCGCGCGCAGCTGTTCGCGGCGCCGGGCGACGCCCATGACCTGGCGTTCGAGGCGTTCCAGGAGGCCGGTGGGCAGCACGATGTCGTCGCGGGTGAGGTCGGGGCGGCGGTGGAAGCGGAAGGGCCCGAGACCGCGTCCGAACTCTGAGCCCTCGAAGGAGAGGACCTGGCCCCGGAAGACGTTGTGCTCTCGTACGAGGGTGTCGAGCTCGGCGAGCAGCCGGTCCGCGAACTCCTTGTCCTTCGCGAGGACCTCGACCTCGACCTTGTTGCGCCCGTACTCGTCCTGGGGCCCGCGCAGCAGCACCGCGAACCGTTCGTCGCCGTCCAGGCCGAGGTAGAAGCCGCAGGAGACGCAGGCCAGTTCGGTGTCCGGGGCGACGGGGAGGTGGGCGTAGTCGACGGCGCCGATCACGAAGCGGTCGTAGCGGTCGGCCGCGTCGAGGATGTCGCCGAGGGTGAGGTCACCGTGGTGCTGGGCACCGCGCAGGCCGATGAGCTCGTAGGAGCGGGCGGGGTCGGCGGCGAACCAGCGCTCCAGAGCGAGATGCACGTTCGGCAGTTCGTACGGTGGATACGCGGCCTTGACCACGGGACGGTCGGAGGGCGTGGAGCCGAGGTGGGTCATCAGCCGGGTGCTGAGGTTACGGCCGTCCTTCTGGTCCTGGCGCGAAGCGCGGGCGACCGCCTCCATGAACTCGTGGAAAAGATCGCTGACTTGGTCCAGTGAGATGGCCGACGTCTCTTCCGCCATGCCCGCCTCCTGCTCCCGGTGAACGGTCCGCATCACGGTGTTCCAGCGTGCGGGCGGGCGGAGGACAGGTCAAAAGGATTTCCGGCGAGGGGGGCGGGCCGGAGGAGGCGGAGGACGCAGATGCTCCGCGAAGGGACGGGCCCCGGCCCACAATCCCGGGGAGGGCCCGCCTCTTCACTCCCCCGGTGCGGTGGCTGGGCGGGCGAACCAGTCTCGGGCCGCCTCCGGGCGGCCGGTGAGCAGCAGGAGCAGGCCGCCGATCGGGCCGCGGACCTCGTCGCCCTCGCCTCGGGTCCACTCGATGTCGGTGGCGATCAGCCGGGAGCGCGGGAGCGGCCAGGGGCGGGGCGGGAAGCGCATGGTCCACACCCGGTCGGCGGCGTCGCGGGCGGCCCGCGGGGGCATGGGGCGTACGCGGCCGAGGGCGAGCGCGATGTCCTGGCCGTGGACGAGGATGTCGAGCAGGGGTTCGCGGGGCGTGGTGGTCGGGGCGAGGCTGCGGGAGCCGATGGTCGAGCGGAGGTTGCCGACGATCTCGGCCACGGGCAGCCGGGCCTCACGCACCGCCGAGTCATGGATCATGCGGTTCCAGTTGCCGCGGGCGCGGACCATCTCCTTGACGCCGTCGCGGTAGCTGAAGCGCGCCGCCATCGTCAGATGCGCCGCGACGTCCCGCACCCGCCAGTCCCCGCATCGCGTGGGTGTCTCCCACTCGTCGGGGCGCAGCCCCTCCAGCAGTTCGGCCAGGCTCTCCCGCTCCCGGTCGACGATCCGCCAGCGCTCGTCCACGTCCAGCACGGCACTCATGGGAATCACCCACTCAAGTGGTAAGCTTCTCTGACCAAATTAGTCAGAGACTCTGACCAGAGTCAAGCAGTGCGCGGCCCGTCGTCCACGGCCGGCCGGCCGCACAGTCGTACGAGGAGGCGCCGGACATGGTGGCGGAGAGCGAGCTCACCACGGGCGTGCTCCTGTTCCTCCCCTACCGGGCCCTGGAGAACCGTGTCTTCGCAGCCCTCGCCGAGGCCGGCTTCGACGATTTCACGCCCGCCCAGGCCCGGCTCATGCAGCGCATCGGCCCCAACGGCACCCGTCTCACCGAGCTGGCCGAACAGGCGCAGGTCACCAAGCAGACGGCGGGGTTCCTGGTCGACCAGCTGGAGAAGACGGGATACGTACGCCGCGTACCGGACCCGACCGACGGACGGGCCCGACTGGTGTGCGGTGCGCAAAAGGCCTGGGCGGCCAAGGAGGTCGCGGACGCGGTGGTCGCCGAGGTCGAGCGGGAGTGGGAGGCCCACCTCGGGAAACGGCGGATGCGGCAACTGCGGGAGGCACTGACGCTGTTGCGGGAGATCACCGATCCCTGGGCCTAGGCGTGCTGCCCTCCGGAAAAGCCGTCAGGCGTACGGCGGTTGCCGTACGCCTGCGAGGGTGACCGGGCGGCTGAGCGACGGGGGACAGCTCAGCCGCCCGGAGTGGGATGGCCGGACGCCCGGCCCCGGTTCAGGCGGGGCCGGGCGTCCGGAGCACTGGGGGCCGAAGACCCTCGGAAGCACCCGGGAAGGGCGGCTCACGCCTTGGCGAGTTCCTTCTCCCCGCCCTGCTCCGGCACCTCGGCCGGCTCCCCGGCGTGGTCGTCCAGAAGGGTCTTCTCGTCGAACGGGATGTCGCCGGCGAGCACCTGGTCGACGCGCCCGCGGTCGATCTCCTTCGTCCAGGTGCCGATCAGCACCGTGGCGACGGCGTTGCCCGCGAAGTTCGTCAGGGCGCGGGCCTCGCTCATGAAGCGGTCGATGCCGACGATGAGGCCGATGCCGTCCACCAGGGCGGGCTTGTGCGACTGAAGGCCACCCGCCAGGGTCGCGAGGCCGGCACCGGTGACGCCCGCGGCGCCCTTGGAGGCGACCAGCAGGAAGAGCAGCAGCGGGATCTGCTCGCCGACCGACATCGGCGTACCCATGGCGTCGGCGATGAACAGGGACGCCATGGTCATGTAGATCATGGTGCCGTCGAGGTTGAAGGAGTAGCCGGTCGGGACGGTGATGCCGACGACCGGCTTGCTGACGCCCAGGTGCTCCATCTTCGCGATGAGGCGCGGCAGCGCCGACTCGGAGGAGGAGGTCGACAGGATCAGCAGGAACTCACGGCCCAAGTACTTGAAGAACGTGAGGATGTTCAGGCCCGCGACGATCCTCAGCAGCGTGCCGAGCACGATGAAGACGAAGAGGAAGCAGGTGACGTAGAAGCCGAGCATCAGCACGGCGAGGCTCTTCAGCGCGTCCAGACCGGCGGAACCGGTGACGGCGGCGATGGCGCCGAAGGCACCGATCGGCGCGGCCCACATGACCATGGCCAGGATGCGGAAGACGAGGCGCTGGATGTGCTGCACACCGCGCAGGATCGGCTCCCCGGCGGAGCCCATGGCCTGGAGCGCGAAGCCCGCGAGCAGCGCGACGAGCAGGGTCTGCAGGACCGACTCCGAGGTGAAGGCGGAGACGATCGTGGTGGGGATGATGCCGAGCAGGAACTCGGTGGTGTCCTTGGCCTCGGCGTCGACCTGCGCGTGACCGGCGTCCTTGACGGCGTCGGTGACCGCGAGGCCGGTGCCCGGCTCCAGGATGTTGCCGACGACGAGACCGATCGCGAGCGCGACCAGCGACATCGCGAGGAAGTAGACCAGGGCGATACCGCCGACGGCGCCGACCTTGGCGGCCTTGCGGACCGAGCCGATGCCCAGGACGATCGTGCAGAAGATGATCGGCGAGATCATCATCTTGATCAGCGCGACGAAGCCGGTACCGATGGGCTTCAGCTCGACCGCGAAGTCGGGGGCGGCGAGGCCCACGGTGATACCGAGGGCGACCGCGATGATCACCGCGATGTAGAGGTAGTGCGTGCGGTCCCGTTTGGCGACGGGTGCGGCAGGTGCCGTATCGGGGGAACTGGCGGCGGCCACGGCTGCCCTCCTTGACGTCTTCGTCGGTTGTCACCGGCGTGCGGCTCACGTCCGGGGTGGGGGGTCGCTGATCGGCTGCCGAGCCCCGGGGGACGGGGTCGTATTTCAGCGATGCGGTGACTATCTCCCGCGGTGTGAGGGCGGTCACCCTTCCGTTCATTTAGTTCACAATCAGCCATGGAGGCAGACTGACGACATGCGCATCCCCGTCCCGAGACCCCGCAGCCTGGCCGGACAGCTCTTCGCCATGCAGGCCGTGCTGATAGCGGTGCTCGTCGCCGGGTACGCGGTGTTCACCTATCTCAGCGACACCGGCCAGGCCGAGGACGCCGCGGGCCGCCAGGCCAAGGCGGTGGCCCAGTCGATCGCCGACGCCCCGTCCGTACGGGAGGCGATCCGCACCGCCGACCCCACGGCCGAGCTCCAGCCGTACGCGCTGCGGGTCCAGCGCGACGCCGAGGTCGACTTCGTCACGATCATGAACACCAAGGGCATCCGCTGGACGCACCCGGACGAGGAGCAGATCGGGCAGCACTT
Source organism: Streptomyces coerulescens (assembly GCF_042657965.1). Classification (NCBI taxonomy): domain Bacteria; kingdom Bacillati; phylum Actinomycetota; class Actinomycetes; order Kitasatosporales; family Streptomycetaceae; genus Streptomyces; species Streptomyces coerulescens. The sequence continues at coordinate 14,693 of NZ_JBHSKM010000001.1, forward strand.
CCGCGGCCACACCGCGCGCGCCCTGCGCGGGGAGCCCTTCACCGAGACGTACACCGGCACACTGGGGCCGTCCGTGCGGGCGGTGGTACCGATCTACGACGGCGGCCGGGACCCGGAGCACATCGTCGGGCTGGTCAGCGCGGGCATCCGGGTCGAGGCGATCAGCAAGCGGGTGCAGGACCAGCTCACGGCCCTGATCGGGGTGGCGGCGGGCGCCCTCGCGCTGGGCGCGATCGGCACGTACGTGATCAACGCCCGCCTCCGCCGGCACACCCACGGCATGAACGCGGCCGAGCTGAGCCGGATGCACGACTATCACCAGGCCGCGTTGCACGCGGTGCGTGAGGGGCTGCTGATGCTGGACGGGCAGTTCCGGGTGGCGTTGATCAACGACGGCGGGCGGGAACTGCTCGGCGTGGCGGGCGACGTGGTGGGCCGGTCGGTGGCGGAGCTCGGGCTGCCGGCCCCGCTGACCGGGGCACTGCTGGCGTCCGAGCCGAGGGTGGACGAGGTGTATCTGACGGATGAGCGGGTGCTGGTGGTCAACACCTCGCCGGTGTCGGGCGGTGAGCGCCGTGGCACGGTGGTGACCCTGCGCGATGTCACCGAACTCCAGTCCCTGATGGGCGAGTTGGACTCCGAGCGGGGCTTCACCCAGGCGCTGCGGTCCCAGGCGCACGAAGCGGCGAACCGGCTGCACACGGTGGTCTCGCTGATCGAACTGGGCCGCGCGGAGGAGGCGGTGGAGTTCGCGACCGCCGAGCTGGAGCTGGCGCAGGCACTGACCGACCAGGTGGTGGCGGCGGTGAGCGAGCCGGTGCTGGCCGCGCTGCTGCTGGGTAAGACGGCACAGGCCAATGAGCGGGGCGTGGAACTGGTGGTGTCGGAGGACAGCCGGCTCGACGACGGTCTGCTGCCGGACACCCTGCCCGCCCGGGACCTGGTGACGATACTGGGCAACCTGATCGACAACGCGGTGGACGCGGCGCAGGGAAGCGTGGGGGCACGGGTGACGGTGACGGCGTACGCCGAGGGCGGCGAACTGGTACTCCGGGTGTCGGACACCGGCGCCGGGGTGGATCCCGCGCTCGGTGAGACGGTGTTCCAGCGCGGCTTCTCCACGAAGCCGGCCGGACCGGGCGGCCGGGGCCTGGGCCTGGCCCTGGTCCGACAGGCCGTGGCCCGACACCAAGGCGTGCTGTCGGTGGCGGAGGCCGACGGGGGTGGGGCGGTGTTCGAGGTACGGATGCCGTTGGTGGACGGGACGGGCTCGACGGGAGAGGCTGACTCGTCGCAAGGGGCGGGCTCGGGCTCCGCGGCGGGCACGGGCACAGGCTCCGAGGCGGGCACGGGCTCCCCGACGGGCACGGGCACGGGCACGGGCTCCCCGACGGGTACGGGCACGGGCTCCCCGACGGGTACGGGCACGGGCTCCCCGACGGGTACGGGCACGGGCTCCCCGGCGGGCACGGGTGCGGGTGCGGGTTCGGGCGGCGGCGCGTCCGTCGAGGGGGGTGGCCCGGCGGAGAGGGCCGCTTCCCAGGGCGCGGTGGGTTCGAGAGGTGACGTATGACGGCGGCGGCCGAGCAGGCGATTCGCGTCCTGGTCGTGGAGGACGACCCGGTGGCGGCGGACGCGCACATGATGTACGTCGGGCGGGTGCCCGGCTTCGTCGCGGTCGGCAAGGCGCACACGGGCGCGGAGGCGCGGCGCGCGTTGGAGCGGACGCCGGTGGATCTGTTGCTGCTCGACCTGCATCTGCCGGATGTGCACGGGTTGCAGTTGGCGCGGTCCTTGCGGGCGGCCGGGCATCACGCGGATGTCATCGCGGTGACGTCGGCCCGGGATCTGGCGGTGGTGCGGGAGGGCGTGTCGCTGGGGGTGGTCCAGTACGTCCTGAAGCCCTTTACGTTCGCCACGCTTCGGGATCGGCTCGTGCGGTACGCCGAGTTCCATGCGGCCGTGGGGGAGGCGAGCGGGCAGGACGAGGTGGACCGGGCGCTGGGCGCGCTGCGGGCGCCCTCGCCCGCGGCGCTGCCCAAGGGGTTGAGTGCGCCGACGCTGGAGCGGGTGACGGTGGCGCTGCGGGAGGTCGAGGAGGGACTCACCGCGGCGGGGGTCGCTGAGGCCGTGGGGATCTCCCGTATCACGGCTCGGCGGTATCTGGAACATCTGGTGGAGGCGGGGAGGGCTGAGCGGGCCCCGGTTTATGGGCAGGTGGGACGGCCGGAGTTGGTTTATCGGTGGGTTCGGGGTGGGGGTGGGCGGTGAGGGCGGCGGCGTAAGTCCGAGCTTCGGCGGCTCCGGTGGGGTCGTTGGCGCGGGTGAAGGCGTCGGCGGACCGGAGGTAGGCGGCGCAGGCCTCGGCGGGACGGTGAGCTGCCTGGAGGGCGAGGGCCAGGTTGTGGAGGGATTCCCCCTCGCCGTACCAGTCCTCGAACTCGCGGCAGATCTCCGTGGACTTGCCGTGCGCGTCGATCGCCTCCTCCGCCCGGCCTGCCTCCTGCAAGGCGAGGCCAAGGTTGTTCCACGCCCGGGCCTCGCGGCGGCGATCTCCGACGGCCCGGTACAGGTCGAGGGCTCGAGTATGGGCGTCGATCGCCTCCCCCTCCCGACCCCCCTCCCGCAAGGCGAGGCCAAGGTTGTTCCACGCGGTCGCTTCACGGTGGCGATCTCCGACGGCCCGGTACAGGTCGAGGGCTCGAGTATGGGCGTCGATCGCCTCCCCCTCCCGACCCCCCTCCCGCAAGGCGAGGCCAAGGTTGTTCCACGCCCGGGCCTCGCGGCGGCGATCTCCGACGGCCCGGTACAGGTCGAGGGCTCGAGTATGGGCGTCGATCGCCTCCCCCTTCCGGCCAGCTGCCAGCAGGGCGTTGCCGAGGTTGTTCCATGCGTTGCCCTCGCCCATCCGGTCTCCGGCAATGTGCGCGGCCTCCCGTCCGGCCTCAATTACGGCGGTCCGGTCATCGAACTGCCGCCGCCGAGCCAGAAACTCCCCCGCCGGGCACGGATCACCACCGGGTGCTCATCACCTCCCGGGACCGTCCCGACGCCCTTCCGGTGCGCCTGATCGACTTGGAGACGCTCGCTCCGGACAACTCCGTGGCTCTGGTGACCCGTGCCCTGCACGACACCGACGAGCGGGACGAACGTCCGGTGCGGGAATCTGACGCGCTGCGCGAACTGGCTGATCTTTGCGGTCACTTGCCCCTGGCACTCCAGATTGTGGCAGGGATGCTGCGTCGGCGACGGCATCGGGACATCGCCTCTCTGGTGGCCGAGATCCGGGACGCCGGAGATCCGACCTCCGTCCTCGACCGCGGCAGCCCCGGAACGGACCTGTACGGACGCTCACTCGCTCTGCGTCCCGTGCTGGAGACCTCGTACCGTCGACTGCCGCACGACGAGGCCCGGCTGCTGCGCCTGCTCTGCCTTGCGCCGGGTGCGGAGACCGGCACGGAGGCGATCGCCGCGCTTGCCGACCTCGACGCGAAGTTCGTGCTGTCGCTGCTGGAGGACCTGGCCGCCAGACATCTCGTCACGCCGGTGCGGGGCGGCAAGGGGACCGCTTCTGCGGTGCGGTGGCGGTTGCATGACTTGGTGCGGGTGTTCGGGGCGGGTGTGGTGGCGGGGGGTGTGGGGTTGCGGGAGGAGGGGGAGATGGCGCGGGAGCGGGTGCTGGACTTCTATTGCCGCAGGGCGGGTGCGGCTGCTGACCGGTTGCGGTGGCTGCCGGGGATGGAGGAGCCGGAGCGGTTCGGGGACCGGGGGCAGGCGTTGGCGTGGCTGGACGGGGAGCGGGCGGGTCTGGTCGCTGCGGTGGGGTGGGCGAGGGAGGAGCAGTTCGCGGGTAGGGCGGAGGAGCTGGCCGAGTGTCTGGCCCAGTACCTGTACTTGCGACGGCTTTTCGACGATTTGATTGCCGTCGCGGAGGCGCGCGCGGGACGTCGCCCACCGGTCCGGGGACTTGCTGTTCGAGGCCATGGAGTGGAACAACCTCGGCAACGCCCTGCAGGGGGCGGGCAGGACGGAAGAGGCGATCGACGCTCATACGCGGGCCCGCGACCTGCACCAGGCCGCCGGAGACCGCCACCGCGAGGCCGGCGCGTGGAACGACCTCGGCAGCGCCCTGCAGGAAGCGGGCAGGACGGAAGAGGCGATCGACGCTCATACGCGGGCCCGCGACCTGCACCAGGCCGCTGGAGACCGCCACCGCGAGGGCATGGCATGGAACAACCTCGCCAACTCCCTACAGCGGGCGGGCAGGGTGGAAGAGGCGATGGAGGCATACGGCAAGTCCCTGAAGCTCAATCGGGAGTTCGAGGACTGGTACGGCGAGGGGCAGACCTTCCACAATCTGGCCCTCGCCCACGAGTCCGCCCACCGCCCCGCCGAAGCCCGCGCCGCCTACCTCCAGTCCGCCGACGCCTACACCCGCGCCAACGCCCCCACCGAAGCCGCCCGAGCCCGCAACTGGGCCGCCGAACAACCGGACTGACTCCCGGCGGAATCCCCCGCACATGCATTGACCTGACTAGACCACTCCTCTTAGGTTCACCGGGCAGACAACCCCAGGCCACCACGAAGTGCGCCCGCAGGAGGTCATGCCCGTGCGCCCCACCGCCCGACCCGCCCTCCCCACACTCCTCGCCCTCACCCTCGCCGCCGCAGGCACGCTCACCGCGTGTGGTGGCGGTTCCGGTAGTGATCCGGACACCATCAAGGTCTCCTTCAAGCAGTCCACGGACAACTCCATCAAGGTGATGGACACCTACCTCGCGGACATCAAGAAGCAGTTCGAGAAGGCGAACCCCGGCAAGAAGGTCGAGTTCGTCCCCATCAAGGCCCCGGACTCGGAGTACTACACCAAGCTCCAGCAGATGCTCCGCTCCCCCAAGACCGCGCCCGACCTGGTCTACGAGGACACCTTCCTCATCAACTCGGACATCACCAGCGGGTACTTGAAGCCGCTGGACCCCTACCTCGCCAAGTGGCAGGACTGGAACAAGTTCATCGACACGGCGAAGGCGGCGGCGCAGGGCGAGGACGGCAAGACGTACGGCGTCCCGGACGGTACCGACACCCGGGGGCTGTGGTTCAGCAAGGACATCTTCGAGAAGGCCGGCCTGCCCGCCGACTGGCAGCCGAAGACCTGGGACGACGTCCTCGAGGCCGCCCGCACCGTCAAGAAGAAGGTCCCCGGCGTCATCCCGCTCAACGTGTACACGGGCAAGCCCGTCGGTGAGGCCGCCACCATGCAGACGTTCGAGATGCTGCTCTACGGCACGGGCGGTGACAACGCCTCGGCCGACCCCCTCTACGACAAGTCCACCAAGAAGTGGATCGCCGGCGGCCAGGGCTTCAAGGACTCGCTCTCCTTCGTCGAGACCGTCTACAAGGAGAAGCTCGGCCCGGAGGTTTCCGACGCCCTCGACCCGAACGTCGGTACCCGGGTCCGCGGCGAGTGGCTGCCGAAGGGCAAGCTCGCCATCGCCCTCGACGGCTCCTGGCTCCCGCAGGACTGGCTGCCGGGCAGCGGTCACGAATGGCCGGAGTGGTCCGAGGAGCTGGGGCTGGCCGCCATGCCCACGCAGAACGGCCAGGCGCCCGGCAAGGTGAGCATGTCCGGCGGCTGGACCTGGTCCATCCCGGCCAAGGCGGGCAACCCCGACCTCGCCTTCGAGTTCATCAAGACCATGCAGACCAAGGCGAACGCCCAGAAGTGGTACATCGCCAACTCCGGCATCGCGGTCCGCGAGGACGTGGCCGCCGACCCCGCGTACATCGAGGCCCAACCCGGCATCAAGTTCTTCACCGGCCTGGTCGCCAGCACCCACTACCGGCCCGCGTTCCCGGCGTACCCGAAGGTCTCCACCGCGGTTCAGGAGGCGATGGAGGGCGTGACGACGGGCGACATGTCGGTGGACGAGGCGGCCAAGGGGTACGACGAGGAGCTGAAGGCGGCGACGGACGACCAGGTGATCCAGAAGTGAGGGACCGCGAGGACCACCGCCGATGACCGCCGAAGCACCGCACGCGTCGCCCGGCCCCGGGTCCGGCCCGGCGTCCGGCCCGGCGACGGTCAAGTCCCCGTCGGGCCCGTCGGCCGCACGTCCACCGGGCGCGCCGTCCACCCCGCCGCACCGCACTCTCGCAAGAGCCCTGCCCGTCTCCCCCGCCGTCGTCCTGCTGGTGCTCTTCCTCGCCGGCCCGATCGCCTACTGCGCCTTCATCGCGTTCACCGACCTCCAGCTCACCGGCCAGGCCGAGGAGTCGTTCGTCGGGTTCGACAACTTCCGTACGGCCTTCGGTGACGAGGCGTTCCTGAACGCGGTCTGGATGACCCTCGTCTTCACCGTCATCTCGGCCCTGATCGGCCAGAACACCCTGGGTCTGGGTCTGGCGATGCTGATGCAGCGCGCGTCGAAGCCCGTCCGCACGCTCACCGGCGGCATCGTCGTCGCCGCGTGGGTGTTGCCGGAGGTCGTCGCCGGGTTCCTGCTGTACGCCTTCTTCCGTCGCGAGGGCACCCTGAACGCCATCCTGGAGTGGCTGCAACTGCCCACCCAGAACTGGCTGTTCACGCTGCCGATCCTGGCGGTGTCGTTCGCGAACGTGTGGCGGGGGACGGCGTTCTCGATGCTGGTCTACTCGGCCGCGCTGAACGAGATCCCGAAGGAGATCACCGAGGCGGCGCAGGTCGACGGCGCCGGCGGCTGGCGCAGGATGTGGCACATCACGCTCCCGATGATCCGCCGTTCCATCGGTACCAACCTGATGCTCATCACCCTTCAGACGCTGTCCGTCTTCGGGCTGATCTGGGTGATGACGAGGGGCGGTCCGGGCGGCAAGAGCCAGACCCTGCCGCTGTTCATGTACGAGGAGGCGTTCCAGAAGAGCATGATCGGCTACGGCACCGCGGTCGCCCTGCTGCTCCTGGTGGTGGGCTCGCTGTTCTCGGTGGTCTACCTGCGTCTGCTGCGGACGGAGGTCTGACGCCCATGGCCCGTTCCCTCGCATCCCGCCGCAGCACGCACCGTCTGGCCGCCGACGCCGGTCTGCTGGTGGTGGCCGCGGCGTTCGTGCTGCCGCTCGTGTGGGTGGTGCTGTCGTCGCTGGACACCGGCGCCGACCTGCGGGTGAGGGTCCCCGACGGTCTCACCCTGGACAACTTCGACGCGGTCCTGACCCCGGAGATCACCTTCACCCCGCTGCTCAACAGCCTGCTGCTGTGCGGCGGCGGGACGGCCCTGACGGTGGTGTGCGCGGCGCTCGCCGCCTACCCGCTGTCCCGGTTCCGCTCGCGCTTCAACCGGCCGTTCCTGCTGACGATCCTGTTCGCGACGAGCCTGCCGATCACGGCGATCATGGTGCCGGTGTACGCCCTGTTCGTACGGGTGAACCTGATCGACACCATGCAGGGCACGATCTTCTTCTTCGCCGCCTCCCAACTGCCGTTCGCCATCTGGCTGATGAAGAACTTCATGGACGGGGTGCCGAAGGAGCTGGAGGAGGCGGCCTGGACGGACGGCGCGTCCTCGCTCCAGTCGCTGGTGCGGATCGTGCTGCCCCTCATGGGCCCCGGAGTCGCCGTGGTGACGGTGTTCTCCTTCGTCATGATGTGGGGCAACTTCTTCGTCCCGTTCATGCTCCTGCTGACCCCGGACCAGATGCCGGCGTCCGTGAGCATCAACGACTTCTTCGGCAACCGCGGGATGGTGGCGTACGGCCAGCTCGCGGCGTTCTCCATCGTCTACTCGACACCGGTGATCCTGCTGTACGTGCTGATCGCCCGGCGGCTGGGAGGAGGGTTCGCGCTGGGCGGGGCCGTCAAGGGGTGACGTCGGGCAGCACGCCGGCCCGGAACGCCTCCACGCCCACGACCCGGCGTACCCGCAGGGGCTGGATCAGCAGCATGACGCGCTGCTCCCCGGGCAGCAGCCATGGGTAGCGGTCCTCCCCGATGTACTTCCGCGCGAGCCGGTCCATGGCGCGCTCCGCCACCTCCCCCTCCACGAACCGGACGACCCGCCCCCGGATCTCGGCCCGGTCGTAGGGGTTCTCCGGGTCGTGGTGGGAGAGGGAAACGTTGGGATTGAGCCGCAGGTTGTCCACCTTCACCCGCCCCACGGACGTGTTGACCATGACGTACTCGTCTTCGATGTCCGCCCACATGGGCGAAACCTGCGGCATCCCGTCGGATCCCACCGTCGCGAGGTGCCAGAAGTTCGGCGCGAGGAGACGCTCGCGAATATGCCCGTTGAGCTTGCCGTTCACCGGCGGTCACCACCTTCAGGGGCCGCCACGGTGACGCCCCGGCGTCATCCTGACCGCCACCCCACCGCGCCGACAGACGATCTTCGGCCAGCGGCGAACCCGCCAGTAGCCGTAGCTTCCTACAATCCGTGATCCTGGCCGAACAGACCGTAGTCACCCCATCCCGCCGGGCCTACGTTGTGGCGCGTGCGTCGACCTCCAGCCCAACCGAACCAGCCCGACAACCGCTCCAGCCATCGCAATCCCCCCACTCCCCCGTTCAACGCCCCTGCCGCCCGAAGACTCCGCGCCGCCCTGAACATGGGACCCGGGCATGTCGCCTACGGCATGCGTGTCTCATACGGCCTCCCCTACGTCACCGAGGACCTCGTCATCGCCTGGGAACGCGAGCTCGCGGCTCCCACCAGTCATGAGCTGACCGCCCTGGCGGGCGTGCTGTGGTGCTCGCCCGGTGAGCTGCTCGGCAAGCCGCGGACCCTGCGCGAGCACCGCATCGCCCGCGGTCTGGCGCCGGAGGACGTGGCCCGTGCCGTCGGGCACGAGGTGCTCGCGTATCTGCGCATGGAGGAGACGGACGACTGGCGTGGCACCGACCGCCAGTCCGCCGCCCTCGCCGACGTGCTCGGTCTGACGATCCCCGACTTCATCACCGTCACCGGCCGCGAGGCCCGGCTCGCCGACATGCTGCGCAGTGCCGTGACGACGCGCTGGCAGGCGTATGTGCGCCCGGTCGGCAGGATGGTGCCCCTGGATCGGCGGCTGCTGGAGACCACGCTCCAGGAACTGCACCAGCACTACCAGGGGCAGATGACCGCCACCCTGAGCTGGGGCGGCGGCAGCGGTGACTCCAGCGCGGCCGGCCGTGAGTTCATGGACGGGATCGTGGAGCGCTTCTGGACGATGGTCCAGGAGAACAGCCCCTGATCGCAGGGGTCATTCTCCAGGAGCAGCCCGACTGGAAGACGGACTAGAAGACGGACTCCGCCTCGTCCATCCGGTCCTTGGGCACCGTCTTCAGCTCGGTGACGGCCTCGGCCAGCGGCACCATCACGATGTCCGTGCCGCGCAACGCGGTCATCCTCCCGAACTCGCCCTGGTGGGCGGCCTCCACCGCGTGCCAGCCGAAGCGGGTGGCGAGCACCCGGTCGTACGCGGTCGGCGTGCCGCCGCGCTGGACGTGGCCGAGAATGACCGGCTTGGCCTCCTTGCCGAGCCGGCGCTCCAGCTCGAAGGCGAGCGCCGTGCCGATGCCCTGGAAGCGCTCGTGGCCGTACTGGTCGATCTCACCCTTGCCGTAGTCCATGGAGCCGTCGGCGGGGTGGGCGCCCTCGGCGACACAGATCACCGCGAACTTCTTGCCGCGCGAGAAGCGCTCCTCGACCATCTTCACGAGGTCGGCGGGGTCGAACGGGCGCTCCGGCAGACAGATGCCGTGGGCGCCGGCCGCCATGCCGGACTCCAGCGCGATCCAGCCCGCGTGGCGGCCCATGACCTCGACGACCATCACGCGCTGGTGGGACTCCGCGGTGGTCTTCAGACGGTCCATGGCCTCGGTGGCGACGCCGACGGCGGTGTCGAAGCCGAACGTGCGGTCCGTGGAGGAGATGTCGTTGTCGATCGTCTTGGGCACGCCGACGACCGGCAGCCCGGCGTCGGACAGCATGCGTGCCGCGGTCAGCGTGCCTTCGCCGCCGATCGGGATCAGGGCGTCGATGCCGAAGTCGCGGGCGATGTCGGGGGCGTTCTCGCAGGCCTCGCGCAGCCGGTTGCGCTCGAGGCGCGACGAGCCGAGGATCGTGCCGCCGCGGGCCAGGATGCCGCTGACGGCCTCCAGGTCGAGGCTGCGGTAGTGGCCGTCCAGCAGGCCCGCGAAGCCGTCCTCGAAGCCGATCACCTCGTCGCCGTACTGTGCGACGGCGCGGTGCACGACCGACCGGATCACGGCGTTCAGGCCGGGGCAGTCGCCGCCTGCGGTGAGAACTCCGATACGCATCGTGCTGTGTCTCCTGCTCGCTGTTGACACCGGTGAGCCAGTCCGATTGTTTCACGTCCCCGAGGGCCCCGTCCGACCGGCAACCTGACGGGCGCCTTATCCACCGCCAAAGGTATTGTCAAGAGGGTTTCGCTCACCTCACTGGGCGATTTTGCGACCCTGGAACCGCCCCTGGAACTGCCCCGGGGATCCGTCCGGAACACCGCACGACGAAAGGGAGACCACGCGTGACGCGCAGCGTGTACGTGACCGGCATCGACCGCGGCGACGGCCGGCAGGTCGTCGAACTGGGAGTCATGGAGCTCCTGACCCGGCAGGTCGACCGGGTGGGGGTGTTCCGGCCGCTGGTGCATCACTCCCCGGACCGGCTGTTCGAGCTGCTGCGCGCCCGTTATCGCCTCTCGCAGGACCCGGCGACGGTCTACGGCATGGACTACCACGAGGCGTCCGCCCTCCAGGCCGAGCGCGGCACCGACGAGCTGGTCTCCACGCTCGTCGACCGGTTCCACGCGGTCGCCCGCGACTACGACGTCGTCCTGGTCCTCGGCACCGACTACGCCGACACCCAGCTCCCGGACGAGCTGTCCCTGAACGCCCGCCTCGCCAACGAGTTCGGTGCCTCGGTGATATCCGTCGTGGGCGGGCGCAAGCAGACCACCGAGTCGGTGCTCGCCGAGACGCGCAACGCCTACCGGGCGTACGAGAACCTGGGCTGCGACGTGCTCGCCATGGTCACCAACCGGGTCGCCCGCGCCGACCGGGACGAGATCGCCCGGCTGCTGGAGTCCCGGCTGCCGGTGCCCTGCTACGTCGTCCCGGACGAGCCCGCCCTGTCCGCGCCGACGGTGGCGCAGATCGCCCACTCCCTGGAGGCGAGGGTCCTGCTCGGCGACGACTCGGGGCTCGCGCGCGACGCCCTGGACTTCGTGTTCGGCGGCGCGATGCTGCCGAACTTCCTGAGCGCCCTGACCCCGGGCTGTCTGGTCGTCACTCCCGGCGACCGTGCCGACCTGGTCGTGGGCTCGCTGGCCGCGCACAGCGCCGGCACCCCGCCGATCGCCGGTGTGCTGCTCACCCTGGACGAGCGCCCCGGCGACGCGATCCTCACCCTCGCCTCGCGTCTGGCCCCCGGCACCCCGGTGCTGTCGGTGCCCGGCTACAGCTTCCCCACCGCCGAGCAACTGTTCTCCCTGGAGGGCAAGCTGAACGCGGCGACCCCGCGCAAGGCGGAGACCGCGCTCGGCCTGTTCGAGCGGTACGTCGACACCGGCGAGCTGCTGAAGCGGGTCTCGGCGCCCAGCTCCGACCGGGTCACACCGATGATGTTCGAGCACAAGCTGCTGGAGCAGGCCCGCTCGAACATCCGCCGCATCGTGCTGCCCGAGGGCACCGAGCCGCGGGTGCTGCACGCCGCGGAGGTGCTGCTGCGCCGCGGGGTGTGCGACCTGACGCTGCTCGGGCCGGTCGACCAGATCCGCAAGCGGGCCGCCGACCTCGGCATCGACCTGGGCGACACCCAGCTGATCGACCCGGCCACCAGCGACCTGCGGGACTCCTTCGCCGAGAAGTACGCCCAGCTGCGCGCCCACAAGGGCGTCACCGTCGAGCTGGCCTACGACGTCGTCTCCGACGTGAACTACTTCGGGACGCTGATGGTCGAGGAGGGGCTCGCCGACGGCATGGTGTCGGGGTCCGTCCACTCGACCGCGGCGACCATCCGCCCCGCCTTCGAGATCATCAAGACCAGGCCGGACGCCGGCATCGTCTCGTCGGTCTTCTTCATGTGCCTCGCCGACAAGGTCCTCGTCTACGGCGACTGCGCGGTGAACCCGGACCCGAACGCCGAGCAGCTGGCCGACATCGCCATCCAGTCGGCGGCCACCGCCGAGGGGTTCGGCGTCCAGCCGCGGATCGCGATGCTGTCGTACTCGACGGGTACGTCGGGTTCGGGCGCCGATGTCGACAAGGTGCGCGAGGCGACGGAGCTGGTGCGCCGGCGGCGGCCGGACCTGATGATCGAGGGGCCCATCCAGTACGACGCCGCGGTGGAGCCGTCCGTGGCGGCGACCAAGCTGCCGGAGTCCGAAGTGGCCGGGCAGGCAACGATTCTGATCTTCCCCGACCTCAATACAGGTAACAACACCTACAAGGCCGTGCAGCGCTCGGCAGGCGCCATCGCCGTCGGCCCGGTGCTCCAGGGTCTGCGCAAGCCGGTCAACGACCTGTCCCGGGGCGCCCTCGTCCAGGACATCGTCACGACCGTCGCCATCACGGCGATCCAGTCCCAGCCCCGGTCCACCGCCCCGTCCCTCCACGAGAAGGCCACCGTCCAGTGACCGCGTCCCGCGTCCTCGTCCTCAACTCCGGCTCCTCGTCGGTGAAGTACCAGCTGCTCGACATGCGTGACAGCAGCCGGCTGGCCGTGGGCCTCGTCGAGCGCATCGGCGAGCGGGTCTCCCGGCTCAAGCACACCCCGCTGGCGGCCGGCGGCGAGAGCCGCGAGTGGACCGGGGCGATCCCCGACCACGACGCCGCCCTGAAGGCCGTGGCGGCGGAGCTGGCCAAGGACGGCCTCGGCCTCGACTCCCCCGAGCTGGCGGCGATCGGGCACCGGGTGGTGCACGGCGGCAAGCACTTCACCGAGCCGACCGTCATCGACGACGCCGTGCTCGCCGAGATCGAGCGGCTCATCCCGGTGGCCCCGCTGCACAACCCGGCCAACCTCACCGGCATCCGCACGGCGCAGGCACTGCGCCCGGACCTGCCCCAGGTCGCCGTCTTCGACACCGCGTTCCACACGACGATGCCGGAGTCGGCCGCCCGCTACGCCATCGACGTGGAGACCGCCGACCGGCACCGCATACGCCGGTACGGCTTCCACGGCACCTCGCACGCGTATGTCTCCCGGGCCACCGCGAAGCTGCTGGGCAAGGCCCCGGAGGAGGTGAACGTCATCGTGCTGCACCTCGGCAACGGCGCGTCGGCGTCGGCCGTGCGGGGCGGGAAGTGTGTGGACACCTCCATGGGGCTGACGCCCTTGGAGGGGCTCGTGATGGGTACGCGATCGGGTGACATGGATCCCGCCGTCATCTTCCATTTGGCGCGGGTTGGCGAAATGTCCATCGAGGAAATCGACACTCTCCTCAACAAGAAGAGCGGATTGATCGGCCTGTGCGGCGACAACGACATGCGGGAGATCCGCCGCCGGATCGACGAAGGTGACGAGCGGGCCCAATTGGCCTTCGACATCTACATTCACCGACTGAAGAAGTACATCGGCGCCTATTACGCCGTGCTCGGCCGGGTGGACGCGATCGCGTTCACGGCCGGGGTGGGCGAGAACGCGGCACCGGTGCGGAAGGCGGCTGTCGCGGGCCTGGAACAGCTGGGCCCGGCGGTGGACGCCGAGCTGAACGCCGTACGCGGTGACGCACCTCGGCTGATCTCGCCCGCGGGTGCGAGGGTGGCGGTCGCGGTGGTGCCGACGGATGAAGAACTGGAGATCGCGACACAGACGTGGGCAACGGCCGGGTAACACGGCTGAGCAAAGCGCAGCTCATTTGTATCTTCCACCAGACGGAATATTCCGCGGCGAAACAAACCGATAGGATCGTCCCATGCGCCGTTCGAAAATCGTTTGTACTCTCGGCCCCGCGGTCGACTCCCATGAACAGCTTGTCTCGCTGATCGAGGCCGGCATGAATGTGGCCCGCTTCAACTTCAGCCACGGCACGCACGAGGACCACCAGGGGCGCTACGAGCGCCTGCGGGCCGCCGCCGCGGAGACCGGCCGGGCCATCGGTGTGCTCGCCGACCTCCAGGGGCCGAAGATCCGCCTGGAGACCTTCGCCGAGGGCCCGGTGGAGCTGGAGCGCGGTGACGAGTTCGTCATCACGACCGAGGACGTCCCGGGCGACAAGCAGATCTGCGGGACGACCTACAAGGGCCTGCCCGGTGACGTCGCCAAGGGCGACCAGATCCTCATCAACGACGGCAACGTCGAGCTGAAGGTCACCGAGGTCGAGGGCCCCCGGGTCAAGACGATCGTCATCGAGGGCGGCGTCGTCTCCGACCACAAGGGCATCAACCTGCCCGGCGCGGCCGTGAACGTGCCGGCACTGTCCGAGAAGGACGTCGAGGACCTGCGGTTCGCGCTGCGCATGGGCTGCGACCTGGTCGCCCTGTCCTTCGTGCGGGACGCCGCCGACGTGGCCGACGTGCACAAGGTCATGGACGAGGTCGGCCGCCGTGTCCCGGTCGTCGCCAAGGTGGAGAAGCCGCAGGCGGTCGCGAACATGGAGGACGTCGTGCTGGCGTTCGACGGTGTGATGGTCGCGCGTGGCGACCTCGCCGTCGAGTACCCGCTCGAGAAGGTCCCGATGGTGCAGAAGCGGCTCATCGAGCTGTGCCGCCGCAACGCCAAGCCGGTGATCGTGGCGACCCAGATGATGGAGTCGATGATCACCAACTCCCGTCCGACCCGCGCCGAGGCCTCCGACGTGGCCAACGCGATCCTGGACGGCGCCGACGCGGTCATGCTGTCCGCCGAGTCGAGCGTGGGCGCGTACCCGATCGAGACCGTCAAGACGATGTCGAAGATCGTCGCCGCGGCCGAGCAGGAGCTGCTCGCCAAGGGTCTGCAGCCGCTCGTGCCGGGCAAGAAGCCCCGTACGCAGGGTGGTTCGGTGGCCCGTGCGGCCTGCGAGATCGCCGACTTCCTCGGCGGTAAGGGCCTGGTGGCCTTCACCCAGTCCGGCGACACCGCCCGCCGGCTGAGCCGCTATCGCGCCGCCCAGCAGATCATCGCGTTCACCACGGACGAGTCCACGCGCAATCAGATGACGCTCAGCTGGGGCGTCGAGCCGCACGTGGTGCCGTTCGTCAACAGCACCGACGAGATGGTCGACCTGGTGGACCAGGAGATCGTCAAGCTCGGTCTCTTCAACGAGGGCGACATCGTGGTCATCACCGCCGGCTCCCCGCCCGGCGTCCCCGGCACCACCAACATGGTCCGGGTGCACCACCTCGGCGGCGGCGCGCGGGACTGACCCCGCAGACCGCCCGCAAGGGCCCTGAACGACGCCGAGGGCGCCCCCTGGATCCAGGGGGCGCCCTCGGCGCTTGTGCGGCTCCCGAACGGGCTTGTGGGGGCGTCCTGTCGAGACGCCCGGCTCAGTCGGTGGTGAAGTTGTGCAGCCCCGGCACGTGCAGGGTGCCGCCGAACTGACCGGCCTGGGTCACCTTCACCTTCGTGAAGTAGATCAGCGGGATGTTCAGCGGCGGCGGGTGCTCCGGGTCGAACGTGACCGGGATCAGACCGAGCAGGTTCCCGGAGATGCTCTCCGTGTACATCACGGTCTTGCCGTTGCGGATGGTCGAGGTCGAGCCCTCGGCCGCCTGCACGTGGTAGGTCTTGCCGGACTGCTTGTCCTTCACCGTTTGGTGCAGGTCGCCGATGTCGGTGCCGTCGGAGATGACGTACTTCAGCACCTTCTTCTTGGTGCCGTTGGCCGTCTTCACCTCGACGATGCCCTGGTAGTCGGCGCCCTTGAGCAGCAGCGAGCTGGCGTTCAGGAACCACGGGTCGTCGGGCAGCGGCACGGTGTTGTCCACGCCGCCCTCCTCGTCCGTGGCGGCCGGGCAGTCGTCCGGGTCCGTGCCGGAGCTCGCGGAGGGGCTCGGCGTGGCGGTGGCCTCGTCGGCGGCCTCCTGCGCCGTCTCCGTGGCGTCCTGCGCCGCCTCGGACGCCTTGTCGGTGGTGTCACCGACGGTGTCCTCGACGGTGTCGGTGACCTTGTCGGTGGTCTCCTTGACCGGGTCGGACGCCTCGGACGTCTCCTTGCCGGACGGCTCGGAGGAGTCCGCGGAGTCCGAGGAACCGGACGCCGCCTCCTCGCTCGCGGACGGCGTCGGCGTCGGGCTCGCGCTCTCCCCGGCCGAACCGCCCGTGAAGATGCCCTCTATCGCGTCGCCGATGCCCTCCAGCAGGCCGCCGCCGCTCTCGGACGGCGAGGGGGACGCCGTGGCCGTGTCGCCGGACTGGGCCTCGCTCGACTTGCTCGCGGAGGGCGAGGGCGTGGGCTCGGCCGCGTCGTCGGAACCTGAATCCGACGAAGAGGAGTCACCCGCGGAGTCCGACGAACCCGAAGAGTCCGAGGAACCCGAGGAGTCGGAGGAGTCCGCGGAGTCCTGGCCGTCGGTCGCCGACGGAGTGGGCTCCGCCGTCTCGTCCTTCTCCGTGGACTCGCTCGCGCTCGGGGACGCGGACGCCGAGGCCTCGTCCTCCAGTGCCGCCACGCAGTCCTTGTACTCGTCCGCCGTGAGGCTGTTGGACGTCGGCTTGGTGGCGTCGCTGTCGGCCTGGGCGAGCGTCGGCGTGAACCCCATTCCCATGAGGACCGCGGTCGGCATCGCCGCCAGGGCTATCGCCTTGCCGGCCGGCATCTGGAACCTGGTGAACAGCGGCTTCTTGGGCGCCGCGTGACGCGGCCCGGTTCTCACACGGGACTTGTCCACCTCAGTCCCGTGGGTCACCTCGTCAGCCGGCACTGTGCCTCCCGTTCGCCCCGTTCGCCGGGCTCGTTCCTGACAGATCGTTCGGCTCGCCCACCACGGGCTTGAGGATGGTGGTGTCGGGGTCGGTCGCACCCTCGGGTGCGTCGCCCTCGCCCGTCGTGTCCGTCTGCGCCGGAGTCGCGTCGGCGTCCCCGCCGGGCACCCATGCCACGGCCATCGCCCCGCCCACGAGGGCGAAGAGGAAGCCGATGAGGAAGCCGCCGAGGTTGGACAGCGGGATGGACACCAGTGCCAGCAGGATCGCCGCGATGCCCGCGAAGGTGCGGACGTGCTTCTGGAACCAGAGCGTGAATCCGAGGACCACGAGCAGCACACCGATGATGAGGGAGCTGGAGCCCCCCGCGGTCTGCATCGCCAGCGTCAGGTGGCCGATCTGGAGGTTCGCGTAAGGGAAGTAGGCGATGGGGAGTCCGCCGAGCATGACGAACAGACCGGCCCAGAACGGCCGGGTACCGCGCCAGGCGCGGAAGTTCCGCCGAAAGACCCGGAGGTAGTGCTCGTCATGGCCGGGCGCGGCAGGAGTCTCGGCGCTCATCGAAAACAGCTCCCTGGTACGGCATTGCTGTGGTGGTGGTGCGAAGGTGATGCGGTGATGTGTCGCGGCCGTGTGACCACTTGTGAAGAAAGCGGGCTCAGAGTGGACGGGCGGGGGCGCCAGTGGCTCCCCCGCCCGTCAGAGAGTGCTTAGTAGCACTCCTTGACACCCGTCGACAGCGACATCTTCAGACCGCTGAGCTTGAAGGTTCCGGCGGTGGTCGCCCACGCCGTCTGCTTCACGCCGACCAGCGTGGCCTTGTCGGCCTGCTGGGCGAAGCCGAAGGGGTTGGCCTGCTCGCCGCCACCCTTCATGCCCGGACCCTTGTTGGCGTCCTTGGCGGCCACACCGATGTCGATGTTCTCGAACGTCGCGTCGGCCTCGAGGTCGGCGACGTCGATGTACAGGTTCTTGGCCTCGACCGGCTTGTTCGGGTCTTCACCGGCCCGCAGGATCAGGCTGACGTTCCCGAGGATCGGGATGTCGGGCGTGACCACGGACTGGCACAGGCTGTTGATCGTCGCGGACTTGAAGCCCGAGACGGCGACGGGGTGAACCGTCTTCTTGCCGGAGAGCGTGTAGCCCTCGTCAAGAGCGCCGTACTGCGAGAAGCCCGAACCGACCAGCTTGTCGGTCGTGACCTTGAACGACTGGCCGGAGACGCTGAACGAAGCGGCGAGAGCGCCCTGCGCGAGGGCGACACCTATCGCAGCCGTGGCGGCGACGCTGGGCACCATGACCACAGCGAACCGCTTCCATCTGGTCCCGCCACGCACCTGGGACTCCATATTTCCTCCTTCTCGGACGTACATCTCCTGACACTGGCTGCCACTGTCGGCTCGACGGCTCAGCCGGTCAGGGATGGGAGAAGTGCTACGTCCTCGGGAAGGAGAGCGCCTGCGCTCGGTGGCACGAACCGCGCCCGAACTACCGGCGATCACCCCCGAGCGACAACCACTGGTCGCGCCTGACACGCATCACGCACAACCTTGCCGGACAGGCTTCGCCGGGTGGGCGAAGACCCCCCTGTCCAAGAGCCGGCGCCACTGCCGCCGACTCTGCTCGGTGGGGACCCAGGAACTCCCGCGACCCAACCGGCTGTCGGGGTACGGGAACGGACCGAGCGTGGCCGATCGTGGTGCATTCTCGCCGCCCGCACAAGGGGCTTCGTTACTCGGTAGTAACGGCCGGATAACCGAACAACGACCCGCCGGTCTCGGACGACGACACAGGGTGGCCCCGAGCGACCGGACAAATCCAGGAATCAACAGACAGAAACCGACAGAACGACGCCCGCGACTTACCCGCAGTAACCGCGGCCGCGATTACCAAGATTTGGTAAAGCGCGGCCGCTCTGGTGCTCTGTCGACAAATCTTTCACTCACGCAACATGGGCCCGTGCGTTTAGTGACTGGTCAGAACGGGGCTGTCGCCCCGCTCATGGAAACCGTCAGAACAGCGCACGTGCCAACGCCCTGCGAGCGGCCGCGACCCGAGGGTCATCACCGCCCACGACCTCGAAGAGCTCCAGGAGCCGAAGCCGTACGGTGTCCCGGTCGTCACCCGCCGTGCGCTGCACGGTCTCGATGAGCCGCCCGAAGGCGTCCTCGACATGGCCGCCCACCAGATCCAGATCCGCGGCGGCGATCTGTGCCTGGGCGTCGGCGGGCCGGTCGGCGGCCTCCTTGCGCACCTGCTGCGGGTCGGCGCCCTGCACACGCTGGAGCAACTCGGCCTGGGCGAGCCCGAGTTTGGCCTCCGAGTTCGCCGGGTCCTGGCTCAGCACGTTCTTGTACGCCTGGACGGCACCGCCCAAGTCGCCCGCGTCCAGCGCCTGTACGGCGGCTTCCAGCAGGGCGTCGTGGGGGCCGGCCGGCGCGGTGGGAGCGCTCTGGGCGCCTCCCGGCTCGGCGTCCGGGTCGACCGTCAGGCCGGTCAGGCCGAAGCGCTGCTCGGCTACGGCGACGAGCTGGTCGAGCGTCTCGCGGATCTGGGCCTCACCGGCCGCCCCCTGGAAGAGGGGCAGCGCCTGCCCGGCGACGACCGCGAAGACGGCCGGAATCCCCTGGACGCCGAACTGCTGCATCAGCATCTGGTTGGCGTCGACGTCGATCTTGGCGAGGAGGAGGCGGCCGTTGTACTCGACGGTGAGTCGCTCGAGGAGCGGGCTCAGCTGCTTGCAGGGCTCGCACCACTCGGCCCAGAAGTCGATGACTACGGGCACCTCGGCGGAGCGCTGAAGGACCTCACGCTCGAAGCCCGCCTCATCCACATCGATGACGAGGTCGGCGGGGGAAACGGCACCCGCCCCGCCCTGCCGGGCGGCCTCGGCACGCGCCTGCTCCGCCTTCGCCTTGGCCTCCTGGGCCGCCTTCACCGCGGCGAGGTCGACGACTCCGCTCATGGACATGTTCCGTGGCTGCATGCGTCTATCCTCCCCCGTTCGGCGCGCACTGTGAAAAGCGGCCCGAAAGCCGG
Source organism: Streptomyces coerulescens (assembly GCF_042657965.1). Taxonomy (NCBI): domain Bacteria; kingdom Bacillati; phylum Actinomycetota; class Actinomycetes; order Kitasatosporales; family Streptomycetaceae; genus Streptomyces; species Streptomyces coerulescens. The sequence continues at coordinate 34,552 of NZ_JBHSKM010000001.1, forward strand.
GCCCGGCAGGTGCTGTTCGGCGCCGGGTCCCCACCCCACGCCTGTGGTCATCGCTTTCGCTACGACTCGTAGCGTAATGGCATCGGGGGCCTGCGGAACACCACCTTCCCGTGATCTCCCTCACGACCGCACACGAACCACCCGGTTATGGTCATGGGATGCAGAGCCGCACCGCCGCCGCCCGTCCGGGACGCCCGCGCAGCGCCGCCGCTGACGCCGCGATCCTGGCGGCGACGCGGGCGGCGCTGGTCGAACTGGGCTGGTCCAAGCTCACCCTGGGAGACGTGGCCACGCGCGCGGGGGTTGCGAAGACGACCCTGTATCGCCGCTGGCCGGGGAAGAACGAGCTGGTCGTGGACGCGGTCGCCGAGCTCTTCGACGAGCTGCGCCTGCCCGACCTGGGCAGCCTCGCCGCGGACATCGAGGGCGTGGTGCTCCAGTTCGCGGCGATCCTGGCCCTGCCCGAGGCGAAAAGTGGCCTGATGGCGGTGGTCGCGGAGTCGACCCGGGACGACGCGCTGCGCGAACGCATCCGCGCGTCCATCGTGGACCGGCAGAAGCGGCTGGTGGTCGAGGGCCGTGAGCGTGCCCAGGGCCGGGGCGAACTGCCGCCGGAGAAGGACCCCTCACAGTCCGCGCGCACGGTCGACCTCATCTTCGACATGGTCGCGGGCGCGGTGGTCCACCGCACGCTGGTGAGCAGCCATCCGGCGGACGAGGAGTGGGTGCGCGGCTTCACCCAGGTGCTGCTGCTGGGCCTGTCGGGAGCCGCGGAGTCCGCCGGGGACTGAGCCGGGGAGGGCGGCAGGGCCGCCCTCCCGCCGAAGCGGATCAGAAGCCCGCCGGCTCGGTGTACACCCCCCACTCGTCCCGCAGGGCGTCGCAGATCTCGCCCAGGGTCGCCTCTGCGCGCACGGCCTCGAGCATCGGTTCGATCATGTTGGCGCCGCTGCGGGCCGCGGTCAGCATGGCGTCCAGCGCGGTGCGCACCGCGGCGTCGTCGCGGGCCGCCTTGCGGGTGGCCAGCACCCGGACCTGCTCGCGCTCCACCTCGTGGCTGACGCGGAGGATCTCCAGGTCACCGGTGACCGACCCGTGGTGGACGTTGACGCCGACGACCCGCTTGTCCCCCTTCTCCAGGGAGCGCTGGTACTGGAAGGCGGACTCGGCGATCTCGCCGGTGAACCAGCCGTCCTCGATCCCGCGCAGGATGCCGGAGGTGATCGGCCCGATGGGGTGCTGCCCGTCGGGGTGGGCGCGCAGTCCGCGCTCCTTTATCTGCTCGAAGATCTTCTCGGCGTCGGCCTCGATCCGGTCGGTGAGCTGCTCGACGTACCAGGAACCGCCCAGCGGGTCGGCCACGTTGGCGACGCCGGTCTCCTCCATGAGGACCTGCTGGGTGCGCAGGGCGATCTCGGCGGCCTGCTCGGAGGGGAGCGCGAGGGTCTCGTCGAGGGCGTTGGTGTGCAGCGAGTTCGTCCCGCCGAGCACGGCCGCGAGCGCCTCCACGGCCGTACGCACCACGTTGTTGTAGGGCTGCTGCGCGGTCAGCGAGACACCGGCGGTCTGGGTGTGGAAGCGCAGCCACTGCGCCTTGTCGCTCCTGGCCCCGTACACGTCGCGCATCCAGCGCGCCCAGATGCGGCGGGCGGCCCGGAACTTGGCGATCTCCTCGAAGAAATCGACGTGCGCGTCGAAGAAGAAGGACAGGCCGGGGGCGAAGACGTCCACGTCGAGGCCGCGCGAGAGGCCCAGCTCGACGTAGCCGAACCCGTCCGCCAGTGTGTACGCCAGCTCCTGCGCCGCCGTCGCGCCGGCCTCGCGGATGTGGTAGCCGGAGACGGACAGCGGCTTGTAGGCGGGGATGCCGGCCGCGCAGTGCTCCATGAGGTCGCCGATCAGGCGAAGGTGCGGCTCGGGCTGGAAGAGCCACTCCTTCTGGGCGATGTACTCCTTGAAGATGTCGGTCTGGAGCGTGCCGTTGAGGACGGCGGGGTCCACGCCCTGCCGCTCGGCGGCCACCAGGTACATACAGAAGACGGGGACCGCAGGGCCGCTGATCGTCATCGACGTCGTCACGTCACCCAGCGGGATGTCCTTGAACAGGACCTCCATGTCGGCGGCCGAGTCGATGGCGACCCCGCAGTGCCCGACCTCGCCCAGCGAGCGCGGGTCGTCGGAGTCGCGGCCCATGAGCGTCGGCATGTCGAAGGCGACCGAGAGACCGCCTCCGCCGTTGCCGAGGATCATCTTGTAGCGCTCGTTGGTCTGCTCGGCGTTCCCGAACCCGGCGAACTGCCGGATGGTCCACGTCCGCCCTCGGTAGCCGGTCGGATACAGCCCGCGGGTATAGGGGTACTCCCCGGGCCATCCGATCCGCTCGAAGCCCTCGTACTCGTCACCCGGCCGGGGCCCGTACACCGGCTCCACGGGGTCTCCGGAGAGCGTGGTGAAGTCACCGTCGCGCTTGCGCGCGGCGTCGTACCGGGCCTGCCAGCGGCGGCGGCCCTCCTCGATGGCGTCAGCGTCCATACCCTCGAATTTACTAGGACGTCCAAGTAAATGTCGATGGGAGAACCGCCGCACCCAGGGGTACGGCGGTCGTTCAGGCCTTGGCGACGGCGGGTTCCGGCGTGCTGACCAGGGGTTCGACGGCGCGTGTGACCTTGCGCTCCACGAAGAAGGCGGCGAGCGGAATCGTCCCGGACAGCAGCACCCACAGCAGCTTGCCGAACGGCCACTTGGCCTTGGAGCCGAGGTCGAAGGCGAAGATCAGGTAGATGATGTAGAGGAAGCCGTGGACCTGGGAGACGGCGAAGGTGACGTCCTCGCCCATGTCGAAGCCGTACTTGAACACCATGCAGGTGCACAGCACGAGCAGCATGACGGCGGTGACGTAGGCCATCACCCGGTAGCGGGTCAGGACGCTCTTCTTCATGCGCACGAGCGTAACCACCCGTTCCGGGAGATCTTGCCCGGGGTCCCGGGTCAGCTCTCCTCGAAGTCGTGCGCCGACACCCTGAGCGGGCGCAGCATCGCGAAGATCTCCGCGCACTCCTCGGCGTCGTACACCCCGAGCCCGAAGTCCATCGCCATCAGGTCGCGGGTGGCCGCCTCGACCACCTCGCGGCCCTTGGCGGTGATCGAGGCGAGCGTGCCGCGCCCGTCGTTGGGGTTGGGCCGCTTGTCCACCAGACCGGACTTCACCAGCCGGTCCACGGTGTTCGTCACGGACGTGGGGTGCACCATGAGCCGCTCGCCGATCTTCGACATCGGCAGCTCGCCGGCCTTGGAGAAGTTGAGCAGCACCAGCGCCTCGTACCGCGCGAAGGTCAGGCCGTAGGGCTTGACCACCGCGTCGACCTCGGCGAGCAGGATCTGCTGGGCGCGCATGATCGAGGTGATGGCGGCCATGGAGGGCACGCTCCCCCAGCGCTGCTTCCAGAGCTCGTCGGCGCGGGCGATGGGATCGAAGGGAAGGCTGAGCGGCTTCGGCACGCGACCGACCTTACCGGCCGGTCACATGCTGGTCAGCCCCGTCTCGCCTTTCGGTCGGTATCGGCACCTCCCGGTGCCGTTGTTCACGGTGCGGCCATCTCCTTCACCTGGAAGACGCCCGTCCAGCGATCGTCGTGCAGGCACGCGTTCATCGGCTCGACCAGGGTCCGGTGCGCGGCGGCGGTGCGCCAGCTCCGAATGGCGTCGAGGTCGGCCCACTCGCTGGTGAGCAGCCACTGGGCGGGGTCGTCCATCGAGCGGCACAGCTGTTCGCCGAGGTGCCCGGGGAATCGCTCGGCGCCCGCACGCACGTCCTGGTAGGACCGTACGAACTCCGCCTCCATCCCGTCGCGCACCCGCAGCAGCCGGATCACCCGCACCCGTTCCGGGGCCTGGGCGGTCATGACGGGTCGAGGACGACGGGCAGCTCCGCGAGGCCGCGGAAGGCGGGGAACGGCACGGTCATCCAGCGCGCGTCCTCGGGGGCACCGACGAGCGTCATACGGGGGTGGCGGGCGAAGAGCGTGCCCAGGGCGATCTGCATCTCCAGACGGGCCAGGGGCGCGCCGACGCAGTAGTGCGGGCCGTAGCCGAAGGCGAGATGCGTGGCCTGGACGTTCGGGCGCCGGACGTCCAGCTCGTTGGGCGCGGTGAACATCTCCGGGTCGCGGTTGGCCCCGGTGATCGAGATCTGGACGAGGGCGCCCTTGGGGATGAGGGTGTCGCGGATGACGACGTCCTCCTTGGCGTGCCGGAACGTGGAGTTCTCCACGGAGGTCTCGAAGCGGAAGATCTCCTCGATGGCCGCGTTCATCGCGCTCGCGTCCCGCAGCGCCAGCTCCTTCTGGTCCGGCCGGCTGAGCAGGTGGTAGACCGCGTTGCCGATCTGGTACGCGGTCGACTTGTGGCCCGCGAAGAGGAGCACCCATGCCGTGGAGACGAGTTCGTGGTCGGTGAGCGAGCCCTCCTGGTCCTGGGCGGTGACGAGCGCGCTGAGCAGACCCGTGTCCGGCTCCCTGCGCTTGCGGGCGCACAGGTCCACCAGATAGTCGCGCAGATTTCCCTCGGCGATCTCCAGTTTCGCGCGCGCCTCCGGTCCGAATCCGGTCTGGGCGACGGTGGCGGACCATTCCTGCGCCTGTTTCCGCTCGTTCTCCGGAACGCCCAGGAGTTCACAGATCACCTGGAGCGGCAGCGGGAAACAGAATTCCGGGAGCAGATTGACCGGACCGGTCGTCGGGCACTGGTCGAGCAGTTCGTCGGTGATCTGCTGCACGCGCGTCCGCAGCGATTCCACCCGCTTCGGGGTGAAGGTGTTTCCGACGATCCGGCGGAGCCTGGTGTGCTTCGGCGGGTCCGAGAAGAGCATGTTGTCGTCCAGCGCGATCGACGAGTCACCGAAGATGCGGTGGTAGGCGTCGATGGCGCCGTACATGTCCTTGCTCAGCCGGGGGTCGGCGAGCGCGGCGCGGGCGTCGTCATAACGCGTGATCAGGTACGTCTGCACCCCGTGCGGCGGCGACAGCGGGCACACGGGCGCGCTCTCGCGCAGCGCGGCGTAGACGGGATGCGGGTTGGCGCGGAACTCCCGGCTGCACGACGAGGCCGCGGCCGCGGCCTCGTCGGACGACAGTTCCTCGGATTCCTCGGATGCGAACGCTTGCGTCATGACTGGTCCCCGGGTTCGGCGTGAATTCGGCTCGGTCAGAGCCACCGTTTCCCGGGCCGAACCGCGCCGCAAACGGCGCTGCGCCATATGGGTCGGCTCGCCGCAACACGTGTGTGTCGCTGCCCGACTTGGTAAACATCGACCTCGTGAGCGGACACCAAGCGGAATCTGTACCAGTTCTCATCGTCGGCGGATCCCTGGTGGGTCTTTCCACTTCGGTTTTCCTGGGCCGCCTCGGTATCGAGCACATGCTCGTGGAACGCCATGCCGCGACATCGACGCATCCACGTGGCCGCGGCAACAACGTGCGCACCATGGAGATCTACCGGACCGCCGGTCTGGAGTCACGCATCCGGGACGCCGCCCGCGTCCTCGCCGGCAACGACGGCATCCTCCAGGTGGACACGCTCACCGGGGAGCAGCGCCGCTGGATCATCGGGGACATCTCCGGCGGCATGGACATCTCCCGGGTGAGTTCCTCGGACTGGTGCCTGTGCAGCCAGAACGACCTCGAACCGGTGCTGCTGGACTACACCCGCGAGCAGGGTGCCGACCTCCGCTTCAGCTCGGAGCTGCTCTCCTTCGCCGAGCACGGCGACGGTGTCGAGGCCCGGATCAGGAACCGGGACACCGGCGAGACCTACACGGTGAACGCCGAGTACCTGGTGGCCGCCGACGGCCCCCGCAGCCCCATCCGCAACCACCTGGGGATCGGCCAGTCGGGGCCGGGCGAGCTGTTCCACAACGTCAGCGTCACGTTCCGTAGCAGGGCCCTGAAGGACCACGTAGGAAAGAAACGATTCGTCGTCTGCTACGTCACCGACCCCGAGGGCGAGGGCGCCCTGCTTCCGGTGGACAACGAGGAACGCTGGGTGATCCATGTGCCCTGGCGCCCCGACCGGGGTGAGGAGCTTCAGGACTTCACCGACGAGCGGCTCGCGACCCACATCCGGGCCGCCGTCGGCGTACCCGGGATCGACGTCGAGATCACCGGCCGGGCGCCCTGGCACGCCTCGAAGCGGGTCGCCGACAACTATGGCCAGGGCCGGGTCTTCCTGGCCGGGGACGCGGCCCACGAGATGCCGCCCACCGGGGCGTTCGGCTCCAACACCGGTATCCAGGACGGTCACAACCTCGCCTGGAAACTGGCGGCGGTACTGCGCGGCTGGGCCGGCCCGTCGCTGCTCGACAGCTATGAGCTCGAACGCCGGCCCGTCGCCCTCGCGACCGGCACGCGCGCGTGTGTGCAGGCTGCCGACGAGCAGCACCCGGGCTTCAGCCCCGGCGCCGGACGCAACGACGATCCGGGGGACCTGATGACGGTCGCCCTGTGCTACCGGTACGCCTCCAACGCGGTGGTCGGTGCCCCGCCGGAGCGGCCGATCGTCCCCGACGCCTTCCACCTCGGCGGCGAGCCGGGCAGCCGCGCTCCGCACATGTGGGTCACCCGGGGGGACACCAGGATCTCCACGCTCGATCTGTACGAGCGTTCCTTCGTGCTGCTCGCCGGGTCCGGCGGGCAGAAGTGGCGGGTCGCGGTGGAGCGGGCCTCCCTGAACCTGGGCGTCCCCGTCGAGGCGTACCTGGTGGGGACCGGCCCCGATCACGACCTGGCCCCCGATCCGGACGCCGACTGGGCCGAGCTGCACGGCACGGCAGAGGACGGCGCCGTGCTCGTACGCCCCGACGGCTTCGTCGCCTGGCGGGCGGACGCGGCGATGCCGGACGCCGATCGCGTCCTGACGAAAGTGATGCAGGGCGTGCTCTGCCGGGACTGAAGCCCCTGCCGGCCCCTGTGTGTTCCTCCCCTTCTCGACACCCCACCCCGAGGATGTGGTCATGAGCCTTGCCGGACGCATCGACGTCCACCATCACTTCACCGCGCCGGCCTGGCTGGACTGGGCGGAGGCGCGCGGTGTCGTCCGCCGCGACAAGCTGCCCTGGTGGACCCGCTGGGACCTGAACGCGGCGCTGGAGATCATGGACAAGACGGGGATCGCCACCTCCGTCATGACCGTCGCCATGCTGGGCCGGCTCCGTGAGCGCGCCGAGCGCCAGGAGAGCGCCCGGGTCGCCCTGCGGGCCGCGGCCGACGTCGTCGAGGCCCACCCCAGCCGCTTCGCCTTCTTCACCCCCGTCTTCCTCGACGACCTGGAGCTCTCCTCGTGGAGCGTGCGTCACGGCCTCGACGAGCTCGGCGCCATCGGGGTGAGCACACGTACGAGCATGGACGGCGTCTTCCTCGGCGACGAGTCGCACGACCGTCTGCTCCAGGAGCTGAACGAGCGGCACGCGGTCATCAGCACGCACCCGATGGACGTGCCGGCCGGGGGGAGGGACGGCGGCGCGGGGCTGGCGGGCATGCCGCCCTTCGTGTGCGACTTCCTGCTGGACACCACGCGCGCGGCCATCAACCTGATCCGCAACGGCACCCTGGACCGCTATCCGAACCTCAGCTTCATCCTGCCGCACGGCGGGGGCTTCCTGCCCTACATGGCCACCCGGCTCGACCTGTTCGGCGGGCGGATCACTCCCCCGATCGAGCCCGGCCGGGTCCGGGACCATCTGCACCGGTTCTACTTCGACACCGCGGGCCCCATGTCCCCCTCGGCCACGCCCACCCTGCTGGCGACGGTCGACCCGGACCGCATCCTGTTCGGCACCGACTGGCCGCCCACGCCCGGCCATGTCCTCGTCGACAGCGTGGTGCCGGCCCTGGACGGCGACGCCTGTCTGTCCGAGGAACTGCTCCAGCGCATCAACCGGGAGAACGCGCTGCGGCTGATGCCGGCGCTCGCGCGGTCGTAGCCGGACGGACGAAGGGGGCCGCCGCCCGGGTCCGGGCGGCGGCCCCCTTCGTTCGGTCAGTGCTTCTCCCAGTGGTAGAAGCAGCGCGCCATCGCGTCCTTCGGGCTCCGCCAGGTCTCGGGGTCGTACGGGCTGACGAAGGCTTCGAGCCGCTTGCTGATGCCGACGAACTCGGGGTGCCCGGCCACTTTCGCGATGGCGGGCCCCGGGTCCTGCTCGGCCTCGATGAAGTGCATGTACACATCGCCGAACTGGAACAGGGAGCGCTGCCGCACCCCGACGAGGTGCGGGAGTTCGCCCCGGTCGGAGTCCGCGAAGACACCCGCGATGTCCTTGGCCGAGTGCGGGGACATCCTGGCGACGATCAGGCCGTGGTGCATGCCGCCTCCACTCGGTCGCGGATCAGGGCCATCTGGATGGGCGAGTTGCGGTTGATGTTGTCCGTCATCCACGCGTCGTCGACCGGGGCGTCGGGCTTCATCTCGAAGTCCTGCGTCCAGTGCATCCGGGTGCCGGCCGGCGTCTCCTCGTACTCCCACACGATGTTCATGTACGCGAAGGGTCCGGTCTCGACGCGGCGGGCCCGCACGATGCGCTTCTCGCGGTCGGCGGTCCGCTCCGAGACCCAGCTCCACACCTTGCCGTTCTCGTCGGGGTGCATGGTCAGCCGAAAGGTCACCGTGTCGCCCTCGCGGGAGAGCACTTCGCAGGAGGCGTACTCGCTGAACAGCTGCGGCCAGCGGTCCAGGTCGTTCGTCATGTCCCAGACGAGGTCGAAGGGAGCGTTGATGGTGATCTCGTTCTCGGTGTGTCCGGCCACTTCAGGCTCCTGTCGTGAGGGTGCCGTTGACGAGGTCGAGGAAGGCGCGCGGGCTCTTGCAGCGCTCGGCGTCGGTGGGCAGCGCCCGGCCGTGCCGGTTCTCCAGCTCACCGACGATGCCGAGGAGACCGAGCGAGTCCAGTCCGAACTCGCCGAAGGGGACGTCCGCCCGGCTCTCCAGGTCGCGGGGGTCGACGGTCACACCGGCGGCCTTCTTCATCAGCGCGGACAGTTCCTCGAAGGTCACTTGGGTCACTTCCGTGGTCATGAGGGTTCTCCTTGTCTTTCTAGGCGTCCTGCGCCGGACCCCGGCGCAGGACCAGCGCCGCGTTGGAGCCCATGAGTCCCCGGCTGAGGACCAGGGCCGTGCGCAGCTCGGCCGGGCGCGCCGTGGCGGTCACCAGGTCGATGTCGTGGCAGATGTCGAAGACACCCGGCGTCGGCGGGATCTGCCCGTGCTCCATGGCCTGCACCGCGGCCACGATGTCCAGCAGCGGCGCGCCGCAGTACGACCGCCCGATGCCGGCCTTGGGGGCCGTGACCGGCACCCGGGTGCCGTGCCGGCCGAGGGCGTCGGCGAGGGCGAGCGCCTCGGCGCGGTCGGCCTCGGGGACGCCCATCGCGTCGGCGAAGACCACGTCGATCTCCTCCGGTGCGCAGCCGGCCTCGTCCAGGGCGCCACGGATGGCGTGCGCGAGCCCCTCCCGCGACCGGTCCCATCGCGAGGCGCCGGTGAAGGTGGCGGCGTGTCCGGCCACGGTGGCGCGGACGGCCGTGCCCCGGCGCCCGGCCCGCTCCAGGTCCTCCACGACCAGCACCGCGCCGCCCTCGGCGGGTACGAAGCCGCAGGCCGCCGAGGTGAAGGGACGGTAGGCGCGGGCCGGGTCCTCGACGGTGCTGAGCTCGCGGTAGCCGAGCTGGCAGACCCCCGAGTACGGGGCGAGCGGAGCCTCGGCCGCGCCGACCACGACCACGTCCGTGCCGCGGTGCACCGCGCGGGCGGCGTGCGCGACGGCGTCCAGGCCGCCGGCCTCGTCGCTGGCCACCACACCACAGGGGCCCTTGAAGCCCTTGCGGATGGATATCTGGCCGGTGCTGGCCGCGTAGAACCAGGCGATGGACTGGTAGGGCCCGACGAACCGGGAGCCCTGCCCCCACAGCTTCTGGAGTTCGCGCTGGCCGAACTCACCGCCGCCGGACCCGGCCGCGGTGACGACTCCGACGGAGTACGGGGCATCGGCCCAGGCGGACTTGGTGAGCCCCGCGTCGGCCAGGGCGGCGTCGGCGGCCGCGAGCGCGAAGTGGGTGAACTTGTCGGTCTGGACGAGGAAGGTCTCCTCGATCAGCGCCGACGGGTCGAAGCCGCGGACCTCGCCGGCGACGCGGAGCGGCAGTTGCTCGCAGCCCTCGCGGGTGACCCGGTCGAGGACGCTCGCGCCCTCCTTGACGTTCTTCCAGTACGTGTCGGCGTGCAGGCTGCCCGGCGCGACCACGCCGATGCCCGTGACGGCGGTCTGCCGGGCGCGTGGACCACTCATCGTCGTCTCCTCCCACTCGGCCCCGTCAGGAGCACCGCGGACTGGAACCCGCCGAAGCCGCTGCCCACGGAGAGCACATGGTCGAGCCGGCGGGAGCGTGCGGTGCGCGGGACGTAGTCCAGGTCGCACTCGGGGTCCGGGGTCTCGTAGTTGGCCGTCGGCGGCACCATCTGCCGGGCCAGCGCGAGGACACAGGCCACGACCTCTATCGCGCCGATCGCGCCCAGCGAGTGGCCCACCATGGACTTGATGGAGCTCATGGGCGTCTCGTAGGCGTGGCTGCCCAGGGACTTCTTCACGGCGGCGGTCTCGTGCCGGTCGTTTTGTCGGGTGCCGGAGCCGTGCGCGTTGACGTAGTCGATCTCGGTGGGGTCCACGCGCGCGTGGGCGAGCGCCTCGTCGATGGCCCTTGCCATCTCCAGACCCTCACTGGTCAGACCGGTCATGTGGTAGGCGTTGCCGAAGGTGGCGTAGCCGCCGATCTCGCAGTAGACGTGCGCGCCACGCGCGCGGGCGTGCTCCAGGTCCTCCAGTACGAGGACGGCGGCGCCCTCGCCCATCACGAAGCCGTCGCGGTGGGCGTCGAAGGGGCGGGAGGCGTGCTCCGGGTCGTCGTTGTTGGGCGACGTGGCCTTGATGGCGTCGAAGCAGGCCATGGTGATCGGGGAGATCGGGGAGTCCGAGGCGCCGGCGATGCAGATGTCGGCGCGGCCCTCCTCGATGGTGTGGAAGGCGTAGCCCACGGCGTCGAGTCCTGAGGTGCAGCCGGTGGACACGGTCTGCACCGGGCCCTGGGCGCCGAACCGTTCGGCGACGTCGGCCGCCAGGGTGCTGGGCGAGAAGGCCCGGTGCAGTTCGGGCTCGGCGGCACGATGGTCCACGTCCCAGCGCTGTCCGCCCGCGCTGACCAGGACGTAGTCGTGCTCCAGGCGGGTGGTGCCGCCCACCGCGCTGCCCAGGGACACGGCGATCCGCCAGGGGTTCTCGGCGGCGAAGTCGACACCGCTGTCGGTCACCGCCTCCTCGGCGGCGGCCAGGGCGAACTGTATGTACCGGTCGGCGCGTTCGACGACGTCCCGGTCGAGGCCGTGCGCGAGCGGGTCGAAGTCGCACTCGGCGGCTATCCGCGAACGCAGGCCCTCGGGGTCGAACAGGGTGATCCCACGGGTCGCCGTACGGCCGTTGGACAGCAGGTCCCAGAACGCCGGTACCCCTATCCCGCCGGGGGCGACCACACCTATGCCGGTGACCGCCACGCGCCGGGTCATGACAGCACCCCTGGGCGTTCCTCCCCCTGGACGAGCGGGTACGCCTGGACGTCGTCGCTGATCTCCGGGGCCTCGGTATCGACGTGGCCGAGGCTCGGCTTGGGCGCCAGCGGGCTCAGGTGGAAGACCATCCGGGCCTCCTCGTCACCGACGTTGCGGAAGCGGTGCCGCATGTCGATGGGGATCATCAGGCCCTGGTCGGCACGGAGAGGAAACGTTTCGCCATCCAGGTCGACCTCCAGCCGGCCCTCGACGACGTAGATGAACTCCTCGGAGTACGGGTGGTAGTGCTCGCTGATGCGTTCGCCGGGCCGCATGATGGCCAGGCCCATGAAGCCGCTCGTGGAGCCCACCGTGACGGGGGTGAGCAGGGTGCGAAGGTCGCCGCCGCGCTTGCGGTTGGGCTCGATCTCGTTGACGTCCACGACGCGCGGGCGCATCTTGTCCATGGTTCTGTCTCCAGGTCGTTCGAAGAGGTGTCGGTCCCCGCGCCGTCAGGACTGCGCGGCCCTGCGGTCGGTGATCAGCGCCATGTCGGCGTGCGCCAGGAGCCGGTTGGCGTCCCGTGCGCCGGTGAGCGGCCCGCTGACGCCGATCGCCTCGCCGTCCAGCAGCCGGGCCAGCACGGCGGCCTTCCTGGGGCCGTGGATGCCGAGCGCCATCTCCGGATCGGTCTCGGGATCGCCCTGTACGTCGATGAGCCGGACGACGATGTCCGCGCGCTGGAAGACGGTGCTGCGGTGCACGGGGGACGCGGGGTCGGCCGCGGCCGCCTCGTCCTGCCGGGCGAGCAGCCTGGCCAGCGCCGTCCCGCAGCCCTGTTTGGCCGGGTAGTACAGGGCCTTGCGCGTGAGGTCGCCGGGTTCCGGGCCGCCGCGCGCCACGTGGTGGACGGGCGGGGTGGCGGCACGGATGAAGAAGTTCCGGGCGGACTCGGGATCGGTCAGGTCCCGGTCCTGCTCCAGATACGGGTTGATGGCCTCCTCGACGGCCCGCACCTCGGGCTGGCGGGAGACGTGGCGCAGCGCCGCGGTCAGGTCGCCCTCCACCTCGACGGTGCGCACCACCCGGTTGCCGTGCATGAACAGGGTGGTGCGGCGCAGCCGTGTGGTGGCGTCGACGCGGGCCTCGGGCGGCGCGTAGTCGGCGAGGACCTCGGCGACCTTGGACTCGGAGCCGGGCTTGACGGTGAAGGTCAGGGCATGGCGGATCACGCCGTCGCCCTCGCGCGGGGCCGCCTGGAGCGCACCGGACTTCGGGCGGTCGCCGCCGGTCTCACGGACGATGCCGTAGCGCATCGAGCGCAGCTCCCGCACACAGCTCTGCAACGGCCGGACCGTCTCGAGGTGGTCGTCGCTGTTCACCCAGGCGAGGTACGGAGGGGCGGTCTCCCATTCGCTCGTGATGACCCACTGGGAGGGGTTCTCCACGGACTGGCACAACTGGTCACCGAGGTGACCGGGCACCGAGGCGACACGGTCACGCATCTGCTCGTACGCGTCCAGGAACTGTTGCTGGGCACCCTCGTGGAGGTCGACGAGCAGGAGGACGCGCATCCTGGAGCCGTCGAACGCCGACTGGGACGTGTAGGGCGAAGTGGTCATCCGGCAGACCCTTCCTTCGCGGGAGCAAGCGGCGGCCGTCCCTGTCCCACCAGCGCGAACGCGGGTTTCGGCCCTGAGCCTTCATCGTGGGACAGGGCCTTGGGGTCCGCGAGCCACGCGGGCCAATTGAGGGAACTGCCCGCCGGGCAGGCCGGGATGCGTGCGCGCGAGCACCGCCGGATGACACCGTACGCCCGTTCCCACCCGGCCCCCGAAACGCCGAAGTCCCCGTGCGGCACGGGGACTTGGGGACAAACACGGGTCGCGGAGCCGCCGGACGGCTCCCGCGCCCGGCTACTCGGCGAGGTGGCGCTCGACCGTCTCCACCTTGGAGGTGAGACCGTCCGTCACTCCGGGGCGGATGTCCGCCTTGAGGACCAGGGACACCCGCGGCGCCCGCGCCTCGACGGCGGCGACGGCACGCCCGACGACGTCCATGACCTCGTCCCAGTCGCCCTCGATCGAGGTGAACATCGCGTCGGTGCGGTTGGGCAGGCCCGACTCGCGGACCACGCGGACGGCGTCGGCGACGTACTCCCCCACGTCCTCGCCGACGCCGAGCGGTGTCACGGAAAACGCGACGATCATGCGCCGACGATCCCTTCCTTGCGGGCGCGGGAGGCGATGACCGCGTCCTCGGCCTCACGCTTGAGCTTGCGGTCGGCGAAGAAGCCGCCGGTCGGCAGGACGGAGAGGACGAAGTACAGGGCCGCGGTCCCCAGCGGCCACTTGGCACGGTTCCAGGCGTCCGCCCAGAAGACCACGTACAGGACGAAGAGCATGCCGTGGACCATGCCCATCACGGGCACCGCGTTGAAGTCCGTGGTCCGCTTCAGCACCGAGCAGAGCAGCAGGAGCAGGAACGACACCGCCTCGGGGGCCGAGACGAGGCGCAGGCGGCGGAGGGAGGTGGCGGTCTTGATGTCCACGGGTCACCTTCGGTGGGGTCGGTTGGGAGAGATGTCGGTCGGCCCGGCTCAGCTTGTGAACGCAAGCACAAACGCTCGTCCATTGTGGCAAACCGCGGGAGGTGCTCGGGGCCCGGGGTCGGACCCCGCTCCGGGGCCCAGGGGTCGCCGGGGCATAAGGGTCTCGTCAGGGGTGAAGTCAGCCTCACGGATCTGTCGGTGGCGGGCACCTGCGGTTTACCTTCGCTGCGTGGCGATGTTCCGACTCCAGGGCAGCAAGGTGCTCGCCGTCGACATGACCGGGGACGCCGTGAAGGCGAAGAACGGCTCGATGGTCGCGTACGACGGTCAGATGGCCTTCAAGAAGATGAGCGGCGGCGGTGAGGGCATCCGGGGGATGGTGACCCGGCGGCTCACCGGTGAGCAGATGACGGTGATGGAGGTGAAGGGGCACGGGACGTGCTGGTTCGCCGACCGCGCCTCCGAGATCAACCTCGTGAACCTTCAGGGCGACAAGCTGTACGTCGAGTCGAGCAATCTGCTCGCGACCGACGCCGGGCTGCGCACCGGTACCTCCTTCACGGGGCTGCGCGGCGCCTCACAGGGCAACGGCCTGTTCACCACCACCGTCGAGGGACACGGACAGGCGGCGATCATGTCGGACGGGCCGGCCGTGGTGCTGCGGGTCAGCGCGCAGTACCCGCTGACCGTCGACCCGGGGGCGTATGTGGCCCACCAGGGGAACCTGCGGCAGTCGTTCCAGTCCGGTGTGACGTTCCGCACACTCATGGGCGAGGGCGGGGGCGAGGCCTTCCAGATCCGGTTCGAGGGGGACGGCCTGGTGTACGTACAGCCGAGTGAGCGGAACACGATCGCGGGGGACGTCTGACATGGCCTTCCGCGAGATCAACTCCAAGATGGTCGAGGCGACGGTCATGCCGGGCCAGAGGCTGTTCAGTCAGCGCGGCGCGATGCTCGCCTACAAGGGCGAGGTGTCCTTCACCCCCAACATGTCGGGCGGGCAGGGCGGGATCATGTCGATGATCGGGCGCCGGGTGGCGAACGAGGACACCCCGCTGATGACCGTCGAGGGCAGCGGCACCGTGCTCTTCGGGCACGGCGGCCACCATGTGCAGGTCATCCACCTCGCCGGCGACACCCTGTGCGTCGAGGCGGACCGCCTCCTGGCCTTCGAGGGCACCCTCCAGCAGGGCACGATGTTCCTCGGCTCGCAGGGCGGCGTCATGGGCATGGTGCGCGGCCAGGTCTCCGGACAGGGGCTGTTCACCACCACCCTCAAGGGGCACGGCGCGGTGGCGGTCATGGCGCACGGCGGCGTCTTCGAGATCCCGATCACCCCGCAGCGCCCGGTCCACGTCGACCCCCAGGCCTATGTCGCCCACCACGGCGACGTACGCAACAAGCTGTCCACCGCGCTCGGCTGGCGCGACATGGTGGGCCGTGGCTCCGGCGAGGCCTTCCAGCTGGAGCTCAGCGGCAGCGGTGCCGTCTACGTCCAGGCGTCGGAGGAAAAGCTGTGAGCACCTACCCCACCCCCGGCGGCCCCACGGTCCTCGACCCGGCCTCGCTGCCCTCCGACGACAACGTCAACGCCTACACCTTCTGCGTGGAACTCAAGGGCAGCCAGTGGTTCCTGCAGAAGGGGAAGATGATCGCCTACTACGGCTCGATCGACTTCAACGGCGTCGGGCACGGCCGACTCGACCGACTCGTCCGTACGTCCTTTCATTCGCCACTGCACGCGAGTGACTGGGTGGTGGCGGCGGGCTCCGGGAAGATGCTGCTGGCCGACCGGGCCTTCGACGTGAATTCGTACGACCTCGAAGACGGCAACCTGACCATTCGCTCGGGCAACCTGCTCGCTTTTCAGCCAACTCTTGCACTCAAGCAATCGATCGTGCCGGGTTTTCTGACACTCATCGGAACCGGAAAGTTCGTGGCTGCATCTAACGGGCCGGTGGTGTTCATGGAACCCCCGATCCGGGTGGATCCGCAGGCGCTCGTCGGCTGGGCCGACTGCCCCTCTCCGTGCCACCACTACGACCATGGCTACATGACCGGCGTAATGGGCGGTCTACGTGCACTGACGGGCCTCGGAGGGGCCTCCGGGGAGGAGCATCAGTTCGAGTTCGTCGGGGCCGGCACCGTCCTGCTCCAGTCGACCGAGACCCTCATGGCCGAGCAGGCCACGGGGGCGGTCCCGCCGGGCGCCGGTGTACCCGGTTCCGGTGGCGCCCACACAGGCCCTTCACAAATGGCCGGGGCACCGCGCCTTCCCGGACAGCTGGGGGACCTCCAGCGTCGCTTCGGGCTGTGAGCGGTAGTCTGCGGAGTGTGACATCGAACGTGTGCACACACGGCCATGTCACAGGAAACCCTCACTAGTTCGCCTTTCAACTTCTTAGGTAGACTTCATTCATGGAGACCGAGACGGCCACTCGCTGGCTGACCGATGCGGAGCAGTGCGCCTGGCGCACCCACCTGGAGGTCAACAGGCTGTTGACGTACCAGCTCGAGAAGGACCTGCAGCCGTTCGGCCTGACAATGAACGACTACGAGATCCTGGTGAACCTCTCCGAGTCGGAGGACGTACGGATGCGGATGAGCGACCTCGCCTCCGCCACCCTGCAGTCCAAGAGCCGCCTCTCCCACCAGATCACCAGGATGGAGAACGCGAACCTGGTCCGGCGTGAGAACTGTGAGTCCGACCGCCGCGGCCTCTACGCGGTCCTCACCGATCACGGTATGGAGACGATGCAGAAGGTCGCGCCGCACCACGTGGCGTCCGTCCGCAGGCACTTCATCGACCTGCTCTCACCCGACTCCCTGACCGAGCTCGACAAGGCCCTCAAACCGATCGCGGAACACCTGCGCGGCCAGCGGGGACGTCCGTAACCCGAGCGGACCCCCACGGCTCCGGCGACCCCGGTGCCTACTGCGCCTGCGGCAGGCGGAGTTCGAACAGGGCTCCGCCGGCCGGCGCCCGGCCCACGGTGAGCGTGCCCCCGTGCCGTACGGCGACGTCACGGGCGATGGCAAGTCCCAGCCCGGCCCCGCCGTCGTCGCGGCTGCGGGCCTCGTCGAGCCGGACGAACCGCTCGAAGATCCGCTCCCGGTCGGCCTCGGCCACCCCGTCCCCGTCGTCGGCCACCGCCGCGACGACCCAGGCCCCTTCCGTACGCACGGTCACGGTGACCGCCGAGCGTGCGTGCCGCCCGGCGTTGTCCAGCAGATTGGTGAGCACCCTCCCCACCTGCCCCCGCGACCCGGCCACCCGCGCGGACCGCGCCTCGACCGTCACCCCCGCCCGGCCCTCGGCCTGCTCGCGGGCCAGCGCACCGAGGTCGAACCGCGCGTCACCGGGCCGCTCCCCCGCGTCCAGCCGGGCGAGCAGCAAGAGGTCGGCGGCCAGCCCCTGGAGCCGTACGGTGTCCTCCACCGCACCGTCCAGGTCGAGCAGCTCGGGGTGTGCGACGCCCACCTCAAGCTGGGTGCGCAGGGACGCGATCGGGCTGCGCAGCTCGTGCGAGGCGTCGGCGACGAAGCGGCGCTGCCGCTCGACCGAGGTCTGCAGGGCGGCCAGGGTCTCGTTCGTGGTCAGCGCGAGGCGGGCGACCTCGTCGTGGGTGCCCGGCACCGGCACCCGGCGCGCCAGGTCCTCGGACGCGGTGATCGCCGCCATCTCACCCCGGATGCCCTCGACCGGGCGCAGGGCGCGCCGGGTGACCAGCCAGGTGACGCCCGCGACCACGCCGAGCAGCAGCGGGAAGCCGATGAGCATGACGGTGAGCGCGGTGTTCACGGCACTCTGCTCGGCGTCCAGCGAGCCCCCGGCATACACGGTCAGCGGCCCTCGCTCGCCGGCCTTCACGGGGACCGCGGCAAAGCGGTAGTCGGCGCTCTCGCCGTCGATCGTCGCGGAGCCGTCGCTGAACTCGGTCCCCTCGCCGATCTCACCGGCCTCACCGCGGGCGCTGTCGTCGTCCGCGTCGTCATCGTCGTCGTCGCCCGTGCCGGTCCCCGTGCCCGTACCGCCCGACTGCGGCTGCGGCTTGACGGCGTCGGTGGCCGTGCCGCTGATCCGCTCCAGGTCGTCACTGGCGGCGACCAGCCTGCCGCCGGCGTCGACGACCTGGACCGGACTCTCGTCGTCCAGATCCAGCTGGTCGTAGGCCTTGCCGGCGGCGAGCTGGGCCACGACGTTCTGCGCGGTGCGCTGCGCCTCGTTGCCCGCCTGTTCCATCAGGTTGGACCGCAGCGACAGCAGCACCGCCGCCCCCGCCGCGACCAGCGCCACGGCGACGACGAGGGTGGCGCCCAGCGTGGCCCTGGACCGGACCGAGCCGAAGACCCTGCTCATCGCTCTCTCTCCAGCCGGTAGCCGGCGCCGCGCACCGTCCGGATCAGCCCGGGGCGCAGCTTGCGCCGCAGGGTGCTGATGTACACCTCGACGATGTTGGGATCGCCCTCGTAGGCGAAGTCCCAGACGTGCTCCAGGATCCCGGCCTTGGACACCACCTCGCCGGCCCGGGTCACGAGCTGCTCCAGGACCGCGAACTCCTTGGTGGTGAGGGTCACTTCGGCCTCGCCGAGGAAGACCCGGCGGGCGGCGGTGTCGACCTTGAGGTCGCCGTGGACGTGCACGGGCGAGGCCCCGGCGCCCTGTCCCCCGCGCCGCAGCAGCGCCTTCACACGGGCGACGAGGACGACGTACGAGAACGGTTTGGTGAGGTAGTCGTCGGCGCCGGTGTCCAGCCCCTCCGCCTCGTCGTACTCGCCGTCCTTGGCGGTGAGCATCAGGATCGGCACCTCGTGGCCGGCGGCGCGCAGCGCGGCGCAGACGCGGTAGCCGTTCATGCCGGGCAGCATGATGTCGAGGATCACGAGGTCGTACGACCCCTCCGAGGCTTGGTGCAGACCCTCGCGGCCGTCGTGGACGACATCCACGGCGTATCCCTCGGCCGTCAGTCCCTTGGCGAGCGACAGGGCCAGCCGCTTCTCGTCCTCCACGATCAACAGGCGCATGCGTCAAGGTTCGCAAAGCCAAGCTGAAGATCTCTTCAGGGTCCTTCAGGTTCCCCTCAGCGTCGGTTCGGCAGATTGAGCGGTGTCGAAACGAGAACGACTCGGGAGGAACCGGGATGAAGCGCAACATCGTCATCGCCACCGTCGCCGCCGCGGCCCTGATCGGGGGCGGTACCGTCGCGGCCTACGCCGCCGCCGGTGACGACGACGGCGCGGCCACGCAGCGGCAGTCGAGCGTCCGGGTGGCCGACGACCGGGACGACAGCGCGGACGACACCGCCGAGGACCGGAACGACGACCGGGACGACCGGGACGACGACGGCACCGAGGTCCGTTCGGCCGCCGCGAAGATCACGGCCGCCGACGCCGTCGCCGCCGCGCTGAAGCACACTCCGGGCACGGCCGTCGGCGCCGACCTGGACGACGACGGCTCCCAGGTGTGGGAGGTGAGCGTCGTCAAGGGCGACGGCACCGACCACGACGTCAGGGTCTCCGCGAGCGACGGCAAGGTCCTCGGCGCGCACCGCGACGACGACGATGACGACGACGCCCGCAAGGACCTGGCCGCCCTGAAGGGCGCCGACGTCGACGCCCGCGAGGCCGCCGTGGCCGCGGCCGCCAAGGGCACCGTCACCGACGTCGACCTCGACGACGACGGCCCCGCGGCCTGGAGCGTGGAGACCACCAAGGGCGAGTGGAAGGTCGACCTGGGGACGGGCAAGGTCACCCAGGACCACGACGACAGCGACCACGACGACCGCGACGACGACTGACGCCGGGCGCCTCACGTCACAGCGTGACCTCAGGGGTACGGGACATCCCGTGCCCCTTCTCGCGTCCCGTCGTCCCGCGTGCCACGGCCGGCGCCATCAGCACCAGCACGCCCCCGGTGACCGCGAAGCACACCCCCACCGGCAGCCACCCGACCAGCACACCGGCCGCCGCGGCACCGGCCGTACCGCCCGCGTTGACGGCCGTGTTGACCCAGGCCCCGGCCCGGACCCGGGCCGCAGGCGCCGCGGTCTCGTCGGCGATGAGATACGCGGTGGTGATCAGCGGGGACACGAAGACACCGGCGGCCGCGACCGCCACGGCGAGGGTGCCCAGCCCCTGGGCCAGTGCGGCACCGCACAGTGCCAGCCCCAGTCCGGCGGCCTGCGCGGCCAGCCGCGTCCCGGCGGCGGACCGCCATGCCACGGCCCCGTTGAGCAGCCCGCCGACGGCGCTTCCGGCGGACAGGGCGGCGAGCACCCAGGCGGCGCTGCCGGCGCCATGGCCGCTCCCCTCGGCGAACGCCACGACCAGCAGATCGAGCACGCCCAGGGCGAGGCCGACACCCGCGGCGGCGAGCACCGGCCGCGCAAGGCCGCGCAGCACGCCCCGCCCGGCCTTGCGCGGCCCCGGCGCGCGACCGCCGGCCGGCACCGCGCGCACCACGGGCGAGGACACGAACCCGGCCGTCCCCACCACCATCAGCCCCGCCCCGAGGAGCACCCCGGCCGCCGGCGGGGCGAACCCGACGAGCACGCCCACCAGCAACGGCCCCGAGACGAAGAGCAGTTCCTCCGCGACGGCGTCGAGGCTGTAGGCCCGCTGCAGCAGCGCCCGGTCCGGGGCCAGCCGCCCCCACACCGCGCGCATGGTGGGGCCGAGCGGCGGAGTACAGGCCCCGGCGAAGGCGGTCACGACCCCGAGGACGAGCGGCGAGGCGCCCCCCGGCCGCCACACGAGCACCGCGAGGAGCCCGAGCAGCGCCGAGTGGGCCGCGACCATCGGCACGAGCGCCCGGCGCGGCCCGTGCCGGTCGATGAGAGCCGCCCGCGCGGGCGACAGGAAGACGCTGGTACCGGAGAACAGCGCCATCACCACACCGGCCACCGCGTACGACCCGGAGGCCCGGGTCACCGCGAGCATCACGGACAGCGGGGCGACACCGTAGGACAGCCTGCCGAGCAGGGCGGTGGCGAAGGTGCGGCGGGCATGGGGGATCCGGAGGACGGCGGCATACGAAGGCCGCGCCACAGAGGTGGAAGACACGGAGATTCCTCGACTCGAGGCGGAAAAGGGGACGCCGATGCGCCACGCCGGTCACGACCGAGGGGTCGTGCACCGTACGTGGGCGGGGCGTGCCCTATGCCAAGAGGAGGTACATGTGGATCAACCTAGCAGTCAGCGCCCCAAAGGGGCGCGGGGCTGTGTCATTTTGCGGCTCCGCCGCGCGGGCGCGACCAGCCACGGCGAACCAGCAGCCGAGTGACGGCACATCGCGGCACTTTCCAAAGCTCTCAGGCCTGAGTGAGCCCCGCCACCAGCTCGTCCGCCGCCCGGTACGGATCCAGTTCCCCGGCGACGATCTTCTCGGCCAGCGCGCCGAGCCGCCGGTCACCGTGCAGGTCGGCGATCCGCTCCCGCAGGGCCGTGACGGCGATGGTCTCCACCTCGCGGGCGGCGCGGGCACGGCGGCGTTCGGCCAGGACCCCGCGCTCCTCCATCCAGGCGCGGTGCTTCTCCAGGGCCTCCACGACCTCGTCGACGCCCTCGGCGCGCGCGGCGACCGTCTTCACGATCGGCGGGCGCCAGTCACCGGGCCCCCGGGACTCGCCGAGACCGAGCATGTGGTTGAGCTCGCGGGCGGTGGCGTCGGCCCCGTCACGGTCGGCCTTGTTGACGACGTACACGTCACCGATCTCCAGGATCCCGGCCTTGGCCGCCTGGATGCCGTCGCCCATGCCCGGGGCCAGCAACACCACCGACGTGTCCGCCTGGGAGGCGATCTCCACCTCCGACTGGCCGACGCCCACCGTCTCCACCAGGATCACGTCGCAGCCGGCCGCGTCCAGGACGCGGATCGCCTGCGGGGCGGCCCAGGCGAGGCCGCCCAGGTGGCCGCGGGTCGCCATCGAGCGGATGTAGACGCCGGGGTCGGAGGCGTGATCCGACATCCGGACCCGGTCGCCGAGCAGGGCACCGCCCGAGAACGGCGAGGACGGGTCGACGGCCAGGACGCCGACCCGCTTGCCCTGCTTGCGGTACGCGGTCACCAGGGCGGAGGTGGACGTCGACTTGCCGACGCCCGGTGAGCCGGTCAGGCCCACCACATAGGCGTTGCCCGTCAGCGGGGCCAGCGCCGCCATGACCTCCCGCAGCTGCGGGGACGCCCCCTCCACCAGGGAGATCAGCCGGGCCACGGCCCGCGGCCGGCCTTCCCTGGCCTGGGCCACCAGGGTGGAGACGTCCTGCATCACAGCTCCGTTCACAAAGGGGTCCTACAAAGGAGAACTCAGGCCTTGGGTACCCGCACGATCAGCGCGTCACCCTGACCGCCGCCACCGCACAGCGCGGCCGCGCCGATGCCGCCGCCCCGCCGCTTGAGCTCAAGGGCCAGGTGCAGGACGAGCCGCGCACCCGACATACCGATCGGATGACCGAGGGCGATGGCTCCGCCGTTGACGTTCACCCTTTCCGTGGACACGCCGAGGTCCTTCATTGACTGCACGGCCACCGCGGCGAAGGCCTCGTTGATCTCGACGAGGTCGAGGTCGGCGACCTCCAGGCCCTCCTTCTTCAGGGCGTGCTGGATGGCGTTGGAGGGCTGGGACTGCAGGGAGTTGTCCGGGCCCGCGACATTGCCGTGGGCGCCGATCTCGGCGATCCAGTCCAGGCCGAGCTCCTGCGCCTTGGCCTTGCTCATGACGACGACCGCGGCGGCACCGTCGGAGATCTGCGAGCTCGAACCGGCGGTGATGGTGCCGTCCTTCGAGAACGCCGGGCGCAGCTTGCCGAGGGACTCCGCCGTGGTGTCGCCGCGGATGCCCTCGTCCTTGCTGAACAGGACCGGGTCGCCCTTGCGCTGCGGGATCTCGACCGGGGTGATCTCCGCCTCGAAGATGCCGTTCTTCTGGGCGGCGGCGGCGCGCTGGTGGGACAGGGCGGCGATCTCGTCCTGCTCGGGGCGCAGGATGCCGAGGCGGGTGTTGTGCTTCTCCGTGGACTCGCCCATGGCGATGTTCTCGAAGGCGTCGGTCAGGCCGTCGTGGGCCATCGCGTCGATCATCTGCACCGCGCCGTACTTGAAGCCCTCACGGGACTTCGGCAGCAGATGCGGGGCGTTGGTCATGGACTCCTGGCCGCCCGCGACGATCACGTCGAACTCGCCGGCGCGGATCAGCTGGTCCGCGAGCGCGATGGCGTCGAGTCCGGACAGACAGACCTTGTTGATGGTGAGCGCCGGGACGTTCATCGGGATGCCGGCCTTGACCGCGGCCTGGCGTGCCGGGATCTGCCCTGCCCCGGCCTGGAGCACCTGGCCCATGATCACGTACTGCACCTGGTCGCCACCGATCCCCGCACGGTCGAGGGCGGCCTTGATCGCGAAGCCGCCGAGGTCGGCTCCGGAGAAGGACTTGAGGGAGCCCAGCAGCCGTCCCATGGGCGTACGCGCCCCCGCGACGATCACCGAGGTCGTGCTGTTCGATCCAGACATGAGCTGCGATCCCCTTCCGGCTGCACTGCCGAGGAGTGAACGAGGGTTTACTTCGAATGTACTGAGTGGCACTCCGTGCCGTCACCGGGCTGTCGGTGTGATCGCTGGCACGTTGCGTAACCACCT
Source organism: Streptomyces coerulescens (assembly GCF_042657965.1). Lineage (NCBI taxonomy): Bacteria > Bacillati > Actinomycetota > Actinomycetes > Kitasatosporales > Streptomycetaceae > Streptomyces > Streptomyces coerulescens. The sequence goes on from NZ_JBHSKM010000001.1 coordinate 58,320, forward strand.
CGGGCGCGCTGCACTGAATTCCATGCTGACGCGAATCGACCACATCGGGATCGCCTGCTTCGACCTCGACAAGACTGTCGAGTTCTATCGGGCCACGTACGGCTTCGAGGTGTTCCACTCGGAGGTCAACGAGGAGCAGGGCGTCCGCGAGGCCATGCTCAAGATCAATGACACCTCCGACGGCGGCGCCTCCTACCTGCAGCTTCTCGAGCCCACCCGCCCCGACTCCACCGTCGCCAAGTGGCTCGACAAGAACGGCGAGGGTGTCCACCACATCGCCTTCGGTACGGCGGACGTCGACGCGGACGCCGACGACATCCGCTCCAAGGGCGTACGCGTTCTGTACGAAGAGCCCCGACGCGGCTCCATGGGGTCACGAATCACCTTCCTGCACCCAAAGGATTGCCACGGAGTACTGACAGAACTGGTCACTTCGGCGCCGGTTGAGTCACCTGAGCACTGACCCTCGTACATATGGGCCGGTAGGGTTGGGGTCGGTCGCTCCTCTCACCGGGGTGGTGGCCGCATGCCGGGGTCCGGGTTTCGGGGGGCGAGCGTCGGGGCAGCAGCCCATGCTCCGCCGTTGATCTGACACCATTCCCCGGGGGCCCCGTTCGGCGGACGGACGGAGCCCGTTTGGCCAGACTTGCGACCAGGGGACGGATGGGACCGCGCAGTGCGGGGCTACGAACGCCAGGAGCGAGAGCCGGCGGCTGACGTCGACCACCTCTCTCGGTTCGAGGCCGAGATGGATCGGCTGAAGACCGAGCGGGAGAAGGCGATCCAGCACGCCGAGGACCTCGGCTACCAGGTCGAGGTGCTGCGCGCCAAGCTGCACGAGGCGCGGCGGACCATCATGTCCCGGCCCGCCTTCGACGGCGGGGACATCGGCTATCAGGCCGAGCAGTTGCTGCGCAACGCCCAGGTCCAGGCGGACCAGCTGCGCCAGGACGCCGAGCGTGAGCTCAGCCAGGTCCGGGCGCAGACGCAGCGCATCCTCCAGGAGCACGCCGAGCAGGCGGCCCGGCTCCAGGCCGAGCTGCACCAGGAGGCGGTCACCCGCCGCCAGCAGCTGGACCAGGAACTCGCCGAGCGCCGCCAGACCGTCGAGTCGCACGTCAACGAGAACGTGGCGTGGGCCGAGCAGCTGCGCGCCCGCAGCGAGTCGCAGGCCCGCCGCCTCCTCGACGAGTCGCGTGCCGAGGCCGACCAGGCCCTCGCGGCCGCGCGCGCCGAGGCCGAGCGGCTCACCGGCGAGGCCCGGCAGCGGCTGACGGGCGCTGCCGAGGAGGCCCGTGCGGAGGCCGAGCAGATCCTGCTCCGGGCCCGGACGGACGCCGAGCGGCTGCTGAACGCCGCCTCGACGCAGGCCCAGGAGGCCACCGACCACGCCGAGCAGCTGCGTACCTCCACCGCCTCGGAGTCGGACTCAGCCCGCCGGCAGGCCACCGAGCTGAGCCGGGCCGCCGAGCAGCGCATGTCGGAGGCCGAGGAGACGCTGCGCAAGGCGCAGTCCGAGGCCGAGAAGCTGGTCGCCGAGGCCACGACGGCCGCCGAGAAGGCGCTCTCGAACGCCGAGTCGGCCAACGAGCAGCGCATGCGTACGGCCAAGGAGCAGGTCGCCCGGCTGGTCAGCGAGGCCACCAAGGACGCCGAGGCCACCAAGGCGGACGCCGAGCAGGTCGTCGCGGACGCCCGCGCGGAGGCCGAGAAGATCGTCGCCGAGGCCGCCGAGAAGGCCCGCACGATCACCGCCGAGGAGAGCGCGACCCAGCTGTCGAAGGCGGCCAAGACGGCCGAGGACGTCCTCAACAAGGCGCAGGAGGACGCGCAGAACACCACCAAGGCCGCCGCCGAGGAGGCCGAGCGGATCCGCACCGAGGCCGAGGCCGAGGCGGACCGGCTGCGCGCCGAGGCGCACGACATCGCCGAGCAGCTCAAGGGCTCGGCGAAGGACGACACCAAGGAGTACCGCGCCAAGACGGTCGAGCTCCAGGAGGAGGCGCGCCGGCTGCGCGGCGAGGCCGAGCACCTGCGCTCCGAGGCGGTCGCCGAGGGCGAGAAGATCCGCGCGGAGGCCCGCAAGGAAGCCGTCCAGCAGATCGAGGAGGCGGCCAAGACCGCCGAGGAGCTGCTGTCCAAGGCGCGGCAGGACGCGGACGACCTGCGGCAGAAGGCCACGACGGACAGCGAGAAGGTCCGCACCGAGGCCATCGAGCGCGCCACCACGCTGCGCCGGCAGGCCGAGGAGACCCTCCAGCGCACCCGTCAGGAGGCCGAGCGCCACCGCGACGAGGTCGTCGAGCAGGCCGAGGGCATCAAGGCCGACGCCGAGCAGGCCGCCCGTGAGCTGCGCGAGGAGACCGAGCGCGGCGTCGAGGCCCGCCGGGCGGAGGCCGCCGAGGAGCTGACGCGCCTTCACACCGACGCCGAGCAGCGGCTCGCGGCGGCCGAGCAGGCGCTCGCCGACGCCCGCGAGGAGGCCGCGCGCATCCGTCGCGAGGCCGGCGAGGAGACCGACCGGCTGCGCAACGAGTCGGCCGAGCGGATCCGCACCCTTCAGCAGCAGGCCGAGGAGGAGGCCGACCGGCTGCGCAACGAGGCCGCGTCGGACGCCTCCGCCTCCCGGGCCGAGGGCGAGGCCATCGCCGTACGTCTGCGGTCCGAGGCCGCGGCCGAGGCCGAGCGGCTGAAGTCGGAGGCGCAGGACACCGCCGACCGGGTCCGTGCCGAGGCGCAGGCCGCCGCCGAGCGGCTCGCCACGGAGGCGTCCGAGACGCTCACCGCCGCCCAGGAGGAGGCCGCCCGGCGTCGCCGCGAGGCCGAGGAGCTCCTCGGCTCCGCCCGCCGGGAGGCCGACCAGGAGCGCGAGCGGGCCCGCGAGCAGAGCGAGGAGCTGCTGGCTTCCGCCCGCAACCGGGTCGAGGAGGCGCAGGCCGAAGCGGTACGGCTGGTCGAGGAGGCCGACCGGCGCGCCACCGAGATGGTGTCGGCGGCCGAGCAGCACGCCCAGCAGGTCCGTGACTCCGTGACCGGGCTGCACGAGCAGGCCCAGGAGGAGATCACCGGGCTGCGCAGCGCCGCCGAGCACGCGGCGGACCGTACGCGCCGGGAGGCCGAGGAGGAGGCGGACCGCGTCCGCTCCGACGCCTACGCCGAGCGGGAGCGGGCCGGCCAGGACGCGGGCCGGGTCCGGCGCGAGGCGAACGAGGAGGCCGCCGCCGCCAAGTCGCTGGCCGAGCGGACCGTCGGGGAGGCCATCGCCGAGGCGGAGCGACTGCGTTCGGAAGCCGCCGAGCACGCCCAGCGGATCCGTACCGAGGCGTCGGACAAGATCGGCGAGGCCGAGCAGTCCGCGTCCCGCACCCGGGCGGACGCCCGCGAGGACGCCAACCGGATCCGCTCGGACGCGGCGACGCAGGCCGACACCCTCATCACCGAGGCGCGTTCGGAGGCGGAGCGGCTCCAGTCGGAGACGATCACGGAGGCCGACCGGGTGCGCTCCGACGCGCTCGCCAAGGCCGAGAAGCTGGTCGGGGACGCCACGTCGGAGGCGGAGCGGCTGCGCGCCGAGGCCGCCGAGACGGTGGGCTCGGCCCAGCAGCACGCCGAGCGGGTCCGCAGCGACTCCGAGCGCGTCAAGGCCGAGGCGGCCGCGGAGGCCGAGCGGCTGGTCAACGCGGCCCGCGAGGAGGCCGAGCGCACCCTCGAAGAGGTCCGCAGGGAGGCGGGCAAGCGGCGCCAGGACGTGGCCGAGCAGGTCGACAAGCTCATCACGGAGACCACCGCCGAGGCGGACAAGCTGCTCACCGAGGCTCAGCAGCAGGCGCACAAGACGACCGCGGACGCCGAGGCGCAGGCCGACACCATGGTGGGCGCGGCCCGCAAGGAGGCCGACCGGCTGGTCTCCGAGGCGACCGTCGAGGGCAACTCGATGGTGGAGAAGGCCCGTACGGACGCGGACGAGCTGCTGGTCGGCGCGCGCCGGGACGCCACGTCGATCAGGGAGCGCGCGGAGGAGCTGCGCGACCGCATCACGAGCGAGATCGAGGACCTGCACGAGCGCGCCCGCCGTGAGGCCGCCGAGACGATGAAGTCGACCGGCGACCGCTGCGACGCGCTCATCAAGGCTTCTGAAGAGCAGCTGGCCAAGGCGCAGGCGAAGGCCAAGGAGCTGGTGTCGGAGGCGAACTCCGAGGCCGGCAAGGTCCGCATCGCCGCGGTCAAGAAGGCCGAGGGGCTGCTGAAGGAGGCCGAGCAGAAGCGCTCGACCCTCATCAAGGAGTCCGAGGAGCTCAAGGCCGAGGCGATCCGCGAGGCCAAGCGCACGGTCGAGGAGGGCAAGCGCGAGCTGGAAGTCCTCGTACGGCGGCGCGAGGACATCAACGCCGAGATCTCACGGGTCCAGGACGTCCTGGAGGCGCTGGAATCCTTCGAGACACCGTCGGCCGGCAAGGATGGCGGGGTCAAGGCGGGTGCGACAGTCGGAGCACCCCGATCGGGTGGCAAGTCGTCAGACGGCTAGCGTGTCGGGCCGGTTCCGGTGTCTCCTGGGGTCCTTTGACCCGGTTTTTGGCAAGCCGTCCGACGGTTAGCCACTCAAAAGGGGTCTCATTCTCCAGATCAAACACGTATCCGCTCGATGACACACCGCTTCGGCCCCTAGGATTCCACTTATCACCTCACCGGTCTCTTTCGACAGGAACCCCATGAGCGACACTTCCCCCTACGGCTTCGAGCTTGTGCGGCGTGGGTACGACCGCGCGCAGGTGGACGAACGCATCTCGAAGCTCGTCTCCGACCGCGACAGCGCTCTGGCCCGCATCACCGCTCTGGAAAAGCGCATCGAGGAGCTCCACCTCGAGACGCAGAACGCCCAGGCCCAGGTGACCGACGCCGAACCGTCGTACGCAGGTCTCGGCGCGCGTGTCGAGAAGATCCTCCGCCTCGCCGAGGAAGAGGCCAAGGATCTGCGCGAGGAGGCCCGCCGCGCCGCCGAGCAGCACCGCGAGCTCGCCGAGTCGGCGGCCCAGCAGGTTCGCAACGACGCAGAATCGTTCGCTGCGGAGCGCAAGTCCAAGGCCGAGGACGAAGGCGTCCGGATCGTCGAGAAGGCCAAGAGCGACGCCTCCCAGCTGCGTGCCGAGGCCCAGAAGGACGCGCAGTCCAAGCGCGAGGAGGCCGACGCCCTCTTCGAGGAGACCCGCGCCAAGGCCGCGCAGGCCGCCGCCGACTTCGAGACGAACCTCGCCAAGCGCCGCGAGCAGTCCGAGCGCGACCTGGCCTCCCGTCAGGCCAAGGCCGAGAAGCGTCTCGCCGAGATCGAGCACCGCGCCGAGCAGCTGCGCCTGGAGGCCGAGAAGCTGCGCACCGACGCCGAGCGCCGTGCCCGTCAGACGGTGGAGACGGCTCAGCGTCAGGCCGAGGACATCGTGGCCGACGCCAACGCCAAGGCCGACCGGATCCGTTCGGAATCCGAGCGCGAGCTCGCGGCTCTGACCAACCGCCGCGACAGCATCAACGCTCAGCTGACGAACGTCCGCGAGATGCTGGCGACGCTGACCGGTGCCGCGGTCGCCGCGACCGGTGCGCCGGCCGCCGAGGACGAGCCGATCACGCGTGGGGTGCCCGCCCAGCAGTCCCGGTAACGATCCGGCACACGCCTGCTGAATTTTGGCAAAGCCCTCTGCCACTGGGGTGGCAGAGGGCTTTGTCCCGTTTTAGCGTGGGCGGCATGATCGAGCTCGAGGGGCTGACGAAGCGGTACGGCGAGAAGGTGGCGGTCAACAACCTGACGTTCGCGGTGAGACCGGGCATCGTCACGGGGTTCCTCGGTCCCAACGGCGCGGGCAAGTCGACCACCATGCGGATGATCCTGGGCCTCGACCGGTCCACGGCCGGTGACGTCCGTATCGACGGCAAGCACTACGACCGCCTCAAGGACCCGCTCACCTCCATCGGCGCGCTGCTGGAGGCCAAGTCCTGGCATCCCGGACGCAGCGCCTACAACCACCTGCTGTGCCTCGCACAGAGCAACGGCATCCCGAACGGCCGGGTGCGCGAGGTACTGGAAGCGGTCGGGCTGACCGCGGTCGCCAAGAAGAAGACCAAGGGCTTCTCGATGGGCATGGGACAGCGGCTCGGCATCGCGGGCGCACTGCTCGGCGACCCCCGGATCCTGATGTTCGACGAGCCGGTCAACGGCCTCGACCCCGAGGGCATCCACTGGATCCGGAACCTGATGAAGTCGCTGGCCGCGCAGGGCCGGACCGTCTTCGTCTCCTCCCACCTGATGAGCGAGATGGCGCTGACCGCCGACCATCTGGTCGTGATCGGGCAGGGGCGGCTGCTCGCCGACACATCCATGCCGGAGTTCATCGCGCGCAACTCACGGGCGTACGTCCGTATCCGCACCCCGCAGCGCGAGCGGCTGCTCGACGTGTTGCAGCAGGCCGGGATCACCGCCGTGCAGAACGGCAACGGCACCCTGGAGGTGGACGGCGGCAAGTCCGAGCAGATCGGGGAGCTGGCTGCGCGCCACCAGGTCGTGCTGCACGAGCTGAGTCCGCAACAGGCCTCCCTGGAGGAGGCGTTCATGCAGCTGACCGCGGAGTCGGTTGAGTACCACGCGCACGCCGAGGCGCCCGGGCCGCCGCGACCGCAGCAGCAGCAGTGGGGCGCCGACTGGAGGAGGAGCTGAGCATGGTGGTCACCCAGGTCGTCCGCTCCGAATGGACCAAGATCCGGTCCGTCGCCTCCACCGTGTGGACGCTGTCCCTCGCCGTGGTGGTCACCATCGCCCTCGGCATGCTGATCTCGGGCCTGTCGAAGAACGAGTTCGACGACATGAGCCGGAGCGACCAGCTGTCCTTCGACCCGACCTTCATCAGCTTCGCCGGTATGGGCCTCGGTCAGCTCGCGCTGATCGTGTTCGGGGTGCTCGTCGTCTCGAACGAGTACAGCACCGGCATGATCCGCACCTCGCTGGCCGCCGTGCCGCAGCGCGGCACCTTCCTGTTCAGCAAGATCGCGGTGGCGACCGGGCTCTCCCTCGTCGTCGGCCTGGCCACCAGCTTCGTCACGTTCTTCCTCGGACAGGCGATGCTCGGCGAGTACCGGGCCGAGATCGGGGATCCGGGCGTGCTGCGGGCGGTGATCGGCGGTGGGCTGTACATGGCCCTCATCGCGATGTTCTCGATGGGCGTCGCCGCGATGCTGCGCTCGCCGATGCTGTCGCTGGGCATCCTGATGCCGTTCTTCTTCCTGATCTCCAACATCCTCGGGAACGTCTCGGCCACCGAGAAGATCGGCCGCTATCTGCCCGACCAGGCCGGCAGCAAGATCATGCAGGTGGTCACCCCGGTCGACAACGACACGCCCTACGGCCCCTGGGGCGGCCTCGGGATCATGGTGCTGTGGGTGATCGCCGCGCTCGCGGGCGGTTACGCGACGCTCAAGAAGCGGGACGCGTAGCGAGGAGACGGCGGTGCGAGGTTTTACTCGCTCTTGAGTGGAACCGTCAGCGCCTCGGTATCCTCCTAACCCTTACGGGGGCGTGTGCCCTGCTGTCCTGATCCTTTCGATGGGTGCGGAGCATGATCGAAGCAGTCGGCCTGACCAAGCGCTACGGCGACAAGACCGCTGTGTACAACCTGTCCTTCCAGGTGCGGCCCGGCGCCGTCACCGGCTTCCTGGGTCCGAACGGCTCGGGCAAGTCGACGACGATGCGCATGATCCTCGGCCTGGACAACCCGACGGCGGGGCATGTCACGATCGGCGGCTACCCGTACCGCAGGCTGCCCAACGCCCCGCGTCAGGTCGGCGCCCTGCTGGACGCCAAGGCGGTGCACGGCGGCCGCGCCGCGCGCAACCATCTGCTGAGCCTGGCCCAGCTCTCCGGCATCCCCGCCCGGCGGGTGGACGAGGTGCTGGGCGTGGTCGGCCTGCAGGACGTGGCCGGACGGCGCTCCAAGGGCTTCTCGCTCGGCATGGGCCAGCGGCTCGGCATCGCCGCCGCACTGCTCGGCGACCCCCAGGTGCTGCTGTTCGACGAGCCGGTCAACGGCCTCGACCCCGAGGGCATCCTCTGGGTGCGCAACCTGATGAAGTCGCTGGCGGCCGAGGGCCGGACCGTCTTCGTCTCCTCCCACCTGATGAGCGAGATGGCGCTGACCGCCGATCACCTGATCGTCATCGGGCGCGGTCAGCTGCTGTCCGACATGAGCGTCAAGGACTTCATCGCCGCGAACTCCGCGGGCTTCGCCCGGGTCCGTACGCCGGACACCGAGCCGCAGCTGCGCGAGAAGCTGGCCGGCGCGCTCACCGAGGCGGGTGGGCACGTGCTGCCCGAGCAGGACGGTGCCCTTCGGGTCACCGGGCTGGCGCTCCCCCGCATCAGCGACATCGCGCACGACTCCGACGTACGCCTGTGGGAGCTTTCGCCGCACCAGGCCTCGCTGGAGGAGGCGTACATGCGGATGACGCAGGGCGCGGTCGACTACCGCTCCACCATCGACCACAAGGAAGGGCTCCAGCAGCCGCTGCCGCCCGGCGCGCAGCCACCGATGCCGGTGCCCGGCCAGGGCCAGCCGGGCTGGTACGCCCCGCCGCCGCCCCAGCAGGGCGGGCAGCCGTACGCCGCACAGCCGGGCCGGCCCGGGCCGTACGGCGCTCCGGCCGCTCCGGAGACGACGCCGAACCCGTACGCGCAGACGGCTCCCCAGGCGCCCGGGACGGCCCCGGGCCAGGCTCCGGCGCAGCCCGCGCCGCCGGCCCCTCAGAGCCCCGCCCAGCCCCCCGCGAGCGCTCCTGCGCCCGCGCAGCCCGCCACGCCTCCCGTCAACGCCGCCCCGACCAAGCCCGAGGACGCCCGATGAGCACGCCCCAGCCCCCGATGCCGCAGACCGCCGCACCGAACTGGCAGGCGGCGCCCGGCTCCCCGTACCCCACCTACACCTCGCCGATCCCCGTGGTGCGTACGCACCTCGGGCACGCGCTCGCCTCGGAGTGGACGAAGATCCGCTCGGTGCGCTCCACGATGTGGACGCTCGGTGTGTTCGTGCTGCTCGTCGTCGGTATCGGCCTGGCCGCCGCGGCGCTGGTCTCCGCCAACTCCTCCGAGGAGAGCCTGGCCGGAGAGAGCCCGCTGTCGTTCGGCTTCTTCGGGCTGCTGCTCGGCAGCATGTGCATCATCACGCTCGGCGTGCTGACGACGGCCTCGGAGTACGGCACCGGCATGATCCGCACCACGATGACCGCGTGCCCGGCCCGCGGCCGGGTGCTGGCGGCCAAGGCGATCGTCTTCTTCGTCGTCGCGTTCGTGGTGACGCTGGTGTCGGCCGTGCTGGTCGCCCTCGCCGACGTGGCCATGCTGGAGGGATCGCGGGAGCCGACCGGTCAGGAGTGGCTGAAGGGCACGGTCGGCATCTCGTTCTACATCGCGCTGCTCGGACTGCTCTCGCTGGTCGTCGGCTCGATCATGCGGCACTCGGCGGGCGCGATCACGATCATGATCGGTGTCGTGCTGGCCCCGCTGGTCATCGCGCTGTTCATGTTCTCGGAGTCGCTCCAGGACCTCCAGCAGGCCCTGTTCGAGTACTCCATCCCGAACCAGCTCAGCGTCTTCTACGCCCAGTCCCTGTCCAGCTCCGGCCCGTCCGGCTGGGACCCGCTGTGGATCATGCTCGGTGTCACGGCGGCCGCGTTCGCCGGCGCCTTCGCGCTGCTGGAGAAGCGGGACGTGTGAGCCTGCCCGGCTAGAACTTCGGCGCGTTCCTGGACCGCTGCACCCGTGTGGTGCGGCGGTCCTTCGCGTTCCAGCACGCCTTGTGCCAGTGGCGGCGGTCGTCCACGCCCGCGTGGTCCGGCCAGGCGACGACGTGCGGGACACCGTCCGGGATCATCTGTTCGCAGCCCGGGCAGCGGTAGGCCTTGCCCTGCGCGCTGGCGCCCGCCACATGCCGTACGTTCCAGTCCTCGCCGTCCCAGCTCTCCGAGGACTGCCAGCCGCCGTAGCGGCCGGGACGGTCGTCCTCGGCGCTGCGACCGGACGAGCCGGAATCCTTGGGTCGGTTGCGACGCGGGGACACGGAACACCTCACGGGGCTATACAGGATGCACGGGCCGTGTCCAGCCTACGCGGCACCGACAGGGGTAGGCGTACGGCACCAACCCCCACAAGTCCCTCACGCCGGCCATTGATTCTGCAGACAATCCGCAAATCTCTTCGCCAAGCCGTGTCCTCGGCACGTGTCAGACGGTTATGCCCGGTGGGGGAGCTCCGAGTCGGAGCCAAGGAAGCAGGAAAAAGCAATGCGCGTAGGAAGTTTCGTACTCGCGGCCCGGTTCCCGGGCCAGGGCGATGGGGAGGCGCTGCACCGCGCGGTCCGCTCCGCCGAGGTCGCCGAGGAGGCGGGGCTCGACTCGGTCTGGCTGGCCGAACACCACTTCGTTCCGTACGGCACCTGTCCGTCCGCGATCACCCTGGCCGCCTTACTGCTCGGCCGCACCACCCGGCTGCGCGTCGGCACCGCGGTGAGCGTACTGCCCACGGCCCACCCGGTGGCCGTCGGCGAGCAGGCGGCGCTGCTGCACATCACCTCCGGCGGGCGGTTCTCGCTGGGGGTGGGGCGCGGCGGGCCCTGGGTCGACCTGGAGGTGTTCGGCTCGGGCCTCAAGGCATACGAGGAGGGGTTCCCGGAATCACTCGATCTCCTGGTGCGCTGGCTGCGCGAGCCGTCGGTCGCGGCCGCCGGCGAGCGGTTCGGCTTCCGCGAGGTCGCCGTCGTACCGAGGCCCTCCGAGTGCCTCACGGACGTCGAGGGCCCCGAGGTCGTCGTCGCCTGCACCTCGCCGCGCAGCGTGCGGCTCGCGGCCGAGCGCGGGCTGCCGATGCTGCTCGGGATGCATGTGGGCGACGAGGAGAAGGCCGAGATGGTCGCCCTGTGGCGGGAGCACGCACGCGCGGCCGGACGGCCGGTGGACGAGATCCGCCGCGCGGCCCATGTGTCGGCCGGCATCTGCCAGATCGCGGACCGGCGCACGGACGCGGTGGAGACCCTCACCAAGGCCATGCCGGGCTGGCTGCGCCAGGGCCTGGAGGCCCATGTGACGGTCGACGGCCGCCATCGCGCGATGCGCGACCCGCTCGCGTACACCGAACTGCTCTGCGGGCTGCACCCGGTGGGCACGCCGCGCCTGTGTGCCGACCGTCTGGCGGCGACCAGCGAGCGGACCGGGATCTCCCGCTTCGCCCTGCTGGTCGAGGGCTCGGGCGACCTGGCGGCGACCGAGGAGAACGTACGACGACTGGGCACCGAAGTGCTGCCGCACCTCGGCTGAGCCGGCCGGTGCGCACCGAACGCCCCGGGCCGCCAGAGGGCTTGCCGCCCCAGTACTGAATGCACCTCCCGCGTATGGAGCGGCAAGCAAGCGGCTCAGTGCGTCAGCAGTCCCTGAACTCCGGGGACTGGTTCAGCACCTGACTGCGCACCGAGGTGAAGCGGGACAGCGTCTCGTCGACCGAGGAGTCAAGCGGGAACACCGCCACCCGGTGGCAGTTCTGGAAGGCCAGTCGCACCCCGAAGTGCCGCTGTAGCGCGCCGCGTATCGCGTCACTCGCAAGCGCACGCAGCAGCTGGCCACGTGCCTGCTCGTCCGGCGGGGGCGTCTGGTTGTCGGCGAACGAACCGCCGTCGACCTTCAGCTGGGCCACCAGGGAGCTGATCATCTCCCATGCATAGGGCAGGGAGGTCCGGACGCAGTCGACGAAGGCGGCTTCGTCGACCTCGCCTCGCTCGGCCTGTTCGAGTAGGGCCGGTGAGACGTCGAGCGACATGGGTTCTCCTCTCGCACCCCCGCAGCAGCAGGGGTTGCCGGACAGATGAGGGAGTTCGCGATACCGGACACTCTGTGTACACGCCTCGCGACCTCCCGTTTAATACGGTAGGCAACAGACGGTGACGGCACCAGGAGAATGCGTACATGGGCGGGCCTCGTTGGGCTCACAATCGGCCAGAAATGAACAGGGGCAGTCCGGGGTCTTACGGACTCTCCCAGGGCGAATCGCGTCGACACCGGCCCGTCGAGTAGCGTTGCCGACCATGCGTCTCGTCATTGCCCGATGCTCCGTCGACTACGCGGGCCGGCTCACCGCCCATCTGCCCTCGGCGCCCCGTCTGATCCTGGTCAAGGCGGACGGCAGCGTTTCGATCCACGCGGACGACCGGGCCTACAAGCCCCTCAATTGGATGTCGCCGCCCTGCACACTGAAGGAGGGGGACGGCGAGCAACAGGACGTCTGGACGGTCACCAACAAAGCGGGCGAGAAGCTGATCATCACGATGGAGGAAATCCTCCATGACTCGTCCCACGAACTGGGCGTGGACCCCGGTCTGATCAAGGACGGGGTGGAAGCGCACCTCCAGGAACTCCTCGCCGACCGCATCGAGACGCTGGGCGAGGGGTACACGCTCATCCGCCGCGAGTACATGACGGCCATCGGGCCGGTCGACATCCTGTGCCGGGACGCCGAGGGCCGCACGGTCGCGGTCGAGATCAAGCGGCGCGGCGAGATCGACGGCGTCGAACAGCTCACGCGCTACCTGGAGTTGCTGAACCGCGACCCGCATCTCGCGCCGGTGCACGGCATCTTCGCGGCCCAGGAGATCAAGCCCCAGGCCCGCGTCCTCGCCACGGACCGCGGTATCGGCTGCCAGGTCCTGGACTACGACGCGATGCGCGGCATCGAGGACGACAAGTTGCGCCTGTTCTAGCGCGGCGGGGCGCGTCTACGTCCCCGCTCCCCCGCCGTTCTCCGGCGCTACGGCGCTCAGTCCCCACGGCGTTGTCCGGCGGTGCCGAACCGACCCCGAGGCCGGTTGGCACCGCCGAATCGGGCCATAGGGGCTGAGCACCGTAGCGCCGGAGAAGTTTTGGCCGGGGACGGGTGCCGCGCCCGACGGATCGTCGCACCCCGGACAATCGCCCCACTCACCGGCAGTCGACGGGACCACCAACCACCACTCGGACCACCGGCCCTGGGCCGCATCACGGGCGGTGGGCCGAATCGCCCACCGCCGCTCGGGTCACCGACCATGGGCCGGACCCCGGGCGGTGGGCCGCATCACGGACGGTAGGCCGGATCGATCGTCCGGCGCCGCTCGGGTCGCCGGACGTAGGTCAGATCAGCCCGTTCGCTCCCGTGGTCGGGTTCTCCTGCGTCGATGTCGGTGCGCTCGCCGACGTGGTGGTCTCCGCCGGGCTGGAGGAGGCCGGGCCGCTGGCCGAGGTCGAGGAGGTCGGCGGGTCCGTCGGGTCCTGCGTCGTCGGCTCGTCCGTCGGCGTCGGCTCCTCCGTCGTCGGCTCGTCCGTCGGCGTCGGCTTCTCCGTCGGCGACGTGGGCGGCTTCGTCGGCGAGGACGGCGGCTTGGTCGGGGACGACGGCGGCTTCGTCGGCGAGTGCGTGGAGCCACCGCTCGAACCCTGCGTCCCGGTCGGGTCGTCCGACGGGTCCGTCGGATCGTCCGTCGGGGTCGGGTCGTCCGACGTCCCGAGCGTGCCGTCGGGACCCGGATCCGTCGGCCGGCTCGTCGCCGTACCGGTGTCGCCGGAGCCCTTGCCCTCGTTGCTCTCCACCTTGTCCGCGCCCAGGCTGTCGTCGCCGGGGCCCTGGCTGGCGGACGGGTTGACGCCGACCTGGTTGGACGGGGCGTTCGGGTCGTTGTCGGACGTGGCGCCGAGCGTCACCACCGTGCCGAGCACCGCCACGAGCAGCGCGCCCGCGCCGGCCGCGACGAGGTTGCGGCGCGCGAAGCTGCGGATGCCGCCGCGGCCCTTGTGCGAGGCGGCAGGGGACGACGCCTGGTGGGTGACCAGCGTCGAGGTGTCACCGCCGGGCAGGAACGCGGCCGGCACTCCGCCGGGAGGCGACTGCGACTCCTCGTAGCGCGCGTCCGGCACCTCCTCCCCCGCGGTCGCGGCGAACGCGGCGAGCCCGGGGGCCGTACCGGAGCGGTCCGAGACCAGCGCGAGGGCGCGGCGCCCGGCGACGGTCCCGCGCTTGTCGGCGAGGGCGCCGCGCAGACCGATGGAGGTCTCCAGCTCGGCACGGGCCCGGTCCAGTCGGCCGCCGCAGAGCGCGAGGATGCCCAACTCGTGGTGGAAGTAGGCCTGTTCGGACACGTCACCGGCCAGCCGGGCGGCCTCGGCACCGGCGCGCAGCGCCCGCTCCCAGGCGCTCCAGTCCAGCCCCGCCGCGAACGCGGGCGCCGCCGTGCGGGCCAGCTGCACGGTCGGGCTCTCCTCGCCCTCGGCGGGCGGTGTCGTCGCCGGCACGAGCACGCCCAGCGCGGCGAGCACGGCGTCGGCCTCGGCGGACACCCGCTCCGGCGTGACCGAGGGGTGCCCGGCCCACCAGGCGTAGTGCTGCACGGCGGTGCGGGCGTCGTCCTGGGCGTCGTCGGCGTACCCGGCGGCCTCCAGCTGGACCTGCACCCCGGCGGCGAGCCGGTAGCGCGAGCCGACCGGCGAGACCAGCCCGCAGTCGGCCAGCTCGCCCAGCGCGGCGTCCGCGTGGGTGTCACCGACGAGTGCGGGCAGATGCGCCTGGTGCGGCACCTCGCCGCCGAGCGCGACGGCGAACCTCAGGGTGGTGCGGGCGGATGCGCTGAGCCGCGAGGCGAGCAGCTGTGCCGGTCCCGCGGCCTCACCGAGCGACGGCAGGGGTGTCTCCTCGCCGCCCTCGGTGTCGACCGGGGTGTCGAAGGGCGCGTCGGACGGCGGGGCGTCCTCGAAGACGCCGTACTCGTCGACGGCGTCCGCTCCGGCCCGCAGCCGGTCCCGCTGCCGCAGCAGCGCCCCGGCCTGGACGAACCTGAGCGGCAGGCCCTCGGACTCGAACCACAGGTCGCCGGCCCAGTTCGCCTCGTCCTCGGTGAGGACCCGGCCGATGCCGCGCTCCAACAGCTCCACGCTCGCGGCCCGGTCGAGCCCGCCGAGGGTGACCTCTTCGATGCCGGAGTCCGCGGACGGCGCGGGCACTTCGGGTGTGGCGCCGAGTACGAAGGCGCACTCGGGGGTCGCGTCGAGCAGTTCGTCGAGCGCGGTGCCGCCGAACTCGATGTCGTCCAGGACGACGACCGCGCCGATCTCACGCACGCAGGAGAGCAGTTCGTCCCGGTCCGGGCGGTAAAGGGGCGCGCTGTACACGGAGTAGAAGAGGTCGTACAGCAGATCGGCGGGCGTGCGGTGGAAGCCGCTGAGCCGGACCACGCCGTCGGGCGCGAGGTCCTCGCAGTCCTCGGCGACGAGGTCGAGCAGGCTGGTGCGGCCCGCGCCACGGGCGCCGACCAGACGTACGGAGCGGCCGCGGGCGAGCATCCGGACGAGCTGTTCGCGCTCCTCCTGGCGGGCCAGGAGCGGCTCGGCGGGACGGGTCGGGCCGGGCGGGACCGGCGGCTTGGCGGCGCGGTCGGCCTCGGCGCGTTCGGCCGCCGTCAGTTTCTCGGGCCGCCCCGGACGCTCCGCCGGCGGGCAGATCTCGATCTCGCTGCCGTCGACGGGGTTGACGGTGAGCAGGAAGTCGCCGGAGACCAGTTGCACCGTGCGGGCGAGTGCCGGCGAGTGCTGGCCGAAGTCGGGTGTGAGGGGATCCCTGGGCGGGCGCGGGCGCGACGACTGGCCGTCGGCGTCATGGCCGTACCCCTCGGGTCCCCGGGTGTTCGGGTCCATAGGTTTCAAGCCCCCCAAAAGCGTCGTGTGCAGTTCGCGGCCCCTCCCGGCCTTTGCACACCGCGCTGTCGCTTCTGGTCCGGGCCCGCTCGAAGGGGTTTGTCTAGGCAGCGGGCAGCCGAACCCTAAACCTTCGCACAGTATCTACGACAGGTCGGGGTACCGCGCCGTCCGAGACATCACAGTCTCGTGAGGATTGTGCGCGACATGCGCTTCGCAACCGGAACGCCCTACTGTCCCGCCCCACCCGTGCCGGGGTGTCACACCCGGGGCAGGGACTCCACCCCGATGCCGCCCTCGATCGCCAGGATCCGGTGCAGCCGGGTGGCCACCAGCAGGCGCTGCATCTGCGGCGGCACACCGCGCAGCACCAGGCGCCGGCCGCAGCGGCCGGCCCGCCGATGGGCCCCCATGATCACCCCGAGTCCGGTGGCGTCCCAGAACTCCAGCTCGGACAGGTCGAGCACCAGGTCGCCGACTCCGTCGTCGACGGCCGAGTGCAGGACCGTACGGGCGTCCGCCGCGCTGCGGACGTCGAGGCGGCCCCCGACGACCAGTTCGGCGTGGTCGCCCCTGATGTGCATATCGCTCCCCTAAGCGTGCGTTCGTGCTCCGCGTGTGTGGTCTGCGTAGGTGCCTGTGTCTGTGTTTGCTATGAGTCTTCGCTGTGGCCGGTGATGCAACCTCTGACTGCGTTGAGCGGCCAGAGGTTGCCGTCTGTAAGCGAACCGATACCGAATTCACCCCATCGCGTGATGCGCGCAGGGGCTGTGCGGTGGTCTACGAAACCTCAGTAGCTGTAAAAGCCTTGCCCGCTCTTGCGGCCGATGTCACCCGCGTCCACCATCCGGCGCATCAGCTCCGGCGGGGCGAACTTCTCGTCCTGGGACTCGGTGTAGATGTTGCTGGTGGCGTGCAGCAGGATGTCGACGCCGGTGAGGTCGGCCGTGGCGAGCGGGCCCATGGCGTGACCGAAGCCCAGCTTGCAGGCGAGGTCGATGTCCTCGGCGGTGGCGACACCCGACTCGTAGAGCTTGGTGGCCTCGACTACGAGCGCCGAGATCAGCCGGGTGGTGACGAAACCGGCGACGTCCCGGTTCACGACGATGCAGGTCTTGCCGACGGACTCGGCGAACTCCCGCGCGGTGGCGAGGGTTTCGTCGCTCGTCTTGTAGCCGCGGACCAGCTCGACGAGCTGCATCATCGGCACCGGCGAGAAGAAGTGCACGCCGACGACCCGCTCGGGGTGCGCGGTGGCCGCCGCGATCTTGGTGATCGGGATGGCGGAGGTGTTGGAGGCGAGCACGGTGTCCTCACGCACGATCTTGTCGAGCGCGCGGAAGATCTCGTGCTTCACCTCGAGCTTCTCGAAGACCGCCTCGATGACGACGTCCGCGTCCGCGGCGGCGTCCAGGTCGGTGGTCGCGGTGATGCGGGCGAGGGAGGCGTCGGCGTCGTGCGCCTCCAGCTTGCCCTTGCTGACGAACTTGTCGTACGACGCCTTGATGCCGTCGGTGCCACTCCTCAGGGCCTCGTCGGTGACGTCACGCAGGACCACGTCCCAACCCGCCTGAGCAGAGACCTGGGCGATACCGGAACCCATGAGACCGGCCCCGATGACGGCGAGCTTCCGTGCCACTGACGACTCCCCTTTGAATCACGGCAGCATTACTGCGAGTGTGCGCTTACACGCTGCTTACGATTGGCTTCTGCGGCGGACCTTAGCGCTCGTCGGGGACCGTGTGACCGGTTAGTAACGCGAGTCACGTCTCATCTGACGGACATCACACCGGCGCCGGTCATTCCACGCCTCGGACGGCGTAGTTGAGCACGTCCGCGCTCAACAGCTCCTCGATGTCGTCGAGAAGCACGAGTACCTCCCGTGACACTTTGCCCGGATTGCGCCCTGCCACCATCTCCCGTCCGATATGGACGAACACCGTCTGGTGGATCCAGCCGATCTGACCGGCGATCAGCCCCGGCAGCGGGTCCGCGGCGTCCGCGCCGGTCTCCTCGCGCAGGGTCTTCTCCAGGTCGTCATGGATCTCCTGCTGCAGACTCCACAGCCGGGAGCGCAGCGGCGGCGCCTCGTGGATGCAGCGCATGAAGCGGTCGTAGCCCTCCATGAGGCCCACCCTGGGCGAGACCGCCTCGACTTCGGCGCGCAGTTCGCGCAGCACGGCCCGGGCGGCCGACTCCCCCTCCGCCCGGCCGCGCACCCAGCGCGAGAGCTGCTCGACGACGCCCGCGGAGCGGTCGAAGAAGAGGTCCTCCTTGGCCGGAAAGTAGTTGTAGACGGTGTTCACGGAGACATCGGCGGCCTCCGCCACCTCGGCGATCGTCACCGTCACGAAGCCGTGCTCCAGGAACAGCCCGGTGGCGATGTCCGAGATCCGCTGCCTCGTCTCGCGCTTCTTCCGCTCCCTGAGCCCTTCCGCCATGGCCTCATCCTAACTTCCATGGACTCCATTGAACTTTGGGGTCATTGCAAAATTTAAGGGACTCTGTTTTTCTGGGGCCATGCCCATCATCAGTACGGCCGGACTGGCCCGTACCTTCCAGACCAAGCTCGGCCCGGTGGAGGCCGTGCGCGCCATCGACCTGACCGTCCGGGAAGGCGAGATCCTCGGCTTCCTGGGCCCGAACGGGGCCGGCAAGACGACGACCCTGCGGATGCTGACGACCCTCCTCGCGCCCACCGGCGGCGCGGCCACCGTCGCCGGCCACGACCTCGCGACCGACCCCGCGGGGGTGCGCCGGGCGTGCGGATACGTGGCCCAGTCGGGCGGCGTCGACCCGCAGATCACCGTGCGGGAGGAACTGGTCACCCAGGGCCGCCTGTACCGCCTGACCAAGGCGCAGGCCGCCGGGCGTGCCGAGGAGTTGGCCCATGACCTTGGTCTGACCGACCTTCTGGACCGCAAGGCCGGCGCGCTCTCCGGCGGCCAGCGGCGCCGCCTCGACATCGCGCTCGCGCTCACGCACCGTCCGAAGGTGCTGTTCCTGGACGAGCCGACGACGGGGCTCGACCCGGGCAGCCGGGCCGACCTGTGGGACCTGATCCGGCGGCTGCGCGACGAGCACGGCACGACCGTCTTCCTCACCACGCACTACCTGGACGAGGCCGACGCGCTCTCCGACCGCCTGGTGATCGTCGACCGGGGCGTGGTCGTCGCGGAGGGCACCCCGAGCGCGCTGAAGCTCCGCCACGGCGGCTCGATCGACGCGACCCTCCAGGACACGTTTCTCGCCATCACCGGCCGCGGTCCCGTCCCGGCCGACTCCGCCCCCGTAGCCGTATAGGAATCCCCGGATGCTGTTCCAGGACACGGCCCTCATCTACGGCCGCTACCTCCGTCAGACCCTCCGCTCCCGCTTCGCCCTGCTCTTCGGCGTGCTGATGCCGCTGCTGTACCTGCTCTTCTTCGGCCCGCTGCTGACGGATCTGCCGCTGGGTGCGGCTGGCTCGTCGTGGCAGGTGCTGGTTCCCGGGCTGTTGCTCCAACTCGGCTTGTTCGGGGCGTCTTTCGCGGGCTTCACGATCATCATCGAGAAGAGCCAAGGGGTGGTGGAGCGGATGCGGGTGACGCCGGTCAGCCGCCTCGCCCTGCTCCTCGGCCGGGTGCTGCGCGACGCCACGCTGTTCGTCTTCCAGGCCGTGCTGCTGGTCCTGGCCGCCCTGGTGATGGGGCTGCGGGCTCCGCTGCCCGGCGTCCTGATCGGCTTCGCGTTCGTCGCGCTGCTGACGCTGTCGCTGGCCTCGCTGTCGTACGCGCTCGCCATGAAGGTCCGCACCCCGCAGGAGTTCGGCCCGGCGATCAACGCCATGACGATGCCGATGATGCTGCTGTCGGGCCTGATGCTCCCGATGACGCTGGGACCGAGGTGGCTGGACGTCCTGTCCCACTTCGTGCCGTTCCGCTATCTGGTGGACGCGGTGCGGGACGCGTACGTCGGCTCCTACGCCACGGCGCACATGCTCTACGGCGTCCTGGTGGCCGTCGCGCTCACCGTGCTGGCCGTGACGACCGGCACACGCGTCTTCCGAACGGCCGGAGCGTAACTAGGCTGACCTCATGGTCAATCTGACACGCATCTACACCAGGACCGGCGACCAGGGCACCACCGCCCTCGGCGACATGAGCCGGGTCGCCAAGACCGACCTGCGGATCTCCGCGTACGCCGACGCCAACGAGGCGAACGCGGTGATCGGCACGGCGATCGCGCTGGGCGGCCTGGACGAGGAAGTCGTCAAGGTCCTCACCCGCGTCCAGAACGACCTGTTCGACGTGGGTGCGGACCTGTCGACGCCGGTGGTGGAGAACCCGGAGTTCCCGCCCCTGCGGGTGGAGCAGTTCTACATCGACAAGCTGGAGGCGGACTGCGACCACTTCAACGAGCAGCTGGAGAAGCTCCGCTCCTTCATCCTCCCCGGCGGCACCCCTGGCGCGGCCCTGCTCCACCAGGCCTGCACGGTCGTACGACGGGCCGAACGCTCGACGTGGGCGGCGCTGGAGGTGCACGGCGATGTGATGAACCCCTTGACCGCGACCTACCTCAACCGGCTGTCCGACCTCCTGTTCATCCTGGCGAGGACGGCGAACAAGTCCGAGGGCGACATCCTCTGGGTCCCAGGCGGAGAACGCTGAACGTCCTGGCGCGGACGCGCCCCGAAAGGGGCGCGGGGAACTGCGCGACCAGCCACGACGAGCCCGCAGACGACCGACGCTCTATCCGGCCCGCTCCTTCGACGTGACGAACCGGTCGGCGGGCCCGGACTCGGCCCCGCCCTTCGGCTGCTTCGGCCAGATCAAGTAGGCCAGCGCGACCAGGCCATGAATGCCTGCGGCCCGCAGCGCCACCCACTGGAACGACCGCAGGGACGATGTGTCCCCGTCCGCGACGTACCAGATCGCCCCCTGCAGCAGCGCAAGAGCCACCGCCGCCGCCAGAAGGGTCCGTAGCCACAGCCCGCCCTCGTGCCGGGCCCGAGCCATGCCGTACTGCGGCGGCTTGGGCGGGCGCGGGGCCCCGGCCAGGCGATACGCCGCGTGGCCGTCGAGCCAGCGGATCGTGTAGTGGCCGTACGCCACGGTGTAGCCGATGTAGAGCGCGGCCAGGCCATGCTCCCAGCCCGGCTCCGCGCCGTTCTTCAGGTCGATCGCCGTGGCGACGAACAGGAC
The DNA here is from genome assembly GCF_042657965.1 of Streptomyces coerulescens. Lineage (NCBI taxonomy): Bacteria > Bacillati > Actinomycetota > Actinomycetes > Kitasatosporales > Streptomycetaceae > Streptomyces > Streptomyces coerulescens. The sequence goes on from NZ_JBHSKM010000001.1 coordinate 79,232, forward strand.
CAGCTCCAGCACCGGCTCGCACAGCAGCAGCACCACGCTCGTGCGGCGCCACTTCAGCAGGTAGCGGACGGAGAGGCCCAGCGCCAGCAGCACCCAGAAGCCGACCTCGCAGGCGATGATGAGGGCGACGATCACAACATGCTCCCTTCGGTCACCCTTCCAGGCTCCCGTCGGGACCGGCCCCTTTCGTCGTCGGCACTGACGAACTCGCGGTACATCGAAAGATGCAGTGCAGGACCGTCCCCCGGAATCAGGCGCCGACCGGGCACACCGTGTTGGATGGAGCCATGCTCCTCCCCCGCCCGCACCGCTTCGACGTGTACGTCGCCGTCGGCGGGCTGCTCGGCGGCCTGCTGCTGGTGGGCATCGGCCTGGGCACCAGGACCGCCGATGACCCCATCACGCTCTTCGACGGTCCCTGGCCGACCCTGGTCCCGCTCACGGTCCTGGCCGGCTGCGAGCTGCTGCGCCGGACGGCCCCGCGCACGGCCCTGAACGTCGGCACGGTCGCGATCTGCGCGGACCTGGTGACCCAGGGGAACCTGGCCTCGATCCTGATGTTCACCGACGTCATGTACGCGTCCGTGCTGTACGGCCCGCTCGCCTCGGCCCGCCGCACCCAGTGGATCACCGGCCTGCTCACCGTGGCCGCGACCCTGGTGCCGTTCGCGATGTGGCGCACCCCTCAGGCGCTCCTGATCGGCGTGGGCGTCGGCATCGTGGCGTACGGGCCGGCCGCGACGGGCTGGATCGTGCGCAACCACCGCGACGCCGCCGAGGCCGCCCGGCTCCGCGCCGAACAGACCGCGCTGCTGGCCGAGATGGACCGCACCCAGGCGGTCGTCGCCGAACGCTCCCGCATGGCACGCGAGTTGCACGACATGGTCGCCAACCATCTCTCCGCGATCGCCATCCACTCCACGGCCGCGCTCTCGATCGGCGATGCGAAGACCTCGCAGGAGGCCCTGTCGGTCATCCGTGAGAACAGCGTCGCGGGGCTCGCCGAGATGCGTCGGCTGATCGGCATCCTGCGTGACTCGAGCGGCGACACCGAGCCGGTGGCCGCGCCCACCCTGGACGGGCTCGGCGCCCTCGCGGCCGGGGCCCGCACCAACGGCCTCGACGTCCGCCTCGACGCCGACCCCGGAACCGTCCCCGCACCCGTCGAGCTCGCCGCCTACCGCATCGTCCAGGAATCCCTCACCAACGCCCTCAAGCACGCCTCCCCCGGCCCGGTCACGGTCGCCCTGGCCCAGCGGGACGGCTCCCTCACCGTCTCCGTGACCAGCCCGTTCGGTGACCGCGACGGGCCGCGCGCACCCGGTTCCGGTGCCGGTCTCGTCGGGATGCGGGAGCGGGTCGCCCTGCTGGGCGGCACCTTCGAGGCCGGGCCCGAGGAGTCGGCCGACGGCAAGATCTGGGTCGTACGCGCCATGCTGCCGCTGACCGAAGGAGACCCCGCATGATCCGTGTGCTCGTCGCCGAGGACCAGTCCGCCGTCCGCGCCGGGCTGGTCCTCATCCTGCGCAGCGCGCCCGACATCGAGGTGGTCGGGGAGGCGGCGGACGGTGAGCAGGCGGTGGAGCGGGCCAGGGAGCTCAGGCCCGATCTGGTGCTGATGGACATTCAGATGCCGCGTCTCGACGGGGTGTCGGCCACGCGCAAGGTCGTCGAGGAGCGGCTCGCGGACGTGCTCGTGCTGACCACCTTCGACCTCGACGCGTATGTCTTCGGGGCGCTGCGGGCGGGCGCCTCCGGGTTCCTGCTGAAGAACACCGAGGCCAAGGACCTGCTGGCGGCGGTGCGTACGGTCGCGCGCGGCGAGGGCCTCATCGCCCCGGCCGTCACCCGGCGTCTGATCGCCGAGTTCGCCGCGAAGCCCGTACGGGAGCCGACGGCCGACCCGTCCGTCCTGGACAGCCTCACCCGCCGCGAACGCGAGGTGCTGTCCTGCCTCGGCGAGGGCCTGTCGAACGCCGACATCGCGGCCCGGCTCGACATGGCCGAGGCGACCGTGAAGACACATGTCAGCCGATTGCTGGGCAAGCTGGAACTGCGCAGCCGGGTCCAAGCGGCCGTGCTGGCGCAGGAGTTGGGGATCTAGTCGGCGGAGTCGGGGACCGACCGGGCAACTGGTCCAGACCTATTGACCTGTGGTCCAGACCTTTCTATTCTCACCGCACCATGAATGGGCGTGAGGCTCAGTCATGCCCCTCAACTCCCCAACAAGGAGGCGCAGCATGCGCTTCAGACACAGAGCCGTGGCGGGGTTCGCGACCCTGCTGCTCCCGCTGGCGGGCCTGGTCGGCCTCGCGAGCCCGGCCGAAGCCGCGACATCCGCCACCGCCACCTACGCCAAGACCCAGGACTGGGGCTCCGGCTTCGAGGGCAAGTGGACGGTGAAGAACACCGGCACCACCGCCCTCAGCTCCTGGACCGTCGAGTGGGACTTCCCCTCCGGCACCTCGGTCACCTCCGCCTGGGACGCCGACGTCACCTCCTCCGGCACCCACTGGACCGCCAAGAACAAGTCCTGGAACGGCAGCCTCGCCCCCGGCGCGTCCGTCTCCTTCGGCTTCAACGGCACCGGCTCCGGCTCCCCCGCCAACTGCAAGCTGAACGGCGGCAGTTGTGACGGCGGCACCACGGAACCCGGCGACAGCGCCCCCAGCGCCCCCGGTACGCCGAGCGCCTCCGACATCACCAACACCTCGGTGAAGCTGTCCTGGAGCGCCGCCACCGACGACAAGGGCATCAAGAACTACGACGTCCTGCGCGACGGCGCCAAGGTCGCGACCGTGACGACCACGTCGTACTCGGACACCGGCCTGACCGCCGGCACCGACTACTCCTACACCGTCCAGGCCCGCGACACCGCCGACCAGACCGGCCCGGTCAGCGGCGCCCGCGCGGTGCGCACCACCGGCGGCACCACCGACCCGCCGCCCACCGGCGACAAGGTCAAGCTCGGCTACTTCACCGAGTGGGGCGTCTACGGCCGCAACTACCACGTCAAGAACCTGGTGACCTCAGGCTCCGCGTCGAAGATCACGCACATCAACTACGCGTTCGGCAACGTCAAGAACGGTCAGTGCACCGTCGACGACACCTACGCCGCCTACGACAAGGCCTACACCGCCGACCAGTCCGTCAGCGGCACCGCCGACACCTGGGACCAGCCGCTGCGCGGCAACTTCAACCAGCTGCGGCAGCTCAAGGCCAAGTACCCGCACATCAAGGTGCTGTACTCCTTCGGCGGCTGGACCTACTCCGGCGGCTTCGGCCAGGCCGCGCAGAACGCGGCCGCGTTCGCCAAGTCCTGCAAGGCCGTGGTCGAGGACCCGCGCTGGGCCGATGTCTTCGACGGCATCGACATCGACTGGGAGTACCCGAACGCCTGCGGCCTGACCTGCGACACGAGCGGGCCCGCGGCCTTCAAGAACCTCATGTCCGCCCTGCGCACCGAGTTCGGCTCCAACTATCTGGTCACCGCGGCCATCACCGCCGACGGCTCCTCCGGCGGCAAGATCGACGCGGCCGACTACGGCGGCGCCGCCCAGTACCTCGACTGGTACAACGTGATGACGTACGACTACTTCGGCGCCTTCAACGCACAGGGCCCGACCGCCCCGCACTCGCCGCTCACGTCGTACCCCGGCATCCCGCAGGCCGGCTTCAACTCGGCGGACGCGATCGCCAAGCTGAAGTCGAAGGGCGTGCCGTCGGCCAAGCTGCTGCTCGGCATCGGCTTCTACGGCCGCGGCTGGACCGGCGTCACCCAGGCCGCCCCCGGCGGCACGGCGACCGGCGCGGCCCCCGGCACCTACGAGGCCGGCATCGAGGACTACAAGGTCCTGAAGAACTCCTGCCCCGCGAACGGCACCATCGCCGGCACGGCGTACGCCTACTGCGGCAACAACTGGTGGTCCTACGACACCCCGTCGACGATCGCCGGGAAGATGACCTGGGCCAAGAACCAGGGCCTCGGTGGCGCGTTCTTCTGGGAGTTCAGCGGCGACACCACCAACGGTGAGCTGGTGACGGCCATCAACAACGGGCTCAACTAGCAGTCGAGTTACGCGACATTGACGCGCTGACCGGGCGGGGCCGCTTCGAGCCACGCGAGGAAACCGGTCAGCGCGTCTTCGCTCATCGCGAGTTCGAGGCGCGTGCCCCGGTGCAGACAGGTGAGGATCACCGCGTCGGAGAGCAGCGCCAGTTCCTCCTCGCCGTCGGGCAGCCGGCGGCCGGCCACCTCGATCGCGGACCGCTCCAGGATGCGGCGCGGACGGTAGGCGTAGGAGAAGACGCGGTACCACTCGATGCGGTCGCCGTTGTAGCGGGCGACGCCGTAGCTCCAGCCCTTGCCGCTGGTGTCGGTCTTCTCCGGCACGTCCCAGCGCAGCGAACAGTCGAAAGTGCCGCCCGAGCGCTGGATGAGTCTGCGGCGCAGGCCGAAGACGAACAACCCCAGCACCACAAGGGCGACGACGATTCCGCACACAGTCAGAGCGAGGACCATCGGCACCGACCTCCTCGTCTCCTAGGTAACGGAACGGAAAAAACTTCCATATCTGCCTCAGCCGCGACCGGCACCGGATTGCTCCGGTCCCAGCCGCGGCTGAGTGACGTCATCGCGTGCTCTCCCCCAGAGCCTAGACGGCCCGGAAGGTGACGCCGTGGGTCAGCGCGCCGTCGCCGCCCGCAGGCGGACCTCCGCGCGGCGCTCGGCGGACGCGTCGTCCTCGCCCTTCGCGCGCTCGAGTGCCCGCTCCGCGCGCTGGACGTCGATCTCGTCCGACAGTTCGGCGATCTCGGCCAGCAGCGACAGCTTGTCGTCCGCGAACGAGATGAAACCGCCGTGCACCGCGGCGATGACGGTCCCGCCATCACTCGTACGGATGGTCACCGGGCCCGACTCCAGCACACCGAGCAGCGGCTGGTGACCGGGCATGACGCCGATGTCGCCGGACGTGGTGCGCGCGACGACCAGGGTGGCCTGGCCCGACCAGACCTCACGGTCGGCGGCGACCAGCGCGACGTGCAGCTCAGCAGCCAAGGTGGCTCCTCGGGTCACCACCCGGCGGTTGTGCCGGGTGTTGGTTACAAGTCTAGTAGGCATGGATGAGGGGGCGGGACGTGCCCCGCCCCCTCATCAAGAGCTCAGTGGCTCACGAAGACCTGTGCGTCAGGAGACGCCCAGCTCCTTGGCGTTCTTCTTGAGGTCCTCAAGACCACCGCACATGAAGAACGCCTGCTCCGGGAAGTGGTCGAACTCACCGTCGCAGATCGCGTTGAACGCGGTGATCGACTCGTCCAGCGGCACGTCGGAGCCGTCCACACCGGTGAACTGCTTGGCGACGTGGGTGTTCTGGGACAGGAAGCGCTCGACGCGGCGGGCACGCTGGACGACCAGCTTGTCCTCCTCGCTGAGCTCGTCGATACCGAGGATCGCGATGATGTCCTGGAGGTCCTTGTACTTCTGCAGGATCCCCTTGACGCGCATGGCGGTGTTGTAGTGGTCCGCCGCGATGTAGCGGGGGTCCAGGATGCGGGACGTGGAGTCCAGCGGGTCGATCGCCGGGTAGATGCCCTTCTCGGAGATCGGACGGGACAGAACCGTCGTCGCGTCGAGGTGGGCGAAGGTGGTGGCCGGCGCCGGGTCGGTCAGGTCGTCCGCGGGGACGTAGATCGCCTGCATCGAGGTGATCGAGTGACCACGGGTCGAGGTGATGCGCTCCTGGAGGAGACCCATCTCGTCGGCCAGGTTCGGCTGGTAGCCCACCGCGGAGGGCATACGGCCGAGCAGGGTCGACACCTCGGAACCGGCCTGAGTGAAGCGGAAGATGTTGTCGATGAAGAACAGCACGTCCTGCTTCTGGACGTCACGGAAGTACTCGGCCATGGTCAGGCCGGCCAGCGCGACGCGCAGACGGGTGCCCGGGGGCTCGTCCATCTGACCGAAGACCAGCGCGGTCTTGTCGATGACGCCGGACTCGCTCATCTCGTCGATGAGGTCGTTGCCCTCACGGGTGCGCTCACCGACACCGGCGAACACCGACACACCATCGTGGTTGTTGGCAACGCGGTAGATCATCTCCTGGATGAGCACCGTCTTGCCGACGCCGGCACCGCCGAACAGACCGATCTTTCCACCCTTGACGTACGGGGTGAGAAGGTCGATGCACTTGACGCCGGTCTCGAACATCTCGGTCTTGGACTCGAGCTCGTCGAAGTTCGGGGCCTTGCGGTGGATGGTCCAGCGCTCGCCGTCGTACTTCTCGTCGACGTTCAGCACCTCACCGAGGGTGTTGAACACCTTGCCCTTGGTGAAGTCGCCGACCGGGACGGTGATGCCCGTGCCGGTGTCGGTGACCGCGGCCTGGCGGACCAGACCGTCGGTGGGCTGCATGGAGATGGTGCGGACCAGGCCGTCACCCAGGTGCTGGGCGACCTCCAGGGTCAGGATCTTCTTCTCGCCGGCGTTGGCCGGGTCGGCCACCTCGACGTGAAGGGCGTTGTAGATGTCCGGCATCGCGTCGACGGGGAACTCCACGTCGACGACCGGGCCGATGACCCGGGCGACGCGGCCCGTGGCCGTCGCGGTCTCAACAGTGGTGGTCATTAGCGGTCACTCCCCGCGGTCGCGTCGGCGAGGGCTGCAGAGCCACCGACGATCTCGCTGATTTCCTGGGTGATTTCGGCCTGGCGGGCCGCGTTGGCAAGACGGGAGAGCGTCTCGATGAGCTCGCCCGCGTTGTCGGTCGCCGACTTCATGGCACGCCGCGTGGCGGCGTGCTTCGAAGCGGCCGACTGGAGCAGCGCGTTGTAGATACGGCTCTCCACATAGCGCGGCAGAAGGGCGTCGAGGACGTCCTCCGCCGAGGGCTCGAAGTCGAACAGCGGGAGGATCTCACCCTTGGTGTGGGTCTCCTCCGCGACTTCCTCGAGGCTGAGCGGCAGCAGCTGGGCGTCCAGCGCCTGCTGCGTCATCATCGAGACGAACTCGGTGTAGACGATGTGGAGCTCGTCCACGCCGCCCTCCGCCGTCTCCGTCTCGATGGCCTCGATCAGCGGGGCCGCGACCTTCTTGGCGTCCGCGTACGTGGGCTCGTCGGTGAAACCGCTCCACGACTCCGAGATCTTGCGCTCACGGAAGTTGTAGTGCGCCACACCACGGCGGCCGACGATGTAGACGTCGACCTCCTTGCCCTCGCGCTCCAGGCGCTCGGTCAGCTGCTCCGCCGCCTTGATGGCGTTGGAGTTGAACGCGCCGGCGAGGCCACGGTCGCTCGTCAGGAGCAGCACCGCGGACCGCACGACCGTCTCGGCCTGCGTGGTCAGCGGGTGCTTCGTGTTCGAGCCGGTACCGACCGCCGTGACCGCGCGGGTGAGCTCGGTCGCGTAGGGCGTGGAGGCCGCCACCTTGCGCTGCGCCTTGACGACGCGCGAGGCGGCGATCATCTCCATCGCCTTCGTGATCTTCTTGGTCGCGGTGACGGATCGGATGCGACGCTTGTAGACCCGGAGCTGGGCTCCCATGAGTCAGGTCCCTTCCTTACGTCACTTGGAGGCGCTGGTCGCCTTCGGAGCGGCCGGAGCGTCCTCGCCGAGCAGCTTGCCGTCCGCGGTCTCGAACTGCTTCTTGAACTCCGCGATGGCGTCGGCGACGGCGGTGAGGGTGTCGTCCGACATCTTGCCGCCCTCCTTGATGGAGGTCATGAGGCCCTGCTCCTTGCGGTGCAGGTACTCCAGGAGCTCCTTCTCGAAGCGGCGGATGTCGCCGACCGGGACGTCGTCCATCTTGCCGGTGGTGCCGGCCCACACGGAGACGACCTGGTCCTCGGTGGACATCGGCTCGTACTGGGCCTGCTTCAGCAGCTCGACCATGCGCTGGCCGCGCTCCAGCTGCGCCTTCGACGCGGCGTCCAGGTCGGAACCGAAGGCGGCGAACGCCTCCAGCTCACGGAACTGGGCGAGGTCGACGCGCAGACGGCCCGAAACCTGCTTCATCGCCTTGTGCTGCGCGGAACCACCGACTCGGGAGACGGAGATACCGACGTTCAGCGCGGGGCGCTGACCGGCGTTGAACAGGTCCGACTCCAGGAAGCACTGGCCGTCGGTGATGGAGATGACGTTGGTCGGGATGAACGCCGAGACGTCGTTGGCCTTGGTCTCGACGATCGGCAGACCCGTCATCGAGCCCTTGCCCATGTCGTCGGAGAGCTTCGCGCAGCGCTCCAGCAGACGGGAGTGCAGGTAGAAGACGTCACCCGGGTAGGCCTCACGGCCCGGCGGGCGGCGCAGCAGCAGGGACACGGCGCGGTAGGCGTCGGCCTGCTTGGAGAGGTCGTCGAAGATGATGAGGACGTGCTTGCCCTCGTACATCCACTGCTGGCCGATGGCCGAACCGGTGTACGGCGCCAGGTACTTGAAGCCGGCCGGGTCGGACGCCGGGGCGGCGACGATGGTCGTGTACTCCAGCGCGCCGTTCTCCTCCAGCGCGCGGCGGACCGACGCGATCGTCGAGCCCTTCTGGCCGATGGCGACGTAGATGCAGCGGACCTGCTTGTTCGGGTCGCCGGTGCGCCAGTTGTCGTGCTGGTTGATGATCGTGTCGACGGCCAGCGCGGTCTTGCCGGTCTGACGGTCACCGATGATCAGCTGACGCTGACCACGGCCGATCGGGGTCATCGCGTCGACGGCCTTGTAGCCGGTCTCCATCGGCTCGTGCACCGACTTGCGCTGCATGACCGTGGGGGCCTGCAGCTCGAGGGCGCGGCGGCCGGACGTCTCGATCTCGCCGAGGCCGTCGATCGGGTTGCCGAGCGGGTCGACGACGCGGCCGAGGTAGCCCTCGCCGACGGCCACGGAGAGGACCTCACCGGTGCGCTGCACCGGCTGACCCTCCTCGATGCCGCTGAACTCACCGAGGACGATGGCGCCGATCTCGCGCTCTTCCAGGTTCAGCGCGAGGCCGAGGGTGCCGTCCTCGAACTTCAGCAGTTCGTTGGCCATGGCCGAGGGAAGACCCTCGACCTTCGCGATGCCGTCGCCGGCAAGGGTGACCGTACCGACCTCCTCGCGCGAGGCCGCGTCCGGCTTGTACGACTGGACGAAGTTCTCCAGCGCGTCCCGGATCTCCTCCGGCCGGATCGTGAGCTCCGCCATCTGGGTTCCCTGCTCTCCTTGTTGGGCCCGAAGTTTCACTTTGGGGGGATGGGGACTCCCCCCTGAACGAGGTGAATCCTCTGCACGGCCCAACATGGGCCGTCGTAAGTACGTACTGCTATGAAGTTGCTGCTAGCTCGCCAGTCGGCGGCCGGCGTCCTCGATGCGGTCCGCGAGGGAGCCGTTGATGACCTCGTCACCGACCTGCACCCGGATTCCACCGACGACCTCGGGGTCCACGTCGATGTTGAGGTGCATGGTGTGGCCGTAGAGCTTCCCGAGGGCGGCGGCCAGGCGTCGCCTCTGGGTGTCGCTCAGCGGCACCGCCGTGGTCACGACGGCCACCAGTCGCTGCCGGCGCTCGGCGGCGAGCTTGGACAGGGACTCCAGTCCCGACTCCAGGCTACGTCCACGCGGCGCGGTCACAAGACGCGTCACCAGACGCTCGGTGGTCGCCTTGGCCCGGCCGCCGAGCAGGCTGCGCAGCAGCTCGCTCTTGGCCGAGGTGGTGGCGGCGCGGTCGGTCAGCGCGGCGCGCAGCTCGGTGCTGCCGGAGACGATCCGGCCGAACCGGAACAGCTCGTCCTCGACGTCGTCGAGCGTGCCCGCCTTCTGCGCGGCGGTGAGGTCGGCGGTGTCCGCCAGCTCCTCCAGCGCGTCCACCAGGTCGCGGGACTGCGACCAGCGGGAGCGCACCATGCCGGCGAGCAGGTCAGCGGTCTCGCCGCCGACCTGGCTGCCGAGCAGGCGCTGGGCCAGCTCGGCCTTGGCCTCGCCGGCCTGCGCCGGGTCGGTCAGGACCCGACGCAGCGACACCTCGCGGTCGAGCAGCGCGGTGACGGCGGCCAGCTCGTCGGCGAGCCGTCCGGCGTCCACGGACGTCGAGTCCGTCAGCGCGTCGAGTCGCTCGCGTGCGGCTGCCAGGGCCTCGCGGCTCGCTCCGTTCATCGTCCGGCCTCGGCCTTCTCCTCGAGCTCGTCGAGGAAGCGGTCGATGACGCGGCTCTGCCGGGCGTGGTCCTCGAGGGACTCGCCGACGAGCTTGCCGGCCAGGTCGGTGGCAAGCTTGCCGACGTCCTGGCGCAGCGCGGACGCGGCGGCCTTGCGGTCGGCCTCGATCTGGGCGTGACCGGCGGCGACGATCTCCTCGCGCTGCCGCTGGCCTTCCGCGCGCATCTCCGCGATGAGCGTGGCGCCCTGCTCCTGCGCCTCCTGGCGCAGACGCGCGGCCTCGTGCCGGGCCTCGGCGAGCTGGGCCTTGTACTGCTCCAGAACGCTCTGTGCCTCGGTCTGGGCGGCCTCGGCCTTCTCGATACCGCCCTCGATGGCCTCGCGGCGCTCTTCCAGAACCTTGTTGATGTTCGGGAGGAGCTTCTTGGCGAGGAAGCCGAAGACGATGACGAAGGCGAGCAGGCCGATGACAAGCTCAGGGATCGGCGGGACGAGAGGGTTCTCCCCCTCGCTCGCCGCGATGAGCAGCTGGCTCATGTGAGTGCCTTTCGTCTAGTCGGCTGGACTGGTGGGTGGATCAGTAGCCGTAGACGAACGGCATGACCAGACCGATCAGGGCGAGCGCCTCACAGAAGGCGAAGCCGAGGATCTGGTTGGCACGGATCAGGCCGGCGGCCTCGGGCTGACGGGCGAGCGCCTGGGTGCCGTTACCGAAGATGATGCCGACGCCGACGCCAGGGCCGATGGCGGCGAGACCGTAACCGATGGAACCGAGGGAACCTTCGACGGCAGCAAGGGTCGTGGACATGCGAGGTTCTTCCTTCTCTTTACGGACCGGTGGGGGTTGGCCACCGGACGATCTGTGGAGGTGTGAGGGCGGTGGCTCAGTGGTGCTCGGCGAGAGCGCCCTGGATGTAGGTGCACGTCAGCAGGACGAAGACGTACGCCTGCAGGGCCTGGATGAACAGCTCGAAGGCCGTCATCACGATGACCATCACGAACGAGACACCCGCGTACGCGATACCGAAGCCGTTCAGCATGTACCAGCTGGCGATCGTGAAGAGCAGCAGCAGGGTGTGACCGGCGAACATGTTCGCGAAGAGTCGCACGGCGTGGGTGAACGGCCGGATCAGCAGGTTCGAGAAGAGCTCGATCAGCATGGCCAGCGGGAGCACCGCGCCGAGCGACTTGTCGTAGCCGGTGACGTTCTTCCAGAAGCCGACGAAGCCGTGCCGCTTGAAGGTCAGGGACACCCACAGGATGTAGACGATCAGCGCCAGGACCAGCGGATACGAGATGATCGACGTGACCGGGAACTGGGCGATCGGAATGATCGACCACAGGTTCAGCATCCAGACGAAGAAGAACAGCGAGACGACGAGCGGTACGTACTTCTCGCCTTCCTTCTTGCCGATGGTCTCGTAGACGACACCGCGCCGGATGAAGTCGTAGCCCGCCTCGGCGACCATCTGGAGCTTGCCCGGGACCACCTGCGGCCGGCGGAACGCGGCCCAGAAGAAGCCCACGATGATGATCGAGCCGAGCAGCGCCAGCAGCATCGTCTTGTTGAAGTACAGGTTGCTGTCGCCGTCACCCCACAGGGGCTGGAACATGAACGAGTGCAGGCCGGGCGAGACTTCGGCGAAGCCACACCCGTCGAAAAGGTGGCAGTCGGTCTCGAAGGCGAGCACCTGCGTCGGGTCAGCACTCACCGCGGGCTCCTTCAGCGTGGCGCATAGGTACGGCAACCTCGTTGTGTCGGCGCGGCGCGCAGCCGCGGTTCGGCACGGGACTGGTGTTACGGATGTGGGGGCGGCTGTGGGGCATCTCGCCTCGCGATTGAGCAGGCGTCAGCTCAGATGCCCGCGCCCGCGATGCCGCAGTTGGCACCGGACGATAGCAGGACTTCTTCCGCCCCTTTATCCCGCCCCTACCTCTCACGACGAGTGCCCCGTCTTTTCGGACTTCCCGCCCTTGGAGGAGGTGTCCGAATCGGGTTCGACGTAGAGGATCTTGGCCTTCATGTGGGCACGCGTCTGCATGGCGATCCACACGAGGGTGGTGCCGAGCAGTGTGAACGCGAAGACCCGGGGGTTGAACAGCGTCGTGTTCTTGAACGCGGCCATGAAGATGAACAGCAGCAGGATCTGCGCGGCGTACAGCATCAGACCCATTGCCTGGAACAGATGCGGAAGCGATTTGGCAGTGCGCTGAAGTACGTAGAGGCCGAGCCCCATGAAAAGGATCACGACCAGCGTCGCGACGACGGCCCCGATCGCTCCCTTGCCACCGGCGACCACGCCACTGACGACGGCGGCAACAGCGCCGGCGACGGCTGTGGGTACAGCGGCCTGGAGCAGGGTGCGGGCGTCATTGGACGGCATGGCGGCAACTCCGCTTTCACGGTGGGGGCAGGGTGTCGTCATGGACGAGCGTAGTCCCGGGCAGAGAGAGAACCTCACGCCGGGTGGACCGTCGCACTTCGGTCCTTCGGCTCTGTCCCGGGTTCTCGTGAACCGTATCACAAACTATTTGATGAGGTCTTTACCTGGGCGGTGTGCCTACTGTCACACATGAGAGTGAAGGTGCGCGTCTGTGCAGAAACACTGCCGACTTGTCTGGTATTGGGGTGCTTGGTTCCCCCATGAGTTGGCAATGCTCTAGTCAGATTCTTACCTTGGGGGTTCTCTCACCTTGACCGTCAGCGCGACGTACCGGCTTTACGCCTGTCCAGGGGCCGCGAACGAGCGCCGATCGCGGTCGCACCGTTGACGCGCGACACCCCGGCGGCGACCGGAGTGCGCGGCTGCTCGTCGTTCGCGGCCGCCGCGGTCTGCGGTGTGGTCGCCGCGGGTTCGGCGACGGCCCCGCCCCGGCGGTAGCGCGGCGGCACGAAGGCCTCGGCCCACTGCGGGGCACGCGGCGTGAAGCGCGGCAGAAGCAGCAGGACCAGGCCGATGAAGCTGAGGAACACCACGCCGAGCACGATCCACATCGACGCCGAGTTCACGGAGTAGGCGAGCGCTCCGAAGGCGATCAGCGCCGACCAGAAGTACATGATCAGCACCGCCCGGCTGTGGGAGTGGCCGATCTCCAGCAGCCGGTGGTGCAGATGGCCGCGGTCGGCGGCGAACGGCGACTGTCCGCGCCAGGTGCGGCGCACGATGGCGAGGACCAGGTCGGCGGCCGGGATCGCGATGATCGTCAGCGGCAGCAGCAGCGGGATGTAGACCGGCACCGTCTGGTGCACGGCCGCCTTCTCGGAACCGGCGAACAGCTTCAGCGCGTCCGGGTCGACCTGACCGGTGATGGAGATGGCGCCCGCGGCGAGGACCAGACCGATCAGCATCGAGCCGGAGTCGCCCATGAAGATGCGCGCGGGGTGCATGTTGTGCGGCAGGAAGCCCAGGCACATGCCCATCAGGATCGCCGAGAACAGGGTGGCCGGGGCGGCGGCCTCGATGCCGTACGACACCCAGACCCGGTAGGCGTAGAGGAAGAACGCGGCCGAGGCGATGCAGACCATGCCGGCGGCGAGGCCGTCCAGGCCGTCGACGAAGTTGACCGCGTTGATGGTGATGACCACCAGGGCGACCGTCAGCAGGGTGCCCTGCCACTGGGTCAGGGCGACCGAGCCGAACCCCGGGATGGGCAGCCACAGGATCGTCAGACCCTGCATGACCATGACGCCGGCGGCGATCATCTGGCCGCCCAGCTTGATCAGGGCGTCGATCTCGAACTTGTCGTCCAGGACCCCGATCAGCCAGATGAGCGCCGCTCCGGAGAGCAGCGCCCGTGGTTCGTTGGAGTTCGCGAAGACGGTACTGAGGTTGGTGAGGTGGTCGGCGACCAGCAGGCCCGCGCACAGGCCGAAGAACATGGCGATACCGCCGAGCCGCGGAGTGGGTTCGCGGTGCACGTCGCGTGCCCGGATCTCCGGCATCGCTCCGGCCACGATCGCGAACTTGCGTACCGGCCCTGTCAGCAGGTACGTCACCGCGGCCGTGATGCAGAGCGTCAGCAGGTATTCACGCACGGGCTTCCCCACAAGTCTCGCTGGCCATCTCAGCCCCACACCCTAGCGACGTACGCGTAGGCCACGCATATGTGTGGGGACTTCCGGGTAGCGACGATGGTTGCACGTGTGGCTGTGTGCTCAGGTGCGTCTACCCCGCCTCAGCCGGGATACGGCGGAAATCTACCGGTGAGCTCCCGCACATCTTCACGGGCCTTGTGGCTTTCGGTACCGCCTCTGAGCACGCTCGCCAGCAGCGCGGCGAGCCACGCCATCTCCTCCTCCCCCATGCCCTGGGTGGTCACGGCCGCGGTGCCCAGGCGCAGGCCGCGGGCGTCGCCGTGCGGCAGCGCGCAGCAGTCCAGGACCACTCCGGCCGCCGCGAGCCGGCCACGCGCGTCGCGGCCGTCGACGCCGAGGGGCGCCGTGTCGGCGGTGATGAGGTGGGTGTCGGTCCCGCCCGTGGTGACGCCGAGCCCCTCCTCGGCGAGGTGGGCGGCCAGGGTGCGCGCGTTGGCCACGACCTGATGGGCGTACACGGCGAACGCCGGCGTCGCCGCCTCTCCGAAGGCGACGGCCTTGGCGGCGATGGTGTGCATCTGGGCGCCGCCCTGGGTGAACGGGAACACGGCCCGGTCGACACGCTCCGCGAGGTCCGAGCCGCACAGGATCATGCCGCCGCGCGGGCCGCGCAGCACCTTGTGGGTGGTGGCGCACACCACGTCGGCGTACGGCACGGGGCTGGGTGCCGCTCCCCCGGCGATCAGCCCCATGGGGTGGGCCGCGTCGGCGATGAGATAGGCGCCCACCTCGTCGGCGATCTCGCGGAAGACGGCGTAGTCGATGTGGCGCGGGTAGGCGATGGACCCGCACACGAGGGCCTTGGGCCGGTGGTTGCGGGCGAGGGTGCGGACCTGGTCGTAGTCGATGAGCCCGGTCTCGGCATCGACCCCGTAGCCGACGAAGTCGAACCAGCGCCCGGAGAAGTTCGCGGGCGAGCCATGGGTGAGGTGTCCGCCGTAGGGCAGGCCGAGGGCGAGGACGGTGTCGCCGGGGCGCAGCAGCGCGGCGTACGCGGCGAGGACGGCCGAAGACCCGGAGTGGGACTGCACGTTGGCGTGCTCGGCGCCGAACAGGGCCTTGGCCCGCTCCACGGCGAGCCGCTCGGCGGCGTCGACCAGCTCGCATCCGCCGTGGTAGCGGGCGCCCGGGTAGCCCTCGGCGTACTTGTTGGCCAGTGGCGATCCGAGGGCCGCCAGCACGGCCGGCGACGTGAAGTTCTCCGCGGCGACGAGCTGGAGCGTCGTCGACTGCCGGTCGAGCTCCCCGAGCAGGATGTCGGCGAGCTGCGGGTCCTGACGGCGCAGGACATCGGCCTCGAGGGTAGGGGTGACCGACATGGTGGGCTCCGGGCGTGCGTCGACGGTGACGTACGTCCAATGTAGGCCGGTGACGTCGGGTACGCCCTGTGTCGTTACGTCCTCGCGGGGACACCCGTGAGTGCCGTCACCACCGGATCCAGTGCCTCGTGTATCTCCTCCCCGACCGACCGGAAGAAGGTCAACGGCGCCCCGTACGGGTCGTACACCTCGTCAGCCTCGGCCGTCGGCGCCAGAAGCCACCCGCGTAGAGCCGCCGCCGCACGGACCAGGGCGCGTGCGCGGATGACCACGCCGTCCTCCAGGGGCGGCAGGGTCGCCGGGTCTATGGCGCGGACCAGGCGGGTGAACTCCTTCAGGGTGAAGGTGCGCAGGCCCGCCGAATGGCCCATGGAGATGACCTGGGCGCGGTGGTCGCGGGTGGCCGTGAGGACCAGGTCGGCCATGATGACGTGCTCGTCGAGGAGCTCGCGGCCGACGAAGCCGGAGGCGTCCGCGCCGAAGTCGGCGAGGACCATCTCCGCGTTGGATTCCATGGGCGCGCCCTCATGGCCCCAGGTGCCCGCGCTCTCCACGATCAGCGAGCCGCCCAGCACACCGAGTCGCTGCGTCACGAAATGACGGGTCAGCCGCTCGGTGATCGGCGAGCGGCACACGTTGCCGGTGCTGACGTGGAGGATGCGGAAGCTGTCGCGCGGCAGTCCTACAAAGGTGGTCGTGATCTCCGCCGCGCTTTCCCCGTTGCCTATGCCACGCCCCGCGTCAGGGGCTGTCAATTCGCCACCTCGAGGTCGGGTACGACCTTCCGCAGCTCCTCCGCCGAGAGGGCGCCGGCGCGCAGCAGCAGCGGCACCTCCCGCGTGACGTCGACGATCGACGACGGGACGTTGCCCGGGGTCGGACCGCCGTCCAGGTACACCGAGACCGAGTCGCCGAGCATCTCCTGCGCGGCGTCACAGTCCTCCGGCGCCGGGTGTCCGGTGAGGTTCGCCGAGGAGACGGCCATCGGGCCGACCTCGGTGAGCAGCTCGATGGCGACCGGGTGCAGTGGCATGCGCACGGCAACCGTGCCGCGGGTGTCGCCGAGGTCCCACTGGAGGGACGGCTGGTGCTTGGCGACCAGCGTGAGCGCGCCCGGCCAGAACGCGTCGACCAGCTCCCAGGCCAGCTCGGAGAAGTCGGTGACGAGACCGTGGAGCGTGTTCGGGGAGCCGATCAGGACAGGGGTGGGCATGGTGCGGCCCCGCCCCTTGGCCTCCAGCAGATCGCCGACGGCCTCCTTGGTGAAGGCGTCGGCGCCGATGCCGTACACCGTGTCGGTCGGAAGGACCACGAGTTCGCCACGGCGGACGGCGGACGCGGCCTCACGCAGACCGGTCGTGCGGTCGGTCGCGTCATTGGTGTCGTATCGCCGTGCCATATCTAGCGGGCCTCCTCGTACATGAAGTACACGTACTGCCGGATCTGCTGGTTCGAAGTCTTCGGGGCGGTCACGGCAGCGCCTTGCGGGCCGTCGCGAACCGGGGGCGGTTGTTGAGGTCGGGGTGATCGGCCGCGTCGGCCCAGCCCCTTTCCTCGGTGAAGATCCACGGCACCTGGCCGCCCTGGGTGTCGGCGTGCTCGATGACCACGACGCCGCCGGGCCGCAGCAGACGGTGTGCCGTCCGCTCCAGACCGCGGATGAGGTCGAGGCCGTCCTCACCGGAGAACAGGGCGAGATCGGGATCGTAGTCCCGCGCCTCGGGAGCGACGTACTCCCATTCGGTGAGCGGGATGTAGGGCGGGTTGGAGATGACCAGGTCGACCTGGCCGTCGAGGTCGGGGAAGGCGTCCAGGGCGTTGCCCTGCCGCAGATCGACCCTGGACCCCTCCACGTTCTTACGGGTCCACACCAGGGCGTCCTCGGACAGCTCCACGGCGTGCACGCGCGAGCGCGGGACCTCCTGGGCGAGGGCGAGCGCGATGGCGCCGGAGCCGGTGCACAGGTCGACGATGCACGGCTCTACGACGTCCATCGCGCGCACGGCGTCTATGGCCCAGCCGACCACGGACTCCGTCTCCGGACGCGGCACGAACACGCCCGGCCCCACCTGGAGTTCGAGATAGCGGAAGTAGGCCCGCCCGGTGATGTGCTGGAGCGGCTCGCGCTGCTCACGGCGGGCGATGACCTCCCAGTACCGGGCGTCGAAGTCCGCGTCCTTCACGGAGTGCAGCTCGCCGCGCTTCACGCCGTGCACGAACGCGGCGAGCTCCTCCGCGTCGGTGCGCGGCGAGGGCACGCCGGCGTCCGCCAGCCGCTGGGTGGCCTGTGCCACCTCCGCGAGCAGCACGCTGCGGGGGCTTGGGGTCCGCCCCCCGATGAATTGCTGCACGCAAGTCCTCCGTGTCGTACTCGTACGTGCGTACGTCCGTCCCTACGCCCTTACGCGGCCGCCAGCTTCGCCGCCGAGTCCGCGTCGACGCACGCCTGGATCACCGAATCGAGGTCGCCGTCCAGGACCTGGTCCAGGTTGTACGCCTTGAAGCCGACGCGGTGGTCCGAGATGCGATTCTCCGGGAAGTTGTAGGTGCGGATCTTCTCGGAGCGGTCGACGGTGCGGACCTGGCTGCGACGGGCGTCGGCGGCCTCCTTCTCGGCCTCCTCCTGCGCCGCGGCGAGCAGCCTGGAGCGCAGGATACGCATCGCCTGCTCCTTGTTCTGCAGCTGGCTCTTCTCGTTCTGGCAGGAGGCGACGACTCCGGTCGGAATGTGCGTGATGCGCACGGCGGAGTCGGTGGTGTTGACGGACTGGCCACCGGGTCCTGACGACCGGTACACGTCGATGCGGAGGTCGTTCGGGTTGATCTCGACGTCGATCTCCTCGGCCTCGGGCGTGACGAGCACACCGGCCGCGGAGGTGTGGATACGGCCCTGCGACTCGGTCGCCGGCACGCGCTGCACGCGGTGTACACCGCCCTCGTACTTCAGCCGGGCCCAGACACCCTGGCCGGGCTCCGTGGCGCCCTGGCCGCCCTTGGTCTTCACCGCGACCTGGACGTCCTTGTAGCCGCCCAGCTCGGACTCGGTGGCGTCGATGATCTCGGTCTTCCAGCCGACGCGCTCGGCGTAGCGCAGGTACATGCGCAGCAGGTCGCCCGCGAACAGCGCGGACTCGTCACCGCCGGCGCCCGCCTTGATCTCCAGAATGACGTCCTTGTCGTCACTCGGGTCACGCGGGACGAGCAGCAGGCGCAGCTTCTCGGTCAGTTCCTCGCGCTGCTTGTCCAGCTCCTTGACCTCGGCCGCGAAGTCCGGGTCGTCGGCGGCGAGTTCCTTCGCCGTCTCGATGTCGTCGCCGGTCTGCTTCCAGGAGCGGTACGTGGCGACGATCGGGGTGAGCTCGGCGTAGCGCTTGTTCAGCTTGCGCGCGTTCGCCTGGTCGGCGTGCACCGAAGGGTCGGCGAGCTTCTTCTCCAGGTCGGCGTGCTCAGCGACCAGTTCCTCGACGGCCTCGAACATCTTGGGCTCCTGTGTGAATACGTCTGTGCAGGGCGGGCGACCAAAAACGCCGGTCCCGGCGCGCCTGAGACAGGGCGCGGCCGTGGACCGGCGGATTGGAGCTCGCTACTTCTTGGAGCCGGCAGTCGCCTTGCCGAAGCGGGCCTCGAAGCGGGCCACACGGCCACCGGTGTCGAGGATCTTCTGCTTGCCCGTGTAGAACGGGTGGCACTCGGAGCAGACCTCGGCACGGATGGTGCCGCTGGCGATCGTGCTACGGGTGGTGAACGACGCGCCACAGGTGCAGCTGACCTGCGTCTCGACGTACTCGGGGTGGATGTCGCGCTTCAAGGTGTCTCCTAGTTTCGGGAGGGCGCCGGGTCGCTGCCGCGGGATGCGGGAGCGTGAACCGGAGCCGACGTACCAGTCTGCCAGGACTGGGGCCATCCCCCAAAACCGGGGGTTGCCGTGATCTATTCCCTGCGGCCGAGTGGGGGCTGGTCGCGCCCACGCGGCGGAGCCGCACATCGATACAGCCCCGCGCCCCTTACGGGGCGTTCACGACGCCCGTGGCATCGCCCTTCGCCGTGCCTTCGCTGGCCGACTTCGGGATGGCCTTGTCTGCCTTCAAGGCGCCCCACACCAGCTTTGCCTTGCCCTGGGCGACGATCACGCGGTTCGGGTTCGCCGGGTCGTACCGGACCGGCAACGTCACCATGGTCATGTTCTTGGAGCTGATGCCCTTGAGGCCGTTGGTGAACGACATGAGCTTGTTGACCGAGCCCAGGTCGGAGTCGGTGGTGACCGTCTTGGTGGCGGTGTTGGCCAGGTCGTACAGCCGCTTGGGGTTGCCGAACAGATTGATGTCCTTGACCTGCTCGAGGAGCGCCTTGATGAAGGCCTGCTGGAGCTGGATGCGGCCGAGGTCGGAGCCGTCGCCGACGCCGTGGCGGGTGCGGACAAGGCCGAGGGCCTGCTTGCCGTCGAGCTGGTGCGTGCCGGCCTTGAGGTCGAGGTGGCTGTCGGGGTCCTTGATGTCCTTGGTGGTGGTGACCTCGACGCCGCCGAGCTCGTCGATGAGCTTCTGGAAGCCGGCGAAGTCGACCTCCAGATAGTGGTCCATGCGGATGCCGCTGAGGGACTCCACGGTCTTCACCGCGCAGGCGGCGCCGCCCGTGCCGTACGCCTCGTTGAACATGACACCGGACGCGGCGTCGTGTGTCTCGCCGTCGGTGTCGGTGCACTCGGGGCGGTCGACGAGGGTGTCGCGCGGGATGGAGACCACGCTGGCCTTCTTGTGGCCCTCGTACACGTGCAGGATCATCGCCGTGTCCGAGCGGGCGCTGCCGTCGTCGGCGCCCCCGCCGAGCTCCTTGTTGCTGCCGGAGCGGGTGTCCGAGCCGAGGACGAGGATGTTCTCCGAGCCGTTGTCGACCTTCTGCGGCCGGTCGGTGCCGAGGGCCTGGTCGATGTCGACGCTCTTGAGGTTGCCGTTGAGCTTGAAGTAGAGGTACCCGGCGCCGGTCCCGCCCAGGACCACGATCCCGGCGGCCGTCCAGGCCATGATCCGCAGGCCCCTGCGCTTCTCGCGGGGCTTGCGGCGGCGGCCCTTGGCGCGGTGGCGCGGGCCGTTGCTGCCGGTTTCACCCGGTATGCCGGGCTCCGGCGTGCTCTCGGCGGACACTGTGCTCCTCGGTTCTCGTCCGGTCGGTTACCCCCTGTTTTCAGGGTCAGGCCTGGTCAAAAAGACCCTTTCCGCACCATCGTCACCCCGTCCGGTCAGACGGGGAAACCCGGGAAAGGGTTGCACAACGGACTGTGCCCACCGCCGGGCGGGCGATGGGCACAGTCCGTTCTCGGCGACACCGGGCAGGCCGGTCTCACCTGGGCTTTCAGCCGAAGATGTCGTACTGCTTGAAATCGGTACCGACGGACTTCGGTGTGGCAAAGATCTCGCTCGTGGCCTTTCCGGTGCCCGGGTACAGGTAGAGCGTGCCGGAGGAGTTGCGGGCCAGGAAGTCGGCCTTGCCGTCGCCGGTGACATCGCCGACGGCGTCGAAGCCGTTGTAGGTGGCCCAGGTGCGCACCTTCACGCGGGTGGCGAAGGCTCCGGTGCCGGACTTGCCGGTGCCCTTGAACAGGTAGATGTAGCCGCCGGACGAGCTGCGTGCGATCAGGTCGGTCTTGCCGTCGCCGGTGAAGTCACCGTGGCCGCGCAGGGAGTTGTACTGGTTCCAGCCGGAGCCGACCTTCACCCGGGTCCCGAACGTGCCGTTGCCGTTGCCCGGGTAGATCCAGAGGTAGCCGGCGGAGTCGACCGAGAGCAGGTCGGGCTTGTAGTCGCCGGTGACATCGCCCGGGACGACGATGCGGGTGCGGGTCTTCCAGTTGTCGGCGATCTGCTTGGTGGCCCAGGTGCCGCTGGAGGGCACGAAGTGCGACCAGAACATGTCGCCGTCCGAGCTGCGCCGGAACAGCAGGTCCTGGTAGCCGTCCCGGTCGAGGTCGGTCTGCAGGACGAGGTTCACGCCGTTCCAGTTGCCCCAGGACTCGCGCGCCGCGAACGAGGTGCCCTTGGAGTCCTTGGAGTAACCGGTCTTGGTGGAGGCGTTGCGCAGCCACAGGTCGGCCCGGTGGTCACCGCTGATGTTGGTGTCGTCGATGCGCGGGTAGACGGCACCGACGTACGAGGTCACCTTGGCGAACACGCTGTACGCGCCCTTGGCGACGCAGTCCTGCACGCCCCAGGAGACGACACCCGCGATCCGGCCGTTCACGACGAGCGGCCCGCCGGAGTCGCCGTTGCAGGCGGAGACCGTGCCGCTGTCGCTGCCGGTGGCCGGCTTGCCCGCGCAGACCATGTGGCCCTTGACGAAGTCGCTGCCGTAGAAGCCCGTGCAGGTGCTGTCGGACTGGATCGGCAGCGTCGCCGACTTCAGCGTCTGCGAGATGTCCTGACTGGTGGAGCTGGTGCGGCCCCAGCCGTAGACCTTGGCGTTCGTCCCGGCGGCGTACGAGGCTGTGTCACCGGACGTGGTCATGCGGATCGGCGTCGCCTTGACCGGGTTGGCCAGCGTGATCACGGCGATGTCGTTGTCGATCGTCGTCGCGCTGTACGACGGGTGGTACCACTGCCGGTGCGGCAGCGAGACCGTGCCGCCGTGCAGGTCGCTGTTGCCGGCCTCGTCGGTGGTCGGCAGCTGGTTGGTGCCGGTGACGACGGCGCCGTAGTTGTACCAGTCGTAGCCCTTGACGCAGTGCGCGGCGGTGAGGATCTTCGTCGGCGCGACGACGGCGCCGCCGCAGAAGAAGCCCGTGTCGTCGGCCTCGTCGGTGGTGCCCTGGTCGTCGTAGTACCAGAGCTGCGCCATCCAGGGCGCCGAGGTGATGCTGGTGGTGGTGCCACCGATGACCATGGGGCTCACGGTGGAGTCGCCCTCGGCGTCGGTCGTGCTCGCGCCGAACGACGACTTCTTCGCCGTCTCCCCCGCGGTGTCGTCACCCTCGACGGCACCCGCCACGCGCCGCTCCAGCTCGGCGAGCGAGGCCGAACTGGTGACGGGCTTGACGGTGGGCTGGGGCAGCGCGGTCGCGGCCCCCGCGGACGTGGTCAGAAGTGCGCCTGCGACGGCTGCGGCGAGGCCTGCGGCGGCGACGGGCAGTGCGAGGCGTATCCGACGTCTGTGACGGCCGGCCCCGGGCATGGAAGTGCCCACTGAGTCCCCCCTCGGGACGGAAAGTTGATGATTCGGATCACGATCGAATACGAGTCCGAAGAGCGCGATAGTACACCGGTCGCAGAAACCGCAAAGGGCCGCTCCCTCAACGGGAGCGGCCCTTCAGCAGGCGTGGTCTCAGTCGCCGTTGCCGGGGGTCGGCGTCGTCTTCTGGATCTGCATCAGGAACTCGACGTTCGACTTGGTCTGCTTCATCTTGTCGAGCAGCAGCTCGATCGCCTGCTGCTGGTCGAGCGCGTGCAGCACCCGGCGCAGCTTCCAGACCACCGCGAGCTCCTCGTTGCCGAGCAGGATCTCTTCCTTACGGGTACCGGACGCGTCGACGTCCACCGCCGGGAAGATGCGCTTGTCGGCGAGCTTCCGGTCGAGCTTGAGCTCCATGTTGCCGGTGCCCTTGAACTCCTCGAAGATCACCTCGTCCATGCGGGACCCGGTGTCCACCAGCGCGGTGGCGAGGATGGTCAGCGAGCCGCCGTCCTCGATGTTGCGGGCCGCACCGAAGAAGCGCTTCGGCGGGTACAGGGCGGTCGAGTCGACACCACCGGACAGGATGCGGCCGGAGGCCGGGGCGGCGAGGTTGTACGCACGGCCCAGACGCGTGATCGAGTCGAGCAGCACGACGACGTCGTGGCCCAGCTCCACCAGACGCTTGGCGCGCTCGATGGCGAGTTCGGCGACCGTGGTGTGGTCCTCGGCCGGGCGGTCGAAGGTCGAGGAGATGACCTCGCCCTTGACCGACCGCTGCATGTCGGTGACCTCTTCCGGACGCTCGTCGACCAGGACGACCATCAGGTGGCACTCGGGGTTGTTGTGCGTGATCGCGTTGGCGATCGCCTGCATGATCATGGTCTTGCCGGTCTTCGGCGGGGCCACGATCAGACCGCGCTGGCCCTTACCGATCGGCGACACCAGGTCGATGATGCGCGTGGTGAGGACGCCCGGGTCCGTCTCCAGGCGGAGGCGGTCCTGCGGGTAGAGCGGGGTGAGCTTGTTGAACTCCGGGCGGCCGCGGCCGTGTTCGGGCGCCATGCCGTTGACGGAGTCCAGGCGGACCAGCGCGTTGAACTTCTCGCGCCGCTCGCCTTCCTTGGGCTGACGGACCGCGCCGGTGATGTGGTCGCCCTTGCGCAGGCCGTTCTTGCGGACCTGGGCGAGGGAGACGTACACGTCGTTGGGGCCCGGCAGGTAGCCCGAGGTACGGATGAAGGCGTAGTTGTCGAGGATGTCCAGGATGCCCGCGACGGGGATCAGGACGTCGTCCTCGGCGATCTGCGGCTCCTGCACGTCGTCACGGCCACGACGGCCCCGACGGTCGCGGTAGCGCCCTCGACGGCCACGACGGCCGCCCTCGAAGTCGTCGTCGTCCTGCGGGCCGTTGTCGCGCTGGCGGTCCTGACGGCCACCGCCCTGCTGCTGGCCCTGCTGACGGTCCTGACGGCCGCCGCCCTGCTGGTCGTCGCCCTTGCGACGGTCACCGCGGTCACGGTCGCGGCCGCGCTCACGGCGGTCACGACGACGGCCCTCGCCGCCGTCGGCGTCGCTCTTGGCGTCACCCTGCGACTGCGCGGGCGTCTCGGCCTTCGGCTCGCTCTTGGCCTCGGCGGCGACGGTCTCGGGCGCCGCGGAGGGGCTGCCCGCGTCCGCGGTGGCGCGACGGCGACGGCGCTCACCGGCCGGCGCGTCGTCGCTGGCGGGCTGGCCGGGAATCTCGATCTGCTGCTGGGCCACGGCCTTCTCGGCGGGGGCCTCAGCCGCCTTCTCCGCCTTCTTCTCGGCGTCTTCGCCGGTACGAGCCTTGGAGGTGGCGCGGCGCTTGGGCTTGGTCTCGGTGGCGGACTCCGCCTTCGGAGCCGCGGCACCTCCCCCGGCCTGCGCCTCCTTGATGACCTCGATCAGCTGGCTCTTGCGCATGCGCGCCGTGCCCCTGATGCCGAGGCCGGATGCGACCTGCTGAAGCTCGGCCAGCACCATGCCCTCGAGGCCGGTACCGCGGCGCCGCCGGGAGCCGGCACCGCTGGCAGGCGCGGAGGCGTCCGTGGCGGGCGCGGCAGCGGTCTCCTCGACACGTGCGCCCATCAGATCGGTGGTGTCGCTCACGAAGGGTCCTTCCCTGGAGCGGACGTCGGCCTGTCTGGCTCGGCGACCGGTTGTGCTGTCCGGCTTAGGTCCTTGGTGTGTGGACCGCGCCGGGGCGGTGGTCCGCCCAAAACGGCGGAGAAATTTCTGGTGATGGCGGTTCCCAGAGCCGTGGCACTGAGTGTCGGTGTCACTCGGCTCGGTCGCGCCGGTTCCGGAGCGTGCCCGGCGAGTCGCTCAGTGCTCGTGTACGAGGTACTGCCCGCGTACGTCGTACGGAACACAGTGCGGCTTGGGAGGCTCCCGGAAGAATGTCTGTCCCGGACGGGGACAACAAGCACCTCGCCATGGTGGGGTCGGGTGCAGACTTGAGGTTAACACTACCGGATCCAACAAACATTCCCCCTCTCGAAATCCGGCAACCGTGTGTCAGGTCGCAAGCGGCAGCACGCTCGCTCCCTGGGCGTCGAGGTCGAGCCGGTTCGCGGCCCACCCCTCACCTGCCAGATGGGCGACCTTGTCGGCGCTGTCCTCGTCGGCCAGTGCCAGCACAGTGGGTCCCGCGCCCGAGATGACCGCCGGCACTCCGTCGGCCCGCAGCCGCTCCACCAGCGCGGCGCTCTCCGGCATCGCGGGAGCGCGGTACTCCTGGTGCAGACGGTCCTCGGTGGCGGGCAGCAGCAGCTCGGGGCGCCTGGTGAGGGCCTCGACGAGGAGTGCGGCACGGCCCGCGTTGGTGGCGGCGTCGACGTGCGGAACGGTGCGCGGCAGCAGGCCGCGCGCGGTCTCCGTCAGGACCGGCTTCCCGGGCACGAAAACCACCGGAACGATGGAATCGGCGGGCTCCATCCTGATCGCCCGCGCGGCGCCGGCCTCCATCCAGGACAGGGTGAATCCGCCGAGCAGACAGGCCGCGACGTTGTCGGGGTGGCCCTCGATCTCGGTGGCGAGTTCCAGCAGGGCCGTGTCGTCGAGCCTGGCCTCGCCGCCTATGGTCACGGCGCGCGCCGCGACGATGCCGGCGCAGATGGCGGCGGAGGAGGAGCCGAGGCCGCGGCCGTGCGGGATGCGGTTGGCGCAGACGATCTCCAGGCCGCGCGGCTGGCCGCCCAGCAGATCGAAGGCGGTGCGCAGGGAACGTACGAGGAGGTGGTTCTCGTCACGCGGCAGCGTCTCGCTGCCCTCACCCGCGATGTCGATGTGCAGCCCGGAGTCGGCCACCCGGACGACGACGTCGTCGTAGAGCCCCAGCGACAGGCCGAGGGCGTCGAAGCCCGGGCCGAGGTTGGCGCTGGTGGCGGGGACGCGCACCCGGACGGCGGCGGCGCGGAAGGCTGGACCGGCCATCTCTCGATGACTCTCCTTGAGCTGCGTGATTGTCGAAGACATTCGATGACGTACGGGTACCCGATATGTACGAGTACCCCTGGGCCGCTTCCGGGCCGCGGAGACGGCGCAGCACCGCACCCCATGCGGAGGCATATGCGGCGGGCGGGTTCGCTACAGCCTATCGAAGGTAGGTTCTGTGGCGACATAGGGCGCACAGGAGGCGCACGATGCGTGTCGTATGCCCCCTGTGCACCCCCTGTAGGGAAGTTTCCCAGGTGAGCGCCTCGTGGTCGCGTACGCGAGCCCGCTGCGACGGAGCGTGGGCCCCGCTTACGCCAGCCCGAGCCGCTCGGCCGCCGTGACCGCGTCGACCGGGACGGTGACGGGCTGCGGGGCGCCGGCGACGGCCCAGTCGGGGTCTTTCAGGCCATTGCCGGTGACGGTGCACACGATGCGCTGGCCCGGGTCGACCTTGCCCTGCTCGGCGGCCTTCAGCAGACCCGCGACCGACGCGGCGGAGGCGGGCTCGACGAAGACGCCCTCCTGAGCCGCCAACAGCCGGTAGGCGCGCAGGATTTCACGGTCCGTCACCTCGTCGATGAACCCGCCCGACTCGTCCCGCGCGGCGAGCGCGTACTGCCAGGACGCCGGGTTGCCGATGCGGATGGCGGTGGCGATGGTCGACGGGTCCTTGACGACCTCGCCGCGCACGATGGGCGCCGAGCCGGAGGCCTGGAAGCCCCACATGCGCGGGGTCCGCCGGGAGACACCGTCGGCGGCGTACTCCGTGTACCCCTTCCAGTACGCGGTGATGTTGCCCGCGTTGCCCACCGGAAGGACGTGGATGTCGGGGGCGTCGCCCAGCATGTCCACGATCTCGAAGGCGGCCGTCTTCTGCCCCTCGATTCGCACCGGGTTGACCGAATTGACCAGCGCCACGGGGTAGTTGTCGCTCAGGTCGCGGGCGAGCGTGAGGCAGTCGTCGAAGTTGCCGTCGACCTGGAGGATCTTCGCGCCGTGCACGAGGGCCTGGCCCATCTTGCCGAGCGCGATCTTGCCCTGCGGGACGAGCACGGCCGAGACCATGCCCGCGCGCACGGCGTAGGCGGCGGCCGAGGCGGAGGTGTTGCCGGTGGAGGCGCAGATGACCGCCTTGGCACCCTCCTCCTTGGCCCTGGTGATGGCCATGGTCATACCGCGGTCCTTGAAGGACCCGGTGGGGTTGGCGCCTTCCACCTTGAGGTGGACCTCGCAGCCCGTGCGCTCGGAGAGCACCTGCGCGGGCACGAGGGGCGTGCCGCCCTCGCGGAGCGTCACGACCGGCGTGGTGTCGGAGACGGGCAGCCGGTCCCGGTACTCCTCGATGATTCCGCGCCACTGGTGGGTCATTGCTGGTTACTCTCCTTCAACCCGCATGATGCTGGCGACACCCCGCACGGTGTCGAGCTTGCGCAACGCCTCGACGGTCCCGACGAGGGCCGCGTCGGACGCACGGTGGGTGACGACGACGAGGGACGCCTCGCCGCCTCCGTCCTGTCGTCCTTGCTGGCGCACCGTATCGATCGAGACACCGTGCTCGGCGAACACGGTCGCCACCTGGGCGAGAACACCCGGTTTGTCGGCCACGTCGAGGCTGATGTGGTAGCGCGTGACGACATCGCCCATCGGGGAGACGGGCAGGGCGGCGTACGCCGACTCGCCGGGCCCCGTTGCCCCGCTGAGCCGGTTGCGGCAGACGGCGACGAGGTCGCCGAGCACGGCCGAGGCGGTCGGGGAACCCCCCGCGCCGGGGCCGTAGAACATGAGCTGCCCGGAGGCGTCGGACTCCACGAACACGGCGTTGTAGGCGCCGCGCACGGAGGCGAGCGGGTGGGTCAGCGGAATCATGGCGGGATGCACCCGCGCGGTGACCGACTGGCCGTCCTCGGCCCGCTCACAGATGGCGAGCAGCTTGATGGTGCAGCCCATCTCCTTGGCGGAGGCGAAGTCGGCCGCGGTCACCTCGGTCATGCCCTCGCGGTAGACGTCGTCGAGACGCACGCGCGTGTGGAAGGCGATACCGGCGAGGATGGCGGCCTTGGCGGCGGCGTCGAATCCCTCGACATCGGCGGTGGGGTCGGCTTCCGCGTACCCCAGGGCGGTGGCCTCGTCGAGGGCCTCCTGATAGCCGGCCCCGGTCGAGTCCATCTTGTCGAGGATGAAGTTGGTGGTCCCGTTGACGATGCCGAGCACGCGATTGACCTTGTCACCGGCGAGGGACTCGCGCAGCGGCCGGATCAGCGGAATGGCGCCGGCGACCGCGGCCTCGTAGTAGAGGTCCTTGTCGTTCGCCTCGGCCGCGGCGTGCAGCGCGGCGCCGTCCTGGGCGAGCAGCGCCTTGTTGGCGGACACGACGGAAGCACCGTGTTCGAAGGCGGTGGTGATGAGGGTACGGGCGGGCTCGATGCCCCCGATGACCTCGACCACGACATCAATGTCGCCGCGTTTGACGAGGGCGGTGGCGTCGGTGGTGATGAGGGCCGGGTCGATGCCCTCACGGACCTTGGAGGGCCGCCGTACGGCCACGCCCGCGAGTTCGACGGGGGCGCCGATCCGGGCGGCGAGGTCGTCGGCGTGCGTCGTCATGATGCGCGCCACCTCTGAGCCGACAACCCCACAGCCCAGCAGCGCCACCTTCAGCGGACGCGTACGCATCATCCGACCTCGTTTCCTCATACCGTCTACGGTTGCACCAGTCTCACTCACCGGACGGGAGTTTCTGCCCTTCGTCCGGATCGTGAGACATCTATTTCATTTGTACCGGGGTGGAAGACAGGAGATCTTCCACCCGTGTTCGTGCCGTTGTTACGGCTCAGCCGACGTCGAGCCGAAGAAGATCCTCTTCGGTCTCCCGCCGGACGATCACCCGGGACTCGCCCTCGTGCACGGCGACGACCGGGGGCCGCAGCACGTGGTTGTAGTTGCTGGCCATGGACCGGCAGTAGGCACCCGTCGCCGGTACGGCGATCAGGTCACCCGGTGCCAGGTCGGCCGGCAGGAACGCGTCCTTCACCACGATGTCCCCGCTCTCGCAGTGCTTGCCGACGACGCGCGCGAGCATGGGCTCGGCGTCGCTGGTCCGGGACACGAGCGCGACGCTGTACTCGGCGTCGTACAGCGCCGTACGGATGTTGTCGGACATGCCCCCGTCCACGGAGACGTACGTCCGCAGCCCGTCGAGCGGCTTGATGGTGCCGACCTCGTAGAGCGTGAAGGCGGTGGGCCCGACGATGGCCCGCCCGGGCTCGACGGAGATCCGCGGAGTACGCAGCCGGGCGCCCTCGCACTCCCGGGTGACGATCTCGGTGAGCGCCTTGGCGATCTCGTGGGGTTCGCGGGGATCGTCGGAGCTCGTGTACGCGATCCCGAGCCCGCCGCCGAGGTCGATCTCGGGGAGCTCGACGCCGTGCTCGTCACGGATGTCCTTCAGCAGCCCGACCACCCGATGCGCGGCGACCTCGAACCCGGACATGTCGAAGATCTGCGACCCGATGTGGCTGTGGATCCCGATGAGCTCGAGCCCGTCGAGCCGCAGCGCCCGCCGCACCGCCTCGGCGGCCTGCCCCCCGGCCAGCGGAATCCCGAACTTCTGGTCCTCGTGGGCGGTGGCGATGAACTCGTGCGTGTGCGCTTCCACGCCCACGGTGATGCGGATCTGGACCCGCTGCCGCTTGCCGAGCTCCTGCGCGATGTGGGCGACGCGGACGATCTCCTGGAAGGAGTCGAGGACGATCCGGCCGACACCGGCCTCGATGGCCCGACGGATCTCGGCCTCGGACTTGTTGTTCCCGTGGAAAGCGATCCGCTCGGCGGGCATGCCGGCCGAGAGGGCGGTGGCGAGCTCACCCCCGGAGCACACGTCCAGGTTGAGCCCTTCCTCATGCAGCCATCGCACGACGGCCCGGGACAGGAACGCCTTGCCGGCGTAGAAGACGTCGGCGTCGTTGCCGAAGGCGCTGCGCCAGGCGCGGGCCCGGGCACGGAAGTCGGCCTCGTCGATGAAGTAGGCGGGGGTGCCGTGCTGTTCGGCGAGGGTCTTCACGTCGACACCGCCGACGGTGACCACGCCGTCGGCGTCACGGCCGACGGTCTGCGCCCACACCTTCGCGTCGAGGGCGTTGAGGTCGGCGGGAGGCGCGGAGTAGTGCCCCTCGGGCAGGACATCGGCGTGACGGGGCCCGGCGGGGTGTGCGGAACGGCTCATGACTGTCGTGGGCTCTCTCAGAGATGTTCGGGTGCGTCGATGCCGAGCAGGGACAGGCCACCGGCCAGCACCGTCCCGGCGGCTTCGGCGAGGGCGAGCCGGGCACGGTGGGCGGCCGAGGGTTTCTCCGCCCCACGCGGAAGAACGACGGCCAGCAACGGCAGCACCCCATCGGCGACGGCGACGAGGTGCCGGGCAAGACGATCCGGAGCACGGTGGGCCGCGGCTTGGGCCAGGACTCGGGGGTGGTCGGCGAGGGTGGTGAGGAGGGGGTGGGGCTGGGCGTGCGTGTGGGGGTGCGGGTGCGGGTGCGGGTCCTGGGGCCGGTGGGTGGGGTGGTCCGTGGGGTGCTTGAGGAGGTGGGCCGCCGGCTGCCGGGTCAGGTGGTCCGGGGCCTGCTCAGTCGGGTGGTCCGGGGACTGCTCGAAGGAATCGTGCGCGGACTCGCGCGGGGCGTGGGCCGTGTCGGCCTGCCCCGCGAATGACTCCACGGGTCCCGGCTCGGCAGCGAATCCCAGGTCGGCGGCGTTGCGGCCGAGGGCCCGGGTGCGGGCGTAGGCGTAACGGACGCGGAAGAGAGGGTTGCTCTCGCGCTGGACGAGATGCTCGTCGGTGACACGGGGCCGGTCGTGCTCGGCAGGATGGAGCAGGGCCCAGCGGGCGGCGTCGCGTCCGAGGAAGAGGGGGTCGACGGGGGCGGGCACCGGCCGCACGGTGCAGTGGGGCAGGGCAGGCTGATGCGGCTGCCGCCGGGGACCCCGCGCGAGGACGGCATCGTCATCGCCCCGCCGACCGGGTGCGTTTGCCTGACCGCCGACCGCGTCCACCCTTACGCCCAGGACGTCGACCCACTCCGCGGCGAACTCAGCCTCACAACGGGTGTGTACGGCGGCGCCCTGCGAGCGCAGGATCCGCGCGGCGGCGTCCATCACGACAACGGCCCGCACCTCACGAGGACAGGACAGGGGCACGAATTCCCCGGAGGGACCGCTGGCGTGCCCGTACCGGTCCCCGCGCCGAAGGATCTCCTCGACGAGGGCGACGGACGCGGTACCGCCGAGGCTGATGTTCAAGAACCCGGGCCCGGTGACGACGACATCGGCGACACCGTCCGCCCCCGCGAGATGCGGCCGCAGAATCTCGGCGACGCGCAGGGCGGGCTGCCCGGCCGGGCGGGCCAGCTGGAGGGCGATGTTGGTGGCGTAGTCCCCACACCCACCGGGCCCCGGCACGGTGACCACGGCTCGCTCGGGCACGGCGACAACAAGTTCCCCCTCGTCGACAGCACGACGCACCGCGCACAGCACGGAACGGGAGAGCTCGACGGGGGTGGTCACGGGACAAGCGTATGGGAGGAGGGGGGTGGGTATGCGAACGGGTTTGGGGTGGGTTTCGGGATGTGGACGGGGGCGGGGGGGT
>NZ_JBHSKM010000001.1:111059-351049 GCF_042657965.1 Streptomyces coerulescens
TTGGGGGTGGGTTGGGGGAGGGGGGGGGGGGGGGGGGGGTGAGGGCGCGGTGGTCGCGTCACGCCGTGGGGGACGGTGGCGGCGGCTGCGGGTTGGTGGAAGTGCGGTGCAGCGCGGTGGTCGCGTCACGCCGTGGGGTAGGTGGCGGCGGCTGCGGGTTGGTGGAAGTGCGGTGCAGCGCGGTGGTCGCACCGTGCCGTGGGGGGGGCAGCTGGGCAGGGTTGGCAGGAGTGCGGTGCATCGGTGGGGCGGGTCGGAACGATGCGGTCGGTGCCGGACTGCAAGGCTCTGGGCTGGGCTGGGCTGAGCTGGACCCGGCTGGGCGGGACTGGGCTGGACCCGGCTGGGCGGGACTGGCTGGGCTGGACCCGGCTGGGGCGGGACTGGCTGGGCTGGACCCGGCTGGGGCGGGACTGGCTGGGCTGGACCCGGCTGGGGCGGGACTGGCTGGGCTGGACCCGGCTGGGGCGGGACTGGCTGGGCTGGTCCGAACTCCGGAGTACGGTCGGCCGGGCAATCACGCCGCTCCCCCTGGCCGCCGCCTCAGCTTCCGGTCAGCCTCCGGTCCGCCCGGCGGCCTCGCCGGCGCCCAGGACGCCCCCGAACACGGCATCGTCGGCGCCCCTGCCATCGACGCCGCCCTCGTCCTCCGCGCTCCGCTTCCGCTCGATCAACCGCCGTACGAGGCTGACGAGTTCGGCGGGCTCGAAGGGCTTGGCGAGGAATGCGTCGACACCGACATCGAGGCCGCTGTCGACCTCGTACTGGGTGCAGGCGCTGATGATGGCGAGGGGAACGTGACGGGTGCGGGGGTCGGCACGCAGCGTCGCGGCGGTGCGCAGCCCGTCCAGCCTGGGCATGACCACATCCAGGGTGATCACGTCGGGCCGCACCTGATGAACGACATCCAGACACTCGGCACCATCGGCCGCGGTCACCACCTCGAGCCCCTCCAGCTCGAGATTGACCCTGATCAGCTGCCGGATGACCTTGTTGTCGTCTACGACAAGGACCCGGCCGGAAGCGCCTGGCACAACTCGAGAGTAGGTGCGGACCGGCCACCGCGTCCGGGTTTTCCCGACTTCCACCCCGTGCGGGCGACCCACCCCAGGTCGCACCGGGTGCCACGCCCCCGGAAACCCGTTCATGAACACCCCACCGAAGCTGGTAGGGTTCTACCCGTCGCCGCCAAGCAAGGCGCCCGACACGCCCCCGTAGCTCAGGGGATAGAGCAACGGCCTCCGGAGCCGTGTGCGCAGGTTCGAATCCTGCCGGGGGCACCCTGTATGAGGTGCCCAAAGACCCCGTCACCAGCGGAGACGCTGAGGCCGGGGTCTTCGTGTATGTGCAGGCATATGCAGCGCTGAGCGACCACGCCCCTGGGAACGGGGTCTGTGGACTATGCGCGGACAGGATCTCGGAAATCCGCCCAGCTCAATCTCTGGAGATCACGATGGCGGCCGACACCGCGATCCCGTGACGTCATCACCCCGCGTCGGGCCACAGCTCCGGGGGCGTCGGTGGTTCCGGGTCCTGCTCGCGCTCCACTCGTCGCTCGTTCTCGGCGCGCAGCGTTGTCAACCACGGCCAGAGATCGGGCGGCTGTTGCGCCGAGCACGCAAGCCGGTGCTCGATACGGCACCGCTGGAACGGATCGGGCGGGCAGACGCCGTACACGGTCACCCGTCCGTCGGACAGCTCAATCCATCGATGCTCGGCCGGCACCGTGTGAGCCAACGGGGCCATGTCGGGTTCAAGCAGCACCCAGTCCCGCTCCAGCGTCAGTACTCGATCCGCCGGCAGTCCGCAGTACAGACAGCGTGACTGGCCGCCGCCCAGCTTGCTCGGTCTCTCTCGTAGAACCCCCATACCGCGAGGGTCGACAGCCCAGAGTGCAATGCAAAGAGGGCGAATCGGACGAGACGCGTGATGCGCACAGGCTTGGTTGAAACCACACGCAACGCGGAAGGTGCAAGCCGCAACTAGTGACCGACGGCGCGCGGCCGAGACGCCACGAAGCCCCCAACCCTCTCGGACTGAGGAGCCGGGAATCGAGGTTCGTGTCCACTCGTACTCGCACAGGAGCTCTTCGATTTGCCTGTCGGCGGTCTTCTGCCGTCCATCGATGGCACTTGGCATAGCACCATAGCGACTTAGCAGGTCCTCGACATGACCCCCGCGCACCGCCTCGACGACGCGGCCCTCCTCTGACGCCTCCCGTGCCGTCCGCGCAGCCGACCAAAGGGAACGGAATGAACCTCGCCGCCAAAGGCATCGCCATCAGTTCCGTCCGGCTGTCGATGCTTGCTGCAGCCGTCTTCATCATCTCCACCCCGTGGATCGCCGGATGGGCCCTCTCCACGTTCGTGATCTGGAGTGCGTCCTTCGTCGGCCTTGTCTACGCGGTAAATCTCCTGCTGGTGCGGACCGCTGCACGATGGGACATACGGAATCGGGTACCGCGAGGCGAACAAGTGCGGCTGGTGGTGGTAGTGCGCAGGAAGGTCGGGCGACTGCCCTTCTCCTTGCTTGGTGATGAGTTCGTTGTGGCCTTGACCGACCGGCGGCTGCTCATTCGGCCGCGCTCCACGTTCACTGGACGTCCCAGAGGAGCGCTGCACCTGGGTGAGCAAGTCACCTTTCGGCAGGGAAAGATCCTCTCCATCGAGACAGAATCCGGCGTCAGCATCGACGCACTGGTGCAGGTGGCGCATCGACACGACGTTGCCCATTGGGTAGATCGGCTGAAGGACCGCTGACGGGCGGGCACCGGCTCGCGCTGTTCGCGACGAGATCGTCTGCCCGCATCCAGGTCGCCCTGATGAGCGTCGATCAGCAATCCTGCCGGCGCACTGCGCATGCAGTGCCTGAAGACCCCGCCATCAGCAAGTCAGCCGCATCGGCCCGATGGGCGGCTCCAGCCCCGCGCGTCGCATCAGCACCCCCCACCCCACACCCCAGCACCGGCCTCCATCAACCCCTGCCCCCGCCCGCATGCACGCCCTTACCGCCCCCCGCCCCCAATCCCCCGCTCCCGCCCCCACTGCCCCGCATCGCCCTCCGGCAGGAGTTCCGCTGCCTGGTGTTGGGTGTGTGCGGCTGCTATTTGGGCCTCCGTCACGGCGTCTCCGCGTTCGCGCACCAGGTCTTCATAAATGGGGAGGTGATCGTTTTCGGCGGGGGTGTGTGTCACTGTGTCGTCCTTCCGCTGGGTATTGCCGTCAGGCCCTGTTCAGGCGGGCGGCAATTCCGTGTCCGAGGGCCAGATAGAGGACCGCGGGAAGGCCGTAATTGAGGACGACTCGTAGGCCCTCTGTGTCCATCGTGAAAATGTCGCGTGCCCATCCGGAGAGGAAGTCGGCGGCCCCGTGGACGAACTCCACGAAGGCGTTGCCCTGGTTCGCGTCGAGGAGGTACAGGACGATCCACAGGCCCAGCAGACCGGCCGAGACGTCGGCGATCGTGCAGACGGTGAGGGCTGCTCTGCGGGCGGTGTCCCGGTTGCGCGCGGTGCGGTCCTGGGCCGGGTGCTGGTGGTCGTACGTCTGGTATCCGGATACCGGGTCGGTGTTCACAAGAAATCCGATCTGACGCGTTGTTTGGCCGGCTGGCCACCGCGCTGGACCGGGATTCGGCCTTTGCTCGGTGGCTCTCTTCTGCCTAGTTCTGCGCCAGATGAACGCGACCGTGTTACACCACTGCCGGGGGCATCCCACATATGGCGAATATGGCGGCCCATTCGGGCACTTACCCAAATGTTCGCGCCTGTGTACGCATTTGCGGATGCAGCGGCGTGGACGAGGGTGTGGCGTCAGGAGTCCTCGGCCACCGGGAGCATCGCCCAGACCGTCTTACCCATCGGGTGCCGTCGGGTCCAGCCCCAGTGTTCGGACAGGCTGTCGATGATGCGCAGCCCGCGGCCATGCTCGTCGAAGGGGTCGGACGTGTGTGGGTAGACCGGCGGGTGGTCGCTCGGGTCGGTGACCGCGCAGACAAGGTGGGCCGGGCGGCGGACGCTGAGCCTGAGCCAGATGCCGGGGTCGGCCGCGGGGCGGGCCGTGGAGTGCGGTGCGGCGTGCAGTACGGCATTGGCGAGCAGCTCGGTGACCACCGTCAGGGCATCGGGGCCGCAGTGGTCGAGCTCCCAGCCGGTCAGGGTGCGACGGACGAAGTCGCGGGCCTGGCCGCAGCCCCGTTCGGCGCCGACGAGGCGCAGGACGGCGGAGTGGGGTGCCGTGCGCAAAGGCTCCGGCCTCACCTGCCGGCGTGGGCCCGGGGGGCCGCTGTGCGCTGGTGGCGCCGTCGTCAACGCCTCATGTGAGGCAGCGCCACGGGGCAGTCGGAGCCCTTCGTACGCAGGTAACGACACAACGTCTCCCCTGATACACGGTCAGGACTGGGCGTCCGCACTGCACTTGACGCCAAGGGCTATTATCCACGCCGACGGCCTCTCCGTGCAATTTCACGGGAAATTTCGCGTGAGATGTCGTGGCGGAGCACGTGGTGCGGCCCGGGCCCACGGGGGCGTCGGGCACGCGCGTGACGGAACGTGAGCAAGGAGAGTGCAGTGCCAACAGCACCGAACGGCGTACGGGCAGACTCGTTGGGCGTCCGCTGGATCAAGAGCCGGCACAGCAATGCCGAGGGCAACTGCGTCGAGGTGGCCGCCCTGGGCGACGGCAGTGTCGCGATGCGCAACTCCCGCCACCCCGACGGACCGGCCCTCGTCTACACGCCCGCCGAGATCGCCGCCTTCCTGGCCGGCGCGAAGGAAGGAGAGTTCGACCACCTGGCGTGACACGGACGTCCGCCCGGGAACATCCGGTACAGATCGGCGAAGGGCGAAACGCCGCCCGTGAACGGAAGTTGAGCCTTCCACTTCTCGCGGTTTCGGCGCCACGAGGCGGCGGGATGCGATAATGCGGTCTGTCGTATGCCGGTCTACGGGGAGTCAGGATGTCACCCGAGTCACCTCGCATCTCCCGCCTCGAACCCTATCTGGAGCGGACCGAGCCCGCGCCGACCCTGCTGAAGATGCTGGTCGGCGTCCAGTTGGCGGGTCTCCGCGAGGACCTCGGGCTGTCCCAGGACCAGGTCGCGCGGGCCGTGGGATTCAGTCCGGCGAAGCTCTCGCGCATCGAGGCGGGCAAGAGCCGCCGACGGAGGCGGACGTGCGTGCCCTGCTGGAGCACTACCGCACCGAGGAGTACGAAGCCTCGGTGCTGCTCCAGTTGCTGCGGCGTGCCGGCGAACCGGGTTGGTGGCAGCGCTATGACAAGCGGCTGATGCCGGAGTGGTTCGACCGGCTGGTCGGGCTCCAGGAGGCCGCGACGGCCATCCGTACCTTTGAACTCCAGTATGTACCGGGCCTGTTGCAGACCGACGACTACACCCGGGCCGTCGTCGAGCGCGGACTGCCGGCCGCGCCGGCGCGCGAGGTGCAGCGGCGCGTGGAGCTGCGGATGCGCCGGCGCCAGCTGCTGCACCGCCCGGACGCGCCCCAGCTGTGGGCGGTCGTCGACGAGTCGGTGCTGCTGCGGGTCCTGGGCAGCCGTGAGGTGATGCGCGCGCAGCTGGAGCATCTCGTGGAGATGGCCCAGCGGCCGCATGTGACCGTGCAGATCGTGCCGCTGGACGTCACCAACGCCTCGGCGCCCGCGATGCCGATCACCTATCTCCGCTTCGGCGGCGTCGATCTGCCCGACATCGTCTATCTGGAGCACATCAAGAGCGCGGCCTTCCTGGAGGACCGCGACGAGACCGAGGAGTACCGGCTCGCCCTGGACCGCCTGGGCGACGAGGCCCTCAATCCGCGCGAGTCGCTTGAGCGGCTGCGCGAGACGATGAAGCGGTACGCATAGCGGGCGCCCAGCGCGGCTCCCGCCAGGAGCGGTGCGCATGGGAAGCACTCCGGCTCCCAGTGGGGCTCCCGCGGAGGAGCGGTGGGCACGGAAGCACTCCCGCCGGAAGGAAGCACCCCGGCCGGGAGCGATACACCCGGCCACTCCTGCCCCAGGAGCGATACACCCGGCCACGCTCAGCCCCGGGAGCGATACACCCACGCACGCTCAGCCCCGGGAGCGGCGATGCCGCCGCTCCCGCGCTCTCCGGTCGCTACGCCATCGGCGCTACGGCAGTCGGCCCACGCCACCGAACTCGATCCACTCCTGGGTGAGCTGACGCGGTGCCACCTCGGTGTCGGGGCGCCAGGTGGAAACCTCCACCAGGCCGGGTTCGAGGATCTCCAGGCCGTCGAAGTACGCCGCGACGTCCTTCTCCTGACGCACCCGGCCCCAGTGGCCCTGCGTCGCCTGGTCCATGAAGTCGGTGACGAACTTGCGGACCTCGGGGTCCTCGCTGACCAGCTGGCACATCACCATGAAGCTGCCGGGCGCCAGACGCTCGCGCACCCGCTGGGCCACGGCGAGCGGGCCGTCGGTGTCGCTGTCCGGGATGCAGTGGAACACCGAGTTGAACAGCACCGCCACCGGCTGCGAGAAGTCGATCAGGCGCTCGGTGTCCGGGTGGGAGAAGATCAGGTCCGTCTCGCGCATGTCGGCGTGGATGACGGCGGTGTTGTTGTTCTGGTCCAGCAGGGCGCGGCCGTGGACCAGGACCATCGGGTCGTTGTCGACGTACACCACGCGCGAGCCGGGGTCGACGGCCTGGGCGACCTGGTGGACGTTGTTCTGGGTGGGCAGGCCGGAGCCGTGGTCGAGGAACTGCCGGATGCCGAACTCGCCGGCCAGGGTCCCGACCACGCGCTGCAGGAAGCGCCGGTTGTTCAGGGCGAGGGCCCGGGTACTGGGGACGACCTTGTCCAGCTCTTCGCAGGCGGCTCGGTCCGAGGCGTAGTTGTCCTTGCCTCCGAGGTAGTGGTCGTACATGCGCGCGGCCGTGGGGACCGCGGCATCGATCGACGTGGACAGCTTTCCAGGCTCCATGGCTTCCCCCAGGGGCAGGACGGCCGAGGAGATCACCTCGCCGACAACACATCCTAGGGAGACCGCAGTTGGTCGGGCCAGTCCATCGGTCAACCAGCGGGAGAATGCCACCCTTGACGGGGAGGGCGGGTACGGGATCCGCTGCTGGACGGCGGCCGAGGTGTCCGGGGGCGGCACCTTTCTTCCAGACGCCCCGAATGTCCTTGTGTCGTCAATTATTCGTAGGTGCCTACGAGGTGACCGGCTCTTGTCCCGGTACGAGCCCGTCAGCGCACGGACCTCTCGGTCGCGGCGGCCCGTCCGTGAGGGCTTCTCGGACGCCTTTCATGATCAGGGCTGTGCGGCCGGTCACTTCGAACTAGGGTTCTCGACCGGAAGCCACATTCGACGGGGGTAGCACGTGGCCGATGCGGCGCGCTCGCAGGACGACACCGCGCACGACGGGGGAAAGAACGGCCGGTTCACCGGCATGGGTCCCTTCATGCTCGTGTGGAGCGGGCAGGCGGTGTCACTGGTCGGCAATTCCGTCCTGCGGTTCGCTTTCGTCTTCGAGACCTGGTCGGCCACCGGCCGGGCGACCGCGCTGACCACCCTCTCGCTGTGCGCGCTGCTCCCCCAGGTGCTGCTGAGTCCGCTCGCCGGGGCCTTCGTCGACCGCGTCAAGCGGCGTACGGCGCTCCAGCTCGCGGACGGCGGGGGGCTGCTGGTCGTGGCGCTGCTCGCCGTCCTGCACTTCACCGGAGGGCTGCGCACCTGGGAGGTCTACGGGGCGGTCATGCTGCTCGGCGGTGCCGCCGCGTTCCAGTTCCCGGCGCTCGGCGCCGCCGTCCCGCTGCTGGTGGACAAGAGCCGGCTCCAGCGTGCGAACAGCCTGTTGGCGAGCGCCAAGAGCACCGCCGATGTCGGCGGCCCGGCCCTCGGCGGACTGCTGGTGGCGTTCTCCGGGCTCGGTTTCATCCTCGTCGCCGACCTGGTGAGCTTCGCTCTCGCGCTGGCCGCGATCCGGGTCGTACGGATGAAGGGGGACAACGGTCCGGCGGCGGAGGCGGCCGGCGGTCCGCGTAAGAAGCTCGTCGCCGAGGCCGTCGAGGGGATGCGGTTCCTCTTCCGCTTCCCGAGCCTGCGCGATCTGATGCTGGCCTTCTGCTGCGTCAACCTGGTCATGGTCTTCGGCTTCGCCGCCGTACAGCCCATGGTGCTGGCCCGCTCCGGCGGCGAGACCTCGGCGCTGGCGAGCGTCAACACCGCGATCGGGGTCGGCGGGGTCGCGGGCGGGCTGCTGATGGCGGCCTGGAGCGGGCCGCGGAACCGGGCCCGGGGCATGCTGCTCGGGATCATCGGCATGTGTCTGTCCGCCCAGGTGGCGATGGCGCTGGCGGGCGAGGTGGTCGGCTGGTGCGCGGCCATCCTGGTGGGCGCGGCGCTGATGCCGATGATCAACGGCACGATGCAGGCGATCGTGCAGACGAAGGTTCCGCAGGAGTGGCACGGCCGGGTCTTCGGCGCGGTGATGTTCCTGTCGCAGATCTCCGTACCGCTGGCCACCGCGGTCTCCGGCCCGCTGGCCGACCACGTCTTCGAACCGCAGGCCGCGGACGGCAGCGGCGTCTTCGTGGTGCTGGGGCCACTCCTCGGGGACGGGCCCGGCAGCGGCATGGCCGCCATGCTGCTCGTCGCGGGCCTGTGCGGCATCACCGTCGCGGTGCTCAGCATGTCCCGGCGCACGGTGCGGGAGATCGACTCGCTGCTGCCCGATGTCACCGACGACGACGCGGACTCCACGGTGCCCACCGACAGCGCCGAGTCCACCGGTACCACGGGGACGGACAAACCCGACACCCCCGAGAACAAAGCACTCGTGGAGGGCTGACCATGACCACCAATCCCTTCGAGGACGAGAACGGGACCTATCTCGTCCTCACCAACGCCCAGGGCCAGTACTCACTGTGGCCCGACGGGATCGCCGTGCCGGACGGGTGGGACGTGGCACTGACCGCGAGCAGCCGTGCCGAGTGCCTCGCCTTCGTCGAGGAGCGCTGGACGGACATACGTCCCACCCCCGCGGGCGCAGACGCCTGAGATGGGAGCAACGGGGGCGTTGCACGGTGTGCATGAACTCTTCGCCGAACAGGCCCGACGGACACCGGCGGCGACCGCGCTGGTGCACGGCGGGGAACGGCTGACCTACGGCGAACTCGACGCGCGCGCCGACGGGTTGGCGGCGCTGCTGCGCGGGCGCGGTGTACGGCCGGGGGCCCTGGTCGGGGTGTACCTGGAGCGGTCCGCCGAGATGGTGGTGGCACTGCTCGGCACGCTGAAGGCCGGTGCCGGCCATGTGATGCTCGACCCGGACTTCCCGGCGGAGCGGCTGCGCGGAATGGCGGCCGACGCGGGGGTCGGTGTCGTGGTGTCCCGCCGGGGGGACCGGCAGCCGGTGACCGCCGCCCTGTCGGTGGCGGTGGAGGACGCGGAGCAGGCTCGGCGGATCGAGCCCCGCGCTGTGGCCGTACGGCCGCACGACCCCGCCTGCGTCATGTTCACCTCCGGCTCCACCGGCCGTCCCAAGGGCATCGTCGCCTCCCACGCCGCGATCACCGGGACGCTGACCGGGCAGGACTTCGCCTCCTTCGGGGCCGGCGCGGTGTGGTTGCAGTGCTCCCCGGTGTCGTGGGACGCGTTCGCGCTGGAGCTGTGGGGGCCGCTGCTGAACGGCGGCCTGTGCGTACTGCACCCGGGGCAGCGCCCCGACCCGGTGGTGATGGCCGACCTGGTCGCCCGGCACGCCGTCACCTCCCTGTATCTCTCGGCGTCCCTGTTCCACGTGGTCGTGGACGAGTACCCGAGGGCCCTGGACGGTCTACGGGAACTGATCGTCGGCGGCGAGCCGTTGTCACCCGCCCACGCGGCCCGCGCGCTCGCGCGCCACCCGGGGCTGCGGCTGAGCAACGGCTACGGCCCGGTCGAGGGCATGGTCTTCCTGACCGTCCATCCGGTCACCGCCGAGGAGGTGCGGGACGGGCGGCCGGTGCCGATCGGACGCCCGCTCGCCGGCAAGCGGCTGCGGGTGCTGGACGAGGGGCTGCGGCCCGTCGCGGACGGCGGGACGGGTGAGCTGTACGCGGCCGGGGCGGGCGTCGCCCTCGGCTACCGCGGCCGGCCGGAGCAGACGGCAGAGCGGTTCGTGGCCGACCCGTACGGGCCCCCGGGCGAGCGGATGTACCGCACCGGGGATCTGGTGCGGCGGCGGGCGGACGGGGTGCTGGAATATCTCGGGCGGGCCGATTCCCAGGTGAAGATCCGTGGGTTCCGGGTGGAGCCCGGCGAGGTGGAGACGGTTCTGGCGGGCCATCCGGACGTGGTCCGGGCCGCCGTGGTCGCCCGCCCGGACAGCACGGGCGAGAAGCGGCTCGTCGCGTACGTCGTCCCGCGGGACGTGCGTCGGCCCTCGGAAGGGGAGTTACGCGAGCACGCGGCTCGTCTCCTGGCGGACTATCTCGTCCCGGCGGCCTTCGTACTGCTGGACGCCCTGCCCCTGACCCCCAACGGCAAGCTGGACCGCGCCGCCCTGCCGGAGCCCGGCCCGGTCACCGGCTCGCTCGGCTCGGCGGCCGGACGGCGGCCGTCGGGGCCGGTCGAGGAAGCACTGTGCGGGCTGTTCTCCGAGGTGCTGGGGGTCGCGTCCGTCGGCCCGGAGGACGATTTCTTCACGCTCGGCGGCAACTCGCTGATGGTGGCCCGGCTGCTGGGCCGGATCCGGCTGACGCTGGGCGCGCGGGTCGGCGTACGCACCCTGTTCGAGTGCCGGACGCCGGCGGCGCTGCTGCCGCACGTGGACGAGACGGCCCTGCTGCCGCACGTGGAGGAGACGGCGCGGAAGGACGACGGTTCGGCCGCGTCCACCCCGCTCCCGGCCGATGACACGCACCCCCTCTCGTACGCGCAGCGGCGTCTGTGGTTCCTGGACCGGGTCGACGCGGGCGCCGCGTACACCCTGCCGGTGCTGGTGCGGCTGCACGGGGCGGTCGATACGGCGGCGCTGCGGGCGGCGCTCGGGGACGTGGCGGCGCGGCAGACGGTGCTGCGGACCGTGTTCGAGGAGACCGACGGCGAGCCGCGGCAGCGGGTGCTGGACGGTGCCGCGGCGCGGCCGCGGCTGCGGCAGGTCGAGGTCGGCGCGGGCGAGCTGGCGAAGGCCGTCGAGGAGGCCGCCCGGCACCGGTTCGACCTCGCCGCCGAACTGCCGCTGCACGCCGTGCTGTTCAGCGTCATCGACCGG
Organism: Streptomyces coerulescens; assembly: GCF_042657965.1. Classification (NCBI taxonomy): domain Bacteria; kingdom Bacillati; phylum Actinomycetota; class Actinomycetes; order Kitasatosporales; family Streptomycetaceae; genus Streptomyces; species Streptomyces coerulescens. Next base: position 122,280 of record NZ_JBHSKM010000001.1, read on the forward strand.
CCCGGCGAACACGCGCTGCTGCTCGTGCTGCATCACATCGCGGGCGACGGCTGGTCCCTGCCGCCGTTGTTCCGGGACCTGTCGCGGGCCTACGCCGCCCGCGCCGCCGGAACCGCGCCGGAGCCGGAACCCCTGCCCGTGGCGTACGCCGACTTCGCCCGCCGTCAGCAGGAGCGGCTCGGCGCGGTGCACGATCCCGGGTCGCTCGCCTCGGACCAACTCGCCTTCTGGCGCACATCTCTGGCCGGTCTGGCGCCCGGCGGTCCGCTGCTGCCCCGCCGTCCCGGACGGCCCGCCGTGCCGGGCCGGGACGCCGAGACCGTCGTACGGCGGCTGGACGCGCGGGAGCACGCACGGATCGTCGAGGCGGCTCGGGAGCAGGGCGCCACGCTGTTCATGGCCCTGCACGCGGCCCTCGCCGCCGCGCTGGTGCGGGCCGGGGCGGGTGAGGATCTCGCGGTCGGGTCGCCGATCGCCGGGCGTGGGCACGACGGCACCGTGGACGACGTCGTCGGGTTCTTCGTCAACATGCTGGTGCTGCGCACCGACGCCTCCGGCGACCCGACCGCCCGGCAGCTGCTCGCGCGGATCCGGGAGACGGCGCTGGACGCCTTCGCGCACCAGGACGTGCCGTTCGAGGAGGTCGTGGACGCGCTGAGCCCCGTACGTCCGCCGGGGCGGCAGCCGTTCACCGAGGTGGTGCTGGCGTTGCAGAACAATGCCCGCGCCGAGGTCGGCCTGCCGGGCGCCGCGCGTGGCGTTCAGCCGCTGCGGACCGGCGCGGCCCGGTTCGAACTGCTGGTGGACGTGACGGACGACCACACCGCGGCAGGCGCGCCGGACGGCATGACGCTGGTCTTCGAGTACCGGACCTCGTGTCTGGAGCCGGAGTTCGCGAACGGGCTGGCGGACGCGGTCGTCGAGGCGCTGCGCGCGGCGGCCGCCGAGCCGGACCTGCCGCTGTCCCGGCTTCCGCTCCCCGAGCCGCCCCGGCGGGCGGACCCGGCGCGGGACGCGGTGCTCACCCCCGCCCGCGCCGACAGCGGCCCGGCGGACTCGGCCCTGCGGCGGGAGATCGCCGCCGTGTGGTCCGAGGTCCTCGGCGTCGGACGCGTCGGCCCGCACGACGACTTCTTCCGGCTGGGCGGCAACTCCCTGCGCGCGGTGCGGGTCGCGGCCCGCCTCACCGGCGCCGGACGCACGGTGACCGCCGCCCAGCTGTTCACCTCGCCCACGGTCGCCGCGCTCGCCGCCGAGCTGGAGCGGGCGCCGGCCGAGGCCCCCGCGGCACCGGCACCCATTCCGCGCCGGCCGCGCGTTCCCCGGCGGCCCGGCCGCACCGACCGTACAGACCGTACCGACACCGGCCAGAAGGAGGTGCCATGGACCTGAGCGTGATGTTCTTCGGCGCCGACACCCCCACCGACGGCCCGCCGCGGCACAGCGAGCCCTACGACGACATCCTCACCGTCGCCCGTACCGCGGACCGGCTCGGCTTCCACGCGATCTGGACACCCGAGCGGCACTTCCAGCAGGTGGGCCAGGTGTTCCCGAGCCCGCCGGTGCTCAGCGCGGCGCTCGCGGTGGCGACCGAACGGATCAACATCCGGGCGGGCAGCGTGATCCTGCCGCTGCACCATCCGCTGCGGATCGCGGAGGACTGGGCGGTCGTCGACAACCTCTCGCACGGCCGGATCGGGCTGTCGGCCGCGACGGGCTGGCACTCCGCCGACTTCGTGCTCGCGCCAGACAACTACGACGACCGCCGGGAGCGGACCCTGCGCGACATCCCGCTGCTGCGGCGGCTGTGGGCGGGCGAGGCCGCCGAGTTCACCGACGGCACCGGCGCCACGGTCAGCGTCCGGCCGCAGCCCCGGCCCGTGCAGGACACCCTGCCGCTGTGGCTGACCAGCTCCGGCAACCCCGCGACCTGGGAGGCGGCCGGAGGGCTGCGGACCGGGGTGCTCGCGGCGACCGTCGGGCAGAGCCGGGAGGAACTCGCCGAGCGGATCGCCCGTTACCGGGCCGCCTGCGCCACCGCCCCCGACCAGGGCGGCACCGACGCACACGGCCGGGTGACGCTGATGGCGCACACGTTCGTCGGCGCGGACGACGAGGAGGCGCGGCGGCTGGCCGCGGAGCCGCTGAAGCGGTATCTGCGCTCCTACGTGCGGCAGACCACAGCGAACCGTACGGCCGACAGGGCGACGGCGGAGCTCACCGAGGAACAGACCGCGCTGCTCGCCGAGTTCGCCTTCCACCGGTATCTGACCTGGGGCAGCCTGCTCGGCTCCGCCGGGACCTGCCGGAAGATGCTCGCCGATCTGCGTGAGCTGGGCTGCGACGAGGTCGCCTGCTTCGTGGACTTCGGCCTCGGCCGCGACGAGGTGCTCGCCGGGCTGCACCGGCTGGCGGAGCTGCGGGAGGACGTGGCGTGACGGGGAGTACGGTGGCGGCGGGCGGCGCTTCGATGGCCGAGCGGTTCACCGCGCTCAGTGGTGAGCAGCGGGTCCGGCTGATGCGGCGGCTGGTGGAGTCCGGGCAGGTGGGGCTGATCCCGGCGGTCGTGCCGGCACGCGACGGGGAGGGGCCGGTGCGGCTCGGTCCGGCGCAGGAGGACCTGTGGGTGTACGAGTCGCTGTACCCCGGCACTCCGGCGCTCAACCTGTGCTGTGCCTACCACTTCGACGCCCCGATGGACCCCGGGCTGCTGGAGACGGCGCTGACGCTCGTGCGCGCGAACCACGACGTCCTGCGGGCCCGGATCGGCGGTGAGCCGGGCGCGCTGACCGTCACCTTCCCGCCCGAGGAGCGGTTCCGTCTGGAGCGGGAGGACCTGCGGGGCACCGGCGTCACGATCGCCGAGGCCTTCGAGACCTTCCGGCGCCGCCCCTTCGATCTGGCGGGCGAACCGCTGATGCGGGCCCGCTTCGTCACCGTCGACGACCGGCGGACCACGCTGATGCTGAGCCTGCACCACGTCATCGCCGACTGGTGGTCCTTCGACGTGCTCCAGGCCGAGTTCGCCGAGGCCCACGGGGCGCTGCGCTCGGCCACGGCGGGCACTGCGCCGACCCGGCCTCGTATCCAGTACGCCGACTTCGCCTCCTGGCAGGGCGAGTTGGAGGCGTCCGGTGTCTTCGAGGCGCGGCTGGCGTTCTGGCGCCGCTATCTCGCCGAGCCGCCGGGTCCGCTGACCGTGCCCGGGGCCCGCGCGGGCACCTCGGAGGAGATCGCCCAGATCCCGTTCCGTGTGGACGCCCCGACCGCCCGGGCCGTGCGCGCCCTGGCCCGGGAGCGCGGCGCGTCCGTCTACGTCGTCCTTATGGCGGCCTTCGCGGTCCTCGCGCACCGGCTCACCGGCGCCGACGACATGGTGCTCGGCACTCCGACGGCCAACCGGGCCGCCAAGGGTCTGGAGCGGGTCATCGGATACGTCATGAACGCCATCCCGACCCGCTGGCGGATCCGGCCCGGGGACTCCTTCGCCGATGTGCTGGCGCGGTTCGCGGCCGACTTCCCCGAGCTGATGGCCAACGCGGACGTGCCGGTGGGCCGGATCGTGTCGGCGGTCGCGCCCGACCGCAGCGCCGGGCGCTCGCCGCTGTTCCAGTGGGTGTTCATGCACCTCACGCAGCAGCGCAGCGTGGCCGCGCTGAGGGAGTTCAGCGAGCCCGAGCGGATCCACACCGGCGGTGAGCACGATCTCGTGGGCATCGTCCGGGACTCCGACGACGGCACCGGGGCGATGGACGGCAGTTTCGAGATCCGTACGGCTGTGTTCGGCGCGGAGGCCGTGCGGCACTGGACCGATGCCTATCTGGAGCTGCTGCGGCGCTTCACGGCGGAGCCCGGGGTGCCGGTCACCGAGGTCGGTCTGGTGTCCGGGGCGGACGCACGGCGGGTGCTGGAGGTAGGCGTCGGCCCCGCCGCTCCTGAGCCGCTGTCCCTGCCCGAGATGGTGGCCCGGCGGGCGGCTGTTGCGCCGGACGCGCTCGCACTCGAGTCGGGGTCGCTGGCGTTGACCTATGCCGAACTCGACGAGCGCGTCGATGAGTTGGCCGCGGCGTTCGCCGGGTACGGCGTGGGGCCGGGGGAGGTCGTTGCCCTTGCGCCGGGCCGCGGTGCCGCGATGACGGTTGCGCTGCTGGCGGTGCAGCGGGCCGGTGCCGCGTATCTGCCGGTGGATCCGGACTATCCGGCCGAGCGGATTCGGGGGGCGCTGGAGGATGCCGCGCCCGTGCTGGTGGTGGTGGGTGCGCGGGGGGTGCCGGTCGATGCGGATGTGCCGACCGTTGTACTGGGCGATTCGCTGGAATTGCCGGGAAAGGCTGTCGAGCGACTGACGCGCCGTCGTGGCTTGTCGCGCCCACGCGGCGGTAGCCGCACATCGAATACAGCCCCGCGCCCCTTTGGGGCGCTGACGTCGGCGTATGTCATATACACCTCCGGGTCCACCGGGCGGCCCAAGGGCGTTGTCGTCCCGCATACCGGCCTGGCCGCCCTCGCTCAGGGGCTCGTGAAGTCCATGGCGTTGGGTCCGGACGCCAGGGTTCTCCAACTCGGGTCTCCCGCGTTCGACATCTCCGTGGCCGAGATGTGCATGGCGTTCGGGTCCGGCGGGGCCCTGGTCGTGCCGCCGGAAGGGCCTCTCGTCGGGCGCGGGTTGGCCGATGTGCTGACCGGGATGAGGATCAGTGCAGCGATGCTTCCGCCGTCGGTGCTTGCGTCCCTCCCGGCCGGGGAGTATCCGGAGCTGCGGTCGCTGGCCGTGGGCGCGGAGGCCTGTCCGCCGGAGCTGGTGGCCCGCTGGGCCGTCGGTGGGCGGCGGTTCCACAACGCGTACGGGCCCACCGAGTACACCGTCGCCGCCACCGTCTCCGGGCCGCTCACCGGCGACGGCACGCCCCCGCCCATCGGCGCCCCGCTGCCGGGCACGCGCGCGTACGTCCTCGACGAGCGGCTGCGGCCGGTGCCGCCGGGAGTGTGCGGCGAGCTGTATCTGGCGGGGCCGGGGGTGGCGTACGGGTATCTGGGCCGGCCGGGGGCGAGTGCCGAGCGGTTCGTCGCCGACCCGTACGGGGCGCCCGGCACGCGCATGTACCGCACCGGGGATCTGGCGCGCCGCCGGGACGACGGGCAACTGGAGTACCTGGGCCGCTCCGACGACCAGGTGAAGATCCGGGGCCAGCGGATCGAGCCGGGTGAGATCGCGGCCGTCCTGACCGGGCACCCGTCGGTGGAGCGGGCGCTGGCCGTCGTACGGGAGGACCGGCCGGGGAGGCCTCGGCTGGTCGCGTACGTCGTCGGCGGCGACGGCTGCGAGCCGGTGCCGGACGCGCTGCTGGCGTACGCCGCCGGGCGGTTGCCCGCCGCGATGGTGCCGGCGGACGTGGTGGTGCTGGACGCGCTGCCGCTGGCGCCGAACGGCAAGCTGGACCGGGCGGCGCTGCCCGCCCCGGGGAGCCGTCCGGGTGGCGGCGGACGGGCCCCGGAGGGAGAGCGCGAGGTCGCCTTGTGCGCCCTGTTCGAGGAGGTGCTCGGTGTCGAACGGGTCGGCGCCGACGACGACTTCTTCCGGCTCGGCGGCGACAGCATCATGGCGATCCAGCTGGCGGGGCGGGCGGCGGGGGCGGGGCTCGGTGTCACGCCGCGTGATGTCTTCACGGCCCGTACGCCGGCCGCGCTCGCGTTGACGGCTCGGGAGACCGCGGGCCTCGGCGAGGACGCCGGCACGGGGCGTTTCCCGCTGACGCCGGTCATGCGCTGGTGGCGTGAACAGGGCGGGGACGCGGCGGCGTTCACGCAGTCGATGCTGTTCCCGGTGCCGGCGGGCGTGGGCCCTGAGCGGGTCGAGGCGGCCGTGCGCGTGCTGGTCGAGCGGCACGGTGCGCTGCGGATGCGGCTGGTGGACGGGGAGCTGGAGATCGGCGAGGCCGTGCCCGACGTGACGGTCGAGCGTGTCGCGGTGCCCGCCGGTGCCGATCCCCGGGAACGGGCCGACGAACTGGCCGCCGCGGTGCGGCTCGACCCCGAGCGGGGCGAGATGCTGCGGGCCGCCTGGCTCGACGCGGACAAGGAGCGACCGGGCCCGCTGCTGCTGACGGTGCACCATCTCGCGTCCGACGGGGTGTCCTGGCGGCTCCTCGGCCCCGAGCTGGCCGCCGCGCTGGCCGGGGAGCCGCTGCCTCAGCCGCCGGGCACGTCCTTCGCGCGCTGGGCGCGGCTGCTGGCCGAGGAGGCGGTGCGGCCCGAGCAGGCCGATGTGGAGTCGGCCTGGTGGGAAGGGGTGCTGGGCGGCTCGGACGCTCGGATCGCGGGCGGCCGGGGTGCCGGGGCGAGCCGTGCCGTGCTCACCGTCGAACTGACGCCCGAGGTCACCGGGGCGGCGCTGTCCGAGGTGACGGAGGTCTTCCACTGCGGTGCGGACGCGGTCCTGCTGACCGCGCTGGCGGCCGCGGCGGTACGGAGCCGGGGATCCGGCACCGGTCTGCTGGTCCACCTGGAGGGCCACGGCCGTGAGGGGCTGTCCCGGCCGGCCGACGTCTCCCGTACCGTCGGCTGGTTCACCACCCAGTACCCGGTCCGGCTGGACGCGGGCGCCGCGCTCGGTGCGGACTTCTGGCAGCCCGCGCGGGACGCCGCCGGTGAGGCGCTCAAGCAGGTCAAGGAGCGGCTGCGGTCGGTGCCGTCGGGTGGCCTGGGCTGGGGGCTGCTGCGCCACCTCAACCCGGACACCGCACCGAAGCTGGCCCTGCTGCCGGTGCCCGACCTGCGGTTCAACTACCTGGGCCGGTTCTCCGGCGGCGACACGGCCGACGGCGAGCTGCTCGGCATGGCCGCCGAGGCACTGCCGCTCGGGCATGCCGTGGAGGTGGACGCGGTCGTCCTGGAGCGGAGCGCAGGGCGGCCGTGCCTGAGCGCCACGTTCTCGTATGCGCGTGGAGTGCTCGGCGAGGACGCGGTGCTCGCGCTCGCGCGGCTGTGGTGCGAGGCGATCGAGGTGCTGGTCGAGCACGCCCGCCGGGACGGCACGGGCGGCCACACCGGCTCCGACTTCCCGCTGGTCGACCTGTCCTCGGACCAACTGGCCCTGCTGGAGGGAGATCTGGACCTCGGCTTCGACGACGAGGGGGACGACTGATGGGCGGCCGGATCGCGGACGTGCTGCCGCTCTCCCCCGCCCAGGAGGGTCTGTTCTTCCACGCCCTGCGCGATCCTGAGCGGCCGGACCCGTATCTGGTGCAGGCCCGGTTCCGGATCGCGCCCGGCGTCTCCGGTGAGGCCCTGCGGGCCGGGGTCGCGGGACTGCTGGAGCGGCACCCGAACCTGCGGGCGTGTTTCCGGCACGAGCACGTCGAGCGGCCGGTGCAGGTGATCCCGCGCGCGGTGCGACTCCCTTGGACGGAGATCGACCGCACCGGGCACCCGCCGGGCGAGGTCGCGGCGGAGCTCGCCCGGCTGTCGGCCGAGGACCGCGACCGTCGCTTCGATCTGGCCCGCCCGCCGCTGCTGAGGGCCACGCTGGTCCGGCACGACGAGGGCGGCGAGCTGCTGCTGACCCTCCACCACATCCTGCTGGACGGCTGGTCGCTGCCGTTGCTCGCGCGGGACCTGGAGGCGCTGACGACACAGGGCGGCGGCGCGGAGCTGCCGCCCGCGGTGCCGTTCAAGCAGTACCTGGTGTGGCTGAAGGGGCAGGACCAGGGCCGGGCGGAGTCGGCCTGGCATGCTGCGCTCGCCGGGCTGACCCGGCATGCGCCGCTCGCGCCGGACGACCCCGACGCCCCTGAGGACACGGTCGGCGTCGAGCTCACGCCCGAGCTGACGGCGGCGATCGCCCGGCGCGCGGCCGACGCGGGCGTCACCGTCAACACCGTGGCGCAGACCGCGTGGGCGCTGGTGCTGGCCCGCACGACCGGCTCCGAGGACCTGGTCTTCGGCGCGGTCGTCTCGGGGCGGCCGCACGATCTGCCCGGCGTGGAGCGGATGGTGGGGCTGTTCATCAACACGCTGCCGGTGCGGATCGCGCTGCGCTCCGGTGAGGGCGTCGACGAACTGCTGGCCCGGGTGCAGCGCGAGCAGCTGCGGCTGGCGCCGTATCACCACGTACGGCTGTCGCGGGTGCAGCGGGCGGCCGGGGCGGGCGAACTCTTCGACACGGTCCTGGCCTTCGAGAACTTCCCGCGCGCCGAGGGCCCTGCCTTGGCCGTGGAACTGGTCGAGACGCGGGACGCGACGCACTACCCGGTGACGATCGCCGTCGTCGCCGGGGAACGGATGCTGCTGCGGGTCAGCTGCCGGGGAGGCAGCCCGGCGGCCACGGTCGCGGCCCGCCTGGTGCGTGCCTTCGAGGCGCTGACGTCCGCGCACGACACGCCCGCCGACCGGCTCGACGTCCTGCCATGGGAGGAGCGGCGGCAGCTGCTCGCCCTGGCCGAGGGCCCGACCCGTGAGCTGTCCGGCGCCCTGAGCATCCCCGGGCGCTTCGCCGCGCAGGCGGCCCGTACGCCCGACGCGCCGGCCGTCGAGTCGGACGGCGAGGTGCTGACGTACGGCCGTCTCGACGCGGCCTCCGGCGCCCTGGCCGGGCGGCTGCGGGAGGCGCGAGTACGGCCCGGCGACACGGTCGCGCTGCCGCTGGCCCGGTCCGTGGCCATGGTCGTCGCGCAGCTGGCGGTGCTGAAGGCGGGCGGGTGCTGTCTGCCGCTGGATCCGGGGGCTCCGGCCGGACGGCTGGCGGCGCTGGCGAGGGCGGCCTGTGCGAAGGTCGCGGTGACTGACGGGGACGTACAACTCCCCATCGAGATAAGCGTATTGGAGCCCTTCGGCCCTGAGGCTGCCACTCCTCCCTCCGCGCCCGTGCACGCCGAATCCGCCGCTTACGTGATGTACACCTCCGGCTCGACGGGTGAGCCCAAGGGCATCGTCACCCCGCATCGGGCCGTCGTGGAGCTGGCGTCGGACGGTCGTTTTGCGGGCGGTGCGCACGAGCGTGTGCTGCTCCACAGCCCGCACACCTTCGACGCCTCGACGTACGAGACGTGGGTACCGCTGCTCAACGGCGGCACCGTCGTGGTCGCACCGCCCGGCCCCGTCACCCCCGACCTGCTGAAGCGGCTGCTGCCCGAGGGACGGGTCACCGGGCTGTGGCTCACCGCCGAACTCCTGCGCACCGTGGCGGAGATCGCGCCCGAGGTGCTCGGCACCGTCCGCGAGGTGTGGGCGGGCGGGGACGTGCTCGACCCCGAGGCGGTCGGGCGGGTGCGCGAGCGGTGCCCCGGCACCCGGGTGGTCAACGGCTACGGGCCCACGGAGACGACCGTGTTCGCCACGGCCCACCCGGTGACGGGGGACGTCGGCCCGTCCGTGCCCATCGGGCGGCCGCTCGACAACTCCCGCACCCATGTCCTCGACCGTCTGCTGCGCCCGGTACCGGCCGGTGCGGTGGGCGAGTTGTACATCGCGGGCAGCGGGCTCGCCCATGGCTATCCGAACCGTCCGGGCCAGACCGCCGAGCGCTTCGTCGCCGACCCGTTCGGGCCGCCCGGCACCCGCATGTACCGCACGGGCGACCTGGTGCGCCGCCTCCCCGGCGGTGAGCTGGAGTTCGTGGGCCGCGGCGACGACCAGGTCAAGGTACGCGGCTTCCGGATCGAGCCCGGCGAGGTGGAGGCCGCCCTGGCCGTCTGCCCCGGCGTGGAGCGGGCCGTGGTCGCCGCGCACCCGGGGCCCGGCGGCGGCAAGCGGCTGGTCGCGTATGTCGTGGGCGGTGATCTGGACCTCGTACGCGAGCACGCGGCGCGCACGCTGCCCGCGCATCTGATGCCGTCGGCGTGGGCGCGACTGGACGCCGTACCGCTGACCGCGCACGGCAAGGTCGACCGGGCCGCGCTGCCCGAACCCGAGCCGGAGCGGGCCCGGACGGGGCACGGACGGATCGCGCGGCCAGGGCGTGAGCAGCGGCTGTGCACACTGTTCGCACAGGCCCTCGGGGTCGACGCGATCGGTCCCGACGGTGACTTCTTCGCGCACGGCGGCCACTCGCTGCTCGCCCTGCGGCTGACCGCGAGCATCCACGCGGAACTCGGGACCCGGGTGTCCCCCGCCACGCTGTTCGAGGCCCCGACACCGGCCGCGCTCGCCGCCCGACTCACCGCCGGGCGCACGGAGGAGGACGCGTACGCCCCGCTGCTCCCCCTGCGCCGGGAGGGCGATCTGCCCCCGCTGTTCTGTCCGCACCCGGGACTCGGACTCGGCTGGGCGTACGCCGCGCTGCTGCCGCACCTCGCCCCCGGGCGGCCGGTGTACGCGCTCCAGACACCGGTGCTGCACGGCGGACAACTCCCCCGGACACTGGGCGAGTTGGCCGAGAGCTGTCTGCCACTCATTCGGGCGGTGCGCCCGCACGGACCGTATCTGCTGCTCGGGCGCTCCTTCGGCGGACCGTTCGCGCATGAGCTGGCGGCGCGGCTGCGGGCGGCGGGCGAGGAGGTCGCGCTGGTCGCCGTCGTGGACGCGATGCCGAAGCCGCCCGAGGTGGCGCGGGTGCCGCTGGACCCGGCGGTGGTGGAGCAGACGGCGCTCGGCAGCCTGCTGCGCAACACGCTGCCCGGGGTCCCGGCCGGGCCGGGCCCGCTGGACCGGGCCGAGGTGGTCGCCCGGGTCCACGCGCACAGCGCGCTCCTCGCGGACCTCGACCGGCAGCGGATCGACACCCTGCTCGGCGCCATGGAGCGGTACATCGAGATGGCCCGCGCCTGGCGGCCGTCGCCGTACGACGGCCGGGTCACCCTCTTCTCGGCGACCCGCGCCGCGGAGGCGACGACCGCCGAGAAGGGCGCCGCGTGGCGCGCGTGCGCGGCCGCGGTGGACGTACACGAACTGGACTGCGAGCACAGCGACGTGCTCACACCGGGACCGGTCGGCGAGATCGCAGCGACCGTGGAGAACGTACTGGCAGACCTGGCAGATCCGGCTGGGGACCGCACGGGGGACGGAGCACAGGCAGATGGCCGCTGACGACATCGGCACGGTCGGGGAGTACGAGGACACGGTCGAGGAGTACGAGTTCCCGACCTCGGACGCGCAGGCCCGGCTGCTCGTCCTTGACCACATGGATCCGGGTGCCGCCACCTATCACGTGCCGGCCGCCTTCGTCGTGCGCGGGCCGTTCGACACGGCGGCCTTCGGGCGCGCCCTCGACGCGCTCGTCGCCCGGCACGAGTCACTGCGGACGGTCTTGCGCACGGGCCCCGACGGGGTGCCGCTCCAGATCGTGTCCGAGGCGGGCCGGGTCGAGCCGCGCGCGGAGCGCGACGTACCGGTGGCCGAGGTGGAGGCGCGGATGCGCGCGGAGGCGGCGCGCCCCTTCGACGTGGCGACCGGCCCGCTGCTGCGCTGCACCCTGTACGCCGTGGCCGACGGCAGCCACCGCGTCCTGCTGGTCGCCCACCACCTGGTCTGCGACGGCTGGTCCCTGGGCGTACTGCTGCGCGAGTTGTCCGCGGGGTACGAGAACGAAACAAAGGGCCTGCCCCACACCGCGCCCGAACTCCCCCTGCAATTCCCGGACTTCGCCGCCTGGCAGCGTGAGCGGCAGGCGGCGGGCGAGTACGCGGGCTCGGTGGCCCACTGGGCCGAGCGGCTGCGGGGTGCCCCGGAGACGGTCGCGCTGCCGCTGGACCGGCCGCGCGGGGCGGTGCGTACGGCGGCGGGCGGCACCGAACGGTTCACGCTGCCGGCCCGCGTGCGCGAGCGGATCGCCGAGACGGCACGGGCCCGCGGCGGCACGCCGTTCATGGCCGTGTTCGCCGCGTACGCCGCGTTCGTGAGCCGGCTCTCGGGCTCCGAGGACCTGGTGATCGGCTTCCCCGTCTCCGGCCGGGACCGCCCCGAGCTCCAGGACATGGTCGGCATGCTGACCAACACCCTGGCGCTGCGCGTCGACCTGTCCGGCGACCCGTCGTACGCCGACCTGATCGACCGGCTGCGCGCCGCGCTGCTGGAATCCCAGCCGTACCAGGACGCCCCCTTCGAGGCGGTCGTCGACGAGGTCGCCCCGGCCCGCGAGATCAGCCACGACCCGGTCGTGCAGGTGGTCTTCGGCTACGACGACGACACGGAGCTGACCCTGCGGCTGGCCGGCGCCGAAGTGGACCGGATCCATGTCGCCCTGGACACCGCGAAGTTCGACTTCCACCTCCAGGTGGAGCGCTGGGGCGAGGACCTCGCCGCGTACCTGATCTTCCGCACCGCCCTGTTCGACGGGGAGACGGTACGACGCTGGGTGAGCTGCTTCGAGACCTTGCTGGACGGGCTCCTGGCCCACCCGGACGCCCCGCTGTCGACGATCGCCATGCTTCCGGCGGCCGAGAAGGAGCGCCTGCTGACAGCGCCCCAAAGGGGCGCGGGGAACTGCGCGACCAGCCACAACGCCCCTGTAGCCGCCCGACAACCAAATGCGGCACCCCCCAAGGCGCACCTGGTCCCGACCCTCGTCGCAGATCGGGCCACCACCCGGCCGGAGGCCACCGCACTGGTCTGCGGCGACCGACGCCTGACCTACGCCGACCTCCTGGCCCAGGCCGACCGTCTCGCGGCCCGCCTCCAGACCCTCGGCGTACTCCGAGGAGACCGCGTCGGCCTCCTCCTCCCCCGTGACGCCGACATGGGCATCGCCGCCCTCGCGGTCCTGCGCGCCGGCGGCGCCTACGTACCGCTGGACCCGGCACACCCACCGGCCCGCCTGGCCTACATGATCACAAACTCGGGCACGTCACTGCTGCTGACGACGGCAGAGACGACGGGCGTGGCGGGAATCGACGTACCGGAGCTGCGGGTGGACCAGGACACGGAGCCGGCGCCACCCGCGCTCACCCCCGTGGAATGCGCCCCCGAAGACCTCGCCTACGTCCTCTACACCTCCGGCTCCACCGGCGTCCCCAAGGGCGTCGCCGTCGAGCACCGCGCCCTGCTCAACCTCGCGGTGAACGTCCGCCCCGTGTTCCCGGTGACCGAGACGGACCGCGTCCTGCAGTTCGTGTCGTTCGGCTTCGACGTGGCCGTCTCCGACCTGTTCTTCCCCTGGGTCGCGGGCGCCGAGCTGCACATCGCGCAGGAGGACGAGCGACTCGGTGAGGCGCTCCGGGCACGGCTGCGGGACTCCCGCATCACCTACGTCTTCCTGCCGCCGTCCGCCGCGATGACGCTCCCTCGCGCCCCGGGCGCGCTGCCCGAACTGCGCACCCTCGCGGTCGGCGGCGAGGCGTGCCCGGCCGAGCTGGTCGAGCGGCTGGGCGAGGAGGGCCGCCGGATCGTCAACGCGTACGGCCCCAGCGAGGCGACGGTGTACTCGACCACGGCCGATCTGCGGCCCGGCGAGCCGGTGGTGATCGGCCATGCCGTGCCGGGCACGCGCGCCTATGTCCTGGACCGGCGGCTGCGCCCGGTCCCGGTCGGGGTGACGGGCGAGCTGTACGTCGCCGGTGCCTCGCTGGCGCGCGGCTACATCGGCCGGCCCGGGATGACGTCCGAACGGTTCGTCGCCGACCCGTACGGCCCGCCCGGCAGCCGGATGTACCGCACCGGCGACCTGTGCCGGATCGACGCGCGGGACGTCCTGCACTACCTCGGCCGGAGCGACTCGCAGGTGAAGCTGCGCGGCTACCGGATCGAACTCGGCGAGATCGAGGCCGTGCTGGCGGGCCGTCCCGAGGTCACGATGGCCGCGGCGGCGGTGCGCGGCGAGGGCGCCGACCAGCGGCTGGTGGCATATGTGGTCGGGCCGGACCCCGCCCCCTCGGACGAGGACCTGCGGGCCCTGCTCGCCCACCGGCTGCCCGGCTACATGGTCCCGGAGGTCTTCGTACGGCTGCCGGAGCTGCCGCTGAACCGCTCCGGCAAGATCGACCGGTCCCGGCTGCCCGAACCACCCTCCTCGCGCCCCGAGCTGAGCGCGTCGTACACCGCGCCGGACAGCTTGGCCGAGCGGCGGGTGAGCCGGGTGTGGCAGCAGGTGCTGACCCTGGACCGGGTCGGCGTCCACGACAACTTCTTCGACCTGGGCGGCAATTCGGTACGGCTGCTGACCGTGCTCGCGGCCCTCCAGGAACAGCCGGAGTACCGGGACCTCACCCTGATCGACCTGTTCCGGCACCCGACGGTCGCCGCCGTGGCGGCCCATCTCGACCGGGCGGCCGGACAGCGGGCGCCTCAGGAGGAGGCGGCCCGGCGCGGCAGCGACCGCCGGGCCGCCCTGCACAAGCTCCGTTCCAGAAAGGGCACGACGCGATGACGACCGAGGAATCCGCACTGCACGACCTCGATCCGGCGGTGGCGGTCGTGGGGATGAGCGGACGCTTCCCCGGCGCCCCCGACCTCGACGCCTACTGGGCCAATCTGCGCGGCGGCGTCTGCTCGCTGTCCGCGTTCACCGAGAAGGAACTGCTCGCCGACGGGGCGGACCCGGCCGAGCTGTGCAATCCCGCGTACGTCCCGGCGCAGGGGCATCTCGCGGACGCGGACCGCTTCGAGGCCGAGCTCTTCGGCTTCAACCGCACCGAGGCGGCGGCCCTGGACCCCCAGCACCGGGTGCTGCTTGAGACCGCCTGGTCGGCGCTGGAGGACGCCGGGTACGCGCCGCTGACTGCACCATCTGCCGCTGCCGCGGCGGGCCCGTCCCGGACCGGCGTGTACGTGGGCGGCAGCCCGACCGAGCACGCGCTGGCCGCCGGTACGGACCCGGCGCTCGCCGCGTCGATCGGCGCGCTCCAGGTCCGGATCCTCACCGACCGCGAGTTCCTGGCACCCTGGATCTCCTACCGGCTGGGCCTGGACGGGCCGAGCATGACGGTCCAGACGGCCTGCTCGACCTCGCTCACCGCGGTCCATCTCGCCGTCCAGGCCCTGCTGGTCGGCGAGTGCGACACCGCGCTCGCGGGCGGCGTCGCCATCGGCAGCGTGCGCAGACAGGGGTACGTCCACTACCAGGGCGGCATCTTCTCCCCCGACGGCCGCTGCCGCCCCTTCGACGAGAAGGCGGCCGGCACGGTGCCGGGCAGCGGGGTGGGCGTGCTGGTGCTGCGCCGGCTGGAGGACGCGCTGGCCGACGGCGACCCGGTGCGCGCGGTGATCCGGGGCACGGCCGTCACCAACGACGGGGCCGGCAAGGTCGGTTTCACCGCGCCGGGCGTGGACCAGCAGACGGCCGCGATCACGGAGGCGTGGGCGGCGGCGGGCCTCGAGCCGTCGGCGGCGCAGTACGTGGAGGCGCACGGGACGGGCACGGAGCTCGGGGACCGGATCGAACTGGAGGCGGCGAGCGCGGCGTTCGCGGCCAAAGCAGGTGCCGACGGGAGTGCCGTCATCGGGCTCGGCTCGGTGAAGTCGAACATCGGGCACACCGACGCGGCGGCCGGCGCGGCGGCGCTGATCAAGACGATCCTGATGCTGGAGCACGCGACGCTGGCCCCGACGGTGGACGTCACGAGCCCGGTCGCCGCCCTTCGGGACTCGCCGCTGCGGCTGGTGACCGAGACCGGTGAGTGGCCGAGCAGGCCGGGCCTGCCCCGCCTCGCCGGGGTGACGTCGGTCGGGATCGGCGGCACGAACGTGCACGTGGTGGTGCAGGAGGCACCGGAACGCGCGCCGCGCGCGCATGCCGACGCCGGTCCGACGGTCCTGCCCCTGTCGGCCCGCACCGAGCCCCGACTCGCCGCCGTCGCCGCCCGGTTGGCGGCACGTCTGCGCGAGGCGGACGCCCCGTCCCTGGCCGATGTCGCGCACACCCTGCGCACGGGCCGGGTCGGGATGCCCGTACGGGCCTATGTGGTCGCGGCCGGTGCGCGGGAGGCGTCGGACAAGCTCATGGCGTTGGCCGAGGGCCACCCGGAGCCGGCGCGGGACCCCTTGGGCGAGGCGTGGCTGAGGGGCGAGGAGGTGACCTGGCCGGCGCTGGGCGGCGAGGTGCGCCGGGTACGGCTGCCGGCGTACCCGTTCGCGGGCGAGAGCCACGGCGCGCTGACGCTGCGCGGCCCCGCCGTACAGCCCGAGAGCGCACAGCCCGCACCCGAGAGCATCTCTCCCGCATCTGGGAGCGCCCCTTCCGCACCCGGGAGCGATCTGGAGGCCGAGGTCGCCGAGTTGGTGATCGAGGCGCTGGATCTCGACGGCCGTGCCGGCCTGGAGAAGACGTACTTCGAGGCGGGCGGCGACTCGCTGACGGCCGTGCATCTGGCCGGACGGCTCCGCGACGAGCTGGGCATCGACGTACCGATCCAGCTGTTCCTCGAACCGATCACCCTGAAGGACATGACCATCCGCATCATCGAGATCAAGCAGGACGGCGGGGCGGACGGCGCCCTGGACGCCCTGCTCGCCGAGTTCGAGGCGGAGTCGTGACCGCCGCCGACATCCACACCCGCTGGCTGCGGGGCGTGAGCGCGCCCGACGCGAAGGTCCGGCTGGTGTGCTTTCCGCACGCGGGCGGAGCGGCGGGCACCTTCCACAGCTGGTCCGCGCTGACCCCACCGGAGATCGAGGTCCTGTCGGTGCAGTACCCCGGCCGCCAGGACCGCCTGTCCGAGCCGTGTCCTGCCACGATGGACGAGCTGGCGGACGCGATCACGGCGGCCCTGCTGGAGGACCTGACGGGCGATCTGCCGCTGGCGCTGTTCGGGCACAGCATGGGCTCGTCGGTGGCGTACGAGGTGGCCCGCAGGCTGGAGGGGACCCCCGGCCGCACCCTCACCCGGCTGATCGTGTCGGCCCGCACCAGGCCCCGTCTCGCGCAGGAGCTGGCGCCGCAGCCGGCGCCGACCGACACCGACCTGCTGAACCATGTCCGCAGACTGGATCCCGAGAGCGCCGCGCTCTACGAACACCCCGCGCTGCGGTCCGTCATCATGCCCGCGCTGCGCGGGGACTTCGGGCTCCTCGCGAAGTACCGTCCGACGGGACTGCACCGGCTGGGAGTTCCGGTGACGGCCTGCGGGGGCGACCGTGATCCCGCGTGCCGGGTGGAGGACCTCTCGGCCTGGTCGGACGTCACGACCGAGGGGCTGGACGTCCGGGTCTTCGAGGGCAACCACTTCTATCTCAACGCCAGGCAGGAGGAGTTGACCGAGTTCGTCGCCGCGCGGGTGCTGTGAGTCCGGCCGCCGTCGTCACGCCGTGCGCTTGCGTGACGTCGTCTTCTTGGCCGCCGTCTTCTTCGCGGTGCTCTTGGCCGTGCTCTTCGCCGCCGTCTTCTTGGTGGACCGGTCCGATTTCGACGTCGACTTCTTGGCCGAGGCCGTCGTCTTCTTCGCGGCGGTCTTCTTCGCCGCGGACGTCGACTTCTTGCCCGTGGTCTGCTTCGGTGCGGCCCGGGCCGACTTGCGCTGGGGCAGGCGTCTGACGTCGGCCGCCGCCTCGGGCTCCTCGCCCCGCGACTCCTTGGCGGCGCGGACGCTGCTCTCCAGGGCGGCCATCAGGTCGAGGACCTTGCCGCCGGTGGCGGGCTCGGGGGCGGCGGGCAAGGCCTCGCCGGACGCCTTCGCGGCGATGACCTCCTCGACGGCCTCGCGGTACTCGTCGCGCAGATCCTCCAACTCGACCTCGCCGAGGGTGTCCATCAGGGCGTCCGCGAGATCCAGCTCCTTGTCCCGCACGGTGACGTCGGCGTCGGGCGCGACGCCCTCCGGCGCGCGGACCTCGTCGGGCCAGAGCAGACCGTGCATGGCGATGGCGTCACCGACGACCCGGAGCATGCCCAGCCGCTCCCGCCCACGCAGCGCGAACTTCGCGATGGCGACCTTGTTGCTGCGTTTGAGCGCCTCACGCAGCAGCGTGTACGGCTTGGCGGCCGGGGCACCGCTCGCGGCGAGGTAGTACGCCGCGTCCATCTGGAGCGGGTCGATCCGGTCACCCGGCACGAAGGCCACGATCTCGATCGTCTTCGCGGTCGGAATGGGCAGCTGGGCCAGATCCTCGTCCGTGATGGGAATGATCGAGCCGTCCGCGTCCTCGTACCCCTTGCCGATCTCGGCCTGGCTGACCTCGCGGTCCTCCAGTTCGCAGAACTTGCGGTAGCGGATCCGGCCGCCGTCCTCGGTGTGGATCTGGCGGAAGGAGATCGAGTGGCTCTCGGTCGCGTTCACCACCTTGATCGGGATGCTGACCAGACCGAAGGAGATGGCGCCGTTCCATATAGATCGCACGTTCAGAACCTTTCGAGGCGGTTCAGGCCGGTTTCATGTGATTCTCATCGTATGACGCCGATCACTGAGGTGGAGGGGCGGCGCCTCGCGCTCTCCAACCTGGAGAAGGTGCTGTATCCGGCGACCGGGTTCACCAAGGGCGAGGTGCTGCACTACTACGCGACGACCGCCGAGGTGCTGCTGCCCCATCTGCGCGACCGGCCGGTGTCCTTCCTGCGCTACCCGGACGGTCCGGACGGCCAGGTGTTCTTCACCAAGAACGTCCCGCCGGGCACCCCCGAGTGGGTCACCACCGCCGAGGTCCCCCGGGTCGAGGGCCCGGCCCGCATGGTGTTCGTGCAGGACCTCGCGAGCCTGATGTGGGCGGCCAACCTGGTCACCGAGTTCCATACGCCCCAGTGGGTGATCGACGCGCCCGGCGAGGCCGACCGCCTGGTCTTCGACCTCGACCCCGGCTCACCGGCCACCGTCGTGGAGTGCTGCGAGGTCGCCCTCTGGCTGCGCGAGCGGCTGGCCGCCGACGGCATCGAGGCGTACGCCAAGACGTCCGGCTCCAAGGGACTGCATCTGGCCGCGACCATCCGCACGGCCTCCTCCGAACGGGCCACCGAGTACGCCAAGGACCTCGCCGTGGAGGCGGAGAAGGCGCTGCCGCGCCTCGCGATCCACCGCATGACGAAGAGCCTGCGCCCCGGCAAGGTCTTCGTCGACTGGAGCCAGAACGCCGCCCGCAAGACGACGGCGACCCCCTACACACTGCGCGCCCGCCGCGAGCCGACGGTGTCGGCGCCGGTCACCTGGGAGGAGGTGGCGGACTGCCGCTCCCCCGCAGCCCTGACCTTCGTCGCACCCGACATGGCGCCACGCCTGCAGGACTACGGCGACCTGCTGGCTCCCCTGCTGGATGCGGAACGAGCGGGCGAGCTGCCGTGACCGACCTCGCCTGCCGACGCCGGTCAGCGCCTTTCAGCCGGCGGCCGACCACACCCGCCGGTCCCGAGCCATCGCGTGCAACGCCTCCACATCCGCCGGCTTCAGCACCCCACCCGTCCGCGCCAGCCCCTCCACCTCGGTGTCCCGGAGAACCCGCACCTCCCGCGGCGACACGGTGACCGCCACGTCGGCCGGGGCGACCAGGACCAGGACGGGACGTACCTCGGCGGTCAGGGCGTAGGACGCACGGTCGGCGTCGGCGCGCACCCGGCGCAGCAACGGATACGCCTCCCGGCGCCCGAGGGCGACCCTCGGGTCGGCGACGGTGACCTTCGCCTTGCGGGCGTACAGCGTGTGCAGCGCGAACAGCCCGCCGGGCCCGATCACCAGGTGATGGATGCGGTCGCCGCCCGGCAGCGGCACCGAGTGCAGCGTGTGCCAGCCCGCGCCGTCCAGCCGGTCCAGCGCCTCCCCGACCGTCTGCTCCGCCGTGAGCGCCCGCCGCCGCGGGTCGGGCCGCAACCGGTGGGAGGGGCCCGGATCCCGGTCCAGGGAGATCAGCAGCGCCTCGCCGGGGCGGTTGGGCGCCAGGTCGTCGTCGGGGTGCAGGGTCAGCCGGGCCAGCTCGGCGGGGGTGGGCACCGGGGGCGGGCCCACCGTCACCGGGCCGGTGATGAAGGGGCCCAGCGCCTCCAGCACGTCCTCTCTGCTCGCGTCGCTGAGCAGGTTGATCCGGCCCGCCTCACGGTCGTACCAGGCGAGGTTGCGCCCGTCGGTGAGACAGACGTAGAGCCGTTCCTGGCCGTGCCGCCAGGTCGGTATGACGCGCAGTCCGCTCATGCACCATCACCCCTCGACCATGGGAACAGGCGGGGTGCTGCGGGGGCAAGAACCCGGTTACCTTTGAGAGGAGTTGGGCACATCCCTGGCGAGGGGTTGGGGAGGCGCCGTTGCGTACCCGCAGGAAGCAACCCGACGTACCTGCTCCGGACAGCCCGTGGAGCGAGATCGTGCCCGGCCTGTGGATGGGCGGGCACGAGTTCCGGGGCCGCTCCGGGCAACTGGAGTTCGCCGTCGTCAGGGACGAGTTCGATCTCGTGCAGACGCTGCTGCGGCTGCCCGGGCACGGCCCCGATCCCGGCGTGGAGCACCATGTGTGGCCGATCCCGGACGGGCCGCTGGACGGCACCCAGCTCGCCGGGGTGATCCGGCTCGCCGAGGCGGCGTGCGAGGCCATGGACGAGGGCCGCAGGGTCCTGGTGCGCTGCTATCACGGCTACAACCGCTCGGGGCTCGTCGTCGCCCACGCACTGGTCCGCCGGAGCCACCCCGTCGAGCGGGCGATCCGGCTGATACGCTCCCGCCGCTCTCCGTGGGCCCTGCACAACGAGCTGTTCGTCGACTACCTCCGGGCCGGACTGTCGACCGCACGGCTCCTGGAAGAGCTCGCCGAGTAGACCGTCGCCCGTCCGCCCACCGGGTGCGCAAAAAGGACTTCCGTACGAATAGGGTGTACGGGCCGACGACACCCCGATCCCCTGGAGAACCGTGCCCCGCAGCCGCCTCACGCGCACCGTCGCGCTCGGTGCCCTGGTCGCGCTGCTGACGGCGGCCGCGACGGCCTGCGGTGACGCCGGGGGCATCCAGGGCGCCGGCCCGACGGAGACCGCGGTCAGCCCGGACAAGCTGTGGCCGGCGCTGACGCCGGCGTCCCGGCCCGCCTATGAGATCGGCGAGGTCGTCCGGGAGGTCGTCAAGGGCGTCACCGTGCCCGAGAACGGCATCCGCGAGGTGAACCCGGTGACCGTCGTCCGCAGGGAGATGGACAGGAGCCGGGGGGACTACCAGGGCGACGCCGCGCAGTACCGCGACACCGGCCGCCTGATGGCGCAGTGCGGGCACGGCGCCGGGCACGGGAAGTGCCCGGTGCTGCGGCCCTACTACCGGGACCTGACCGGCGACGGACGCCCCGAGCTCACGCTCGGCTTCCGGCTGATGCCCGGCAGGACGACCGCGGTGCGTGTCTACACCGTCGAGAAGCACCGGCTGGTGCAGGTGATGAGCTGGGACGACGCCATCAGCAGCGTCGAGCTGGCCGGCCGGTCGGTGATCATTCGGTCGCCCTCCGAGGTCGCCGGGTACGAGTACCGGCTCCAGTGGACCTGGGACGCGGATCAGAAGGCGATGCTGCTCACGCACGACGAGATGCTGCGCACCGGGCCCCGCAAGAAGACGCCCCACCCGTCCCCGTCGCCGTCCGGCTCGCCCTCCCTCACCCCCTCGGCGGGCACGCCATGAGGCTCGCGCTGCCCCGGTGGGCGGGCACGCTGGCCGTGAAGGCCGCCGTCTTCATCACGGTGATGTGCTGTGCGCTGGCCGCGCTGCTCGGCGTCCTCGTGCATGTCTCGGTGACCAATCAGACCGTCGGCCAGGCCCGCGAGCTCGCGCTGTCCCGGCTGGAGGACGCGACGGCGGCGTTCGAGGCCGGGGACCCCACCGGGCCCGGCGTCGCCCTCGACCCGCCGGACCTGCCCGAGCCGCTGCGCAGGCTGGCGGTGTCCGGGGAGCGCGGCACGATGGTCGCCGATCACCAGGGCCGGCCCACGATGTGGGCGGCGGGCCCCGCCGACGGCGAGCGTGCCCTCACCGTCGAGGTGGACTACTCGCAGCAGGCCCGCACCATCGACGGCCTGGACCGGGCGATCGTGTGGTCGTCGGCGCTGGCGATCGGGGTCACGGTGCTGGTGGGCGCGTTCTTCGTGACCCGGGTGACGCGCCGGCTGCACGCCACGGCCCGGGTCGCCCGGCGGATCAGCGGGGGCGACCTGGACGCCCGGGTGGACGACCCCCGTACGAAGGAGGACTCGACCCGGCCGCAGGACGAGGTGGCCGTGGTCGCCGCTGCCCTGGACTCCATGGCCTCCTCGCTGCAGAGCAAACTGCTCGCCGAGCAGCGGTTCACGGCGGACGTGGCGCACGAGCTGCGCACCCCGCTGACCGGGCTGCACGCGGCGGCCGAGCTGCTGCCGCCGGGGCGGCCGACGGAGCTGGTGCGGGACCGGGTGACGGCGTTGCGCACGCTGACGGAGGACCTGCTGGAGATCTCGCGGCTGGACAGCGGGCGCGAGCGGTCCGAGCCGGACAGCGAGCCGCTCGCGGCGCTGGCCGAACGGGTGGTACGGGCGTCCGGCAC
This sequence comes from Streptomyces coerulescens, assembly GCF_042657965.1. Taxonomy (NCBI): domain Bacteria; kingdom Bacillati; phylum Actinomycetota; class Actinomycetes; order Kitasatosporales; family Streptomycetaceae; genus Streptomyces; species Streptomyces coerulescens. Next base: position 144,606 of record NZ_JBHSKM010000001.1, read on the forward strand.
CGACACCGGGGTCGTCGTCCTGCGGGACGTCGTGGTGGAGACGGACCGGCGGCGGCTGGAGCGAGTGCTGGGCAATCTGGTGGCCAACGCGCACAAGCACGGGCGCGGGCCGGTGTCGCTGACGGTGGACGGGCCGGTGGTGACCGTACGGGATCACGGTGACGGCTATCCGGAGTACCTCCTCGCGCACGGGCCGCAGCGGTTCCGTACCGAGGGCGGTTCCAAGGGACACGGCCTGGGGCTGACCATCGCGTTGGGACAGGCGGAGGTTCTGGGAGCCCGGCTGTCGTTCGCGAACGCGGCGGACGGCGGGGCCGTGGCGACGCTGACGCTTCGCTAGAAGGGCCGTACGGCACGGCACTCCGCCGTGAGGCCGCCGCGCTGGCGCTGAGCCATGCGAAGCGCACAAGACTGACTATTTGGGTAAGTTCCGGACATGACCAAGGCCGGAACCCCCCTGGTGGCAGCGGACGCGCCCGCTCCCGCCGCACCGCTCCCCCGGCGCCGTGGCATCGAACTGGCCCTCATCCTGGTGGCCGTCCTGCTCTCCGTGTACGGCTACTGCGCGGTCGGCCTCGCCCGCACCGGTACCGTCCCGCCGGGCGCCGCCGGATACGGCGCCGGGCTCGGCGTACTGGCCCTGGTCGCACATCTGGCCGTACGCCTGCGCGCCCCCTGTGCGGACCCGTTGCTGCTGCCGATCGGCGTGCTGCTCAACGGCCTCGGCCTCGTCCTGATCTACCGGCTCGACCTGGAGACTCCGGGCGACCGGGCGGCCCCCACCCAACTCGTGTGGTCCACGCTGGGAGTGGCGCTGTTCATCGTCGTGGTACTCCTTCTGCGCGACCACCGTGTGCTCCAGCGCTACTCCTACGTCTGCGTGGTGGCGGCCCTGGTCCTCCTCACCCTCCCGATCTTCTTCCCGTCCGTGAACGGCGCCCGCATCTGGATCCGGATCGCCGGATTCTCCATCCAGCCCGGCGAGTTCGCGAAGGTGCTGCTCGCGGTGTTCTTCGCCGCGTATCTGGCCGCCAACCGCAGCGCGCTGGCGTACACCGGCCGTCGCGTCCTCGGCATCAACAGGCTCCAGCTGCCCACCGGCCGCGTCCTCGGCCCGATCGTCGCGATCTGGCTGCTGAGCGTGGGCGTGCTGATCCTGGAACGCGACCTCGGCACCTCGCTGCTCTTCTTCGGCCTGTTCGTCGTCCTCCTCTACGTCGCCACCGGCCGCACCGGGTGGATCGCCCTCGGCCTGCTGCTCGCGGCGCTCGGCGCGGTGGCCGTCGGGGAGTTGGAGCCGCATGTGCACGGCCGGGTCGAGGACTGGCGGCATCCGTTCGCGTCGATCGCGGCGGGCGAGGGCCCCAACCAGCTCTCCCAGTCGCTGTTCGCCTTCGCCGCGGGCGGCAGCCTCGGCACCGGACTGGGCCTCGGCCACTCGATCCTGATCGGCTTCGCGGCCAAGTCGGACTTCATCCTCGCCACGGCCGGTGAGGAGCTCGGCCTCGCGGGCCTGTCCGCCATCTTCATCCTCTACGGCCTGCTGGTGGAGCGCGGCTACCGGGCCGGCCTCGCCCTGCGCGACCCCTTCGGCCGGCTGCTCGCGGTCGGGCTCGCCTCGATCGTGGCGCTCCAGGTCTTCGTGATCGCGGGCGGGGTGACCGGCCTGATCCCGCTGACCGGTATGGCGATGCCGTTCCTGGCGCAGGGCGGCTCGTCGGTGGTCACCAACTGGGCGATCGTGGCGCTGCTGATCCGGGTGAGCGACAAGGCGCGCAGCAGACTCGGCGTACCCAAGGGCGAGGAGGCGGCCCGATGACCCGGCACATCCGGCACGCCGCGTTCTTCTGCGCCCTGCTGCTGGTCGCGCTGCTCGTCAACGCCACCCGCATCCAGGTCTTCGAGGCCCCGTCCTACGACGACAACATCGCCAACCGCCGTACCACGATCGCCCGTTACGGGCAGACCCGCGGCGACATCCTGGTCGACGGGGAACCGGTCACCGGCTCCCACGACACCGGCGAGCACCTGCGCTACGAGCGGACGTACACGAACGGCCCGATGTACGCGCCGGTCACCGGCTTCGCCTCGCAGGAGTACGGCACGACGTTCCTGGAACACTCCCAGGACGGTGTCCTGGCGGGCACGGACCCGCTGCTCTCCCCGTTCCCGTGGAGCGGCACCACCCGCGACCGCCACCCCGGCGGCGATGTCGTCACCACCCTGCGCCGGGCGGCGCAGGAGGCGGCGTACGAGGGTCTGGCGGGCCGCAAGGGCGCGGTGGCGGCGATCGAACCGTCGACGGGACGCATCCTGGCCCTGGTCTCGGCCCCCTCGTACGACCCGTCCGCCCTGTCCGGCAACGGCGCCTCGGTGACCCGTTCCTGGGCGTCGCTGAACCGGGACGCGGACCGGCCGATGCTGAACCGGGCCGTGCGCAAGACGTATCCGCCGGGCTCGACCTTCAAGGTGGTGACGGCGGCCGCGGCGCTGGACGCGGGCGTGGTCGAGGACCTGGACGAGCCGACCGACTCCCCCGACCCGTACACCCTGCCGGGCACCCGTACCTCGCTGACGAACGAGTCCGAGGGCTGCGAGGACGTCACGCTGCGGAAAGCGTTCGAGTGGTCGTGCAACACGGTGTTCGCACGTCTCGGGGTCGAGACGGGCGTGGACCACATGGCGCGAACAGCGGCCGCCTTCGGCTTCAACGACACAAACCTGAAGATCCCCTACTCGGTCGCCGAGAGCACCTTCGACTCGAAGGTGGACCGGGCGCAGCTCGCGCTGTCCTCGATCGGGCAGTACAACACCCGCGCGACCCCGCTCCAGATGGCGATGGTCGCGGCGGCCGTGGCCAACGGCGGCCAGGTGCGCTCGCCGTATCTGGTGGAGCGCACGACCCGGGCGAGCGGCGCGACGGTGTCGACGGCCGGTTCCAGCCCGTCCCGGCAGGCGATGCGCCCGTCGACCGCGAGACTCCTGAAGGAGCTGATGGTGGATGTCGTACGGGAGGGCACCGGCAGCAACGCCTGGATCCCGGGCGCGACGGTCGGCGGCAAGACCGGCACGGCCCAGCACGGCCTCGGCAACTCGGGCACGCCGTACGCCTGGTTCGTCTCCTGGGCCAAGGGCGACCGCGATCTGGAGCCCAAGGTGGCCGTCGCGGTGGTGGTGGAGGACGCGGACGCGGACCGGGGCGAGATCAGCGGGGGCGGGGACGCGGCACCGATCGCCCGCGATGTGATGGAGGCGGTGCTGAAGTCGCCGTCGCCGAAGGACAGTTGACCCGGGCGACCATGCCCACGCTCTGAGACGAGGCTTGTGCCCGGCCACCCGTCCCGACCTATCGTTCGGTCCATGACGACGACCTCACCCACTCCGGAAGCCGCGTTCGAACTCGCCCAGGTCAACATCGGCCGCCTCAAGGCCCCGCTGGACTCTCCCCAGCTGAAGGACTTCGTCGACAACCTCGACCCCGTGAACGCCGACGCCGAGGCCGCGGACGGCTTTGTGTGGCGGCTGCAGGGCGACTCGGGCGACGCGACGGAGGTGAGCGTCTTCGGCGACGAGTGGCTGATCATCAACCTGACGGTCTGGCGCGACACGAACGCCCTGACCGCGTACATGTACCAGGGCCGGCACCGCGAGATGCTGGCCCGCCGCCGCGAGTGGTTCGAACACGTCCAGGAGGCGATGACCGCCCTGTGGTGGGTCCCCGCCGGCCATCGCCCGACGGTCGCGGAAGCCGAGTCCCGCCTCCTCCACCTGCGCACCAACGGCCCGACCCCGTACGCCTTCACCCTGCGCACGTCGTTCCCGCCCCAGGGGGCGGAGCCGGTACCGGGCGATGTGCCGGAGGGGCTGGGCTGCTCGGTGTAGGGGTCAGGGCTGCGGGTCCGGGGGCTCCGGGGTGGGATCGGAGCCCCGCCGCCGGTGGTTGATCGCGGTGAGGTCGATGTCGATGGGGAACGGGACCGTCAGTTTGAGTCGGTCGTGGAAAATGCCCACCAGGCCGTAATCCTGGAGCGCGGGGTCGAGTTCGTGGAGATGGACGACCGGAAAGCCTTGGTTCTCTTCGACGCGCCAGTAGTGAGGGATGCCCGCCTGGGCGTATTTTCGGGGCTTCACCTCCCGGTCCCTGGCCTCCGAGTCCTCGGAGACGACCTCTGATTGGGAAGCTCGTCCAGGTCATCGGCCGTCCAGCCGCCCTGCGGCGGACGGGCCCACTCGCAGTCGTCGTCAAGCCCGTACTCACGTGCGGCGCTCATGATTGCTCACAGCGATTCGCCCGCTCCATCGAGTGATCAACCATCGAGGCCTTGACCTGCCTCGATCGCCTCCGCCACCTCCGCCACCCGTTCCCGCTCCTCCACCGCGAACCGCTCGGCGTCGAGCTTCTCGGCGATCTCCTCGTCCTGGGCCATCAGCAGATCCAGACTGGAGTCGCCCATCTCGAACACGCCCATGTCGACATAGGCCTGCTGCAGCCGTTTCCCCCACAGCCCGATGTCCTTCACACACGGCACGATGCGCGAGAAGAGCAGCCGGCGGAACAACTGCAGAAACTCCGACCGCTCACTGATCTGCTCCGCCTCGGCCTTCGGAATGCCGAAGTTCTCCAGGACCTCGACGCCCCGCAGCCGGTCGCGCATCAGATAGCAGCCCTCGATGACGAATTCCTCGCGTTCGCGCAGTTCGGCATCGGTCAGCTGCTTGTAGTAGTCCCGCAGCGCCATGCGTCCGAAGGCCACGTGCCGCGCCTCGTCCTGCATCACATAGGCCAGGATCTGCTTGGGCAGCGGCTTGGTGGTGGTATCCCGGATCATGCCGAAGGCGGCCAGGGCCAGCCCCTCGATCAGCACCTGCATCCCGAGATACGGCATGTCCCACCGGCTGTCGCGCAGCGTGTCACCCAGCAGCGACTGGAGATTGTCGTTGATCGGATAGACCATTCCGATCTTCTCGTGCAGAAAACGCCCGTAGATCTCGGCGTGCCGCGCCTCGTCCATCGTCTGCGTCGCCGAGTAGAACTTCGCGTCCATGTCGGGCACCGACTCCACGATCCGCGCCGCACAGATCATCGCGCCCTGCTCACCGTGCAGAAACTGGCTGAACTGCCACGAGGCATAGTGCTGCCGCAGCTCACCCCGCTCGGACTCGCTCATCTTCGCCCAGTACGGCGTCCCATAGAGCGCCATGGCCTCTTCCGGCGTACCGAGCGCGTCGTACGGATCGACCTCCAGCTCCCAGTCGATCCTGCGCTGCCCGTCCCACTGCTTGTCCTTGCCCTTCTGGTAGAGGGCCAGGAGGCGGTCGCGCCCGTTGTCGTACTCCCAGCCGAAACGGGCCGCACCGGCCGCCGGCACCTCCCAGAGAGGTTCTCCCGGATCGTTCGTGTACAGGTCGTATGTCGGCATGTCCGGCAGGCTCACACGTGGTAGACGCGGGGTCAACAAGTCCCGCGCAAGGGATTGACGACCTTGCTGACAGGCAGTCTCATAAGAGTCGGACGACGTACCCCCGGTAACAGAGGTGAGGGACCGATGACGACCCTGACGGAAGCCGACGCGCTGGACGGCCTGCGCGACGCGCTCGGGCTGCTCAAGGACCGCGAACAGGTGGCCGAACGCCTCCTTGCCTCCTCCGCGAAGCACTCCTTCGACCCCGACAAGGAGCTGGACTGGGAGGCCCCCTTCGAGGAGGGCAAGTGGTTCTGGCCCCCGGAGCTGGTCTCGCTCTACGACACCCCGCTCTGGAAGCGCATGAGCGAGGAGCAGCGCATCCTCCTCTCCCAGCACGAGGCAGCCGCACTGGCCTCCCTCGGCATCTGGTTCGAGATCATCCTGATGCAGCTCCTGGTGCGCCACATCTACGACAAGTCAGCGACGAGCGCCCACGTCCGGTACGCACTCACCGAGATCGAGGACGAGTGCCGCCACTCCAAGATGTTCGCCCGACTGATCTCCCACGGCGGCACCCCCTGGTACCCCGTCAGCCGCGCCCACCAGAACCTCGGCCGCCTCTTCAAGACGATCTCCACCACCCCCGGCTCCTTCACGGCCACGCTCCTCGGCGAAGAGGTCCTCGACTGGATGCAGCGCCTGACCTTCCCCGACGAGCGAGTCCAGCCCCTCATACGCGGCGTCACCCGCATCCACGTGGTCGAGGAGGCCCGCCACGTCCGCTACGCCCGCGAGGAACTGCGCCGCCAGATGCTGACGGCCCCGAGGTGGTCCCAGGAGTTCACCCGAGTCACCTCCGGCGAGTTCGCCCGCGTGTTCTCGGTCGCCTTCGTCAACCCCGAGGTCTACACGAACGTCGGCCTGGACAAGCGCGAGGCCCTGGCCCAGGCAAAGGCCAGCCCCCACCGCCGAGAGGTCATGCAGACAGGCGCCAAGCGTCTGACGGACTTCCTCGATGACATCGGGGTGCTTCGAGGAGTGGGACGGCGTCTGTGGCGGTCTTCGGGACTGCTGCCCTAGACATTCGGCGGCGGGCAGGTCGGGGCTGGTCGCGCAGTTCCCCGCGCCCCTGAAAGCAGGGCGTTGCCGGGAGCCTGCACCGGGAAGCACCCGCAGCCGCCGACGGCGTGAGGGGACGTGCCGGGGGGTGTCCGCCCGCAGCGGCGGGCGTCAGGAAACAGCACCCTTCCGAGAAGGGCAACCGCCCGACCGAGGACGGACACCCCGGCGCGGCCCCGACCCCCAACACACCGTCACGCGCCACGCGCACGCCCACTCTGCGCCACAGGCCGCCGCAGGCACCCCCGGCCCCACCGCCGGAGGCTACGCTGCTGGTCATGACGCCCTCGGCCCCCACCCCCGCCTACCGTCGCCTGAGCGTCGAGGAGCGCCGCACCCAGCTCCTCGACGCCGCCCTCGGCCTCTTCGCCCACCGCACCCCCGAGGACGTGTCCCTGGACGACGTGGCGGAAGCGGCCGGCGTCTCCCGCCCCCTCGTCTACCGCTACTTCCCCGGCGGCAAGCAACAGCTCTACGAGGCCGCACTGCGCTCGGCCGCCGAAGAGCTCCAGCACTGCTTCGACGAACCCCGCGACGGCCCCCTCCTCCCCCGCCTCGCCCGCGCCCTCGACCGCTATCTCACCTTCGTCGACCAGCACGACACCGGCTTCAGCGCCCTCCTCCAGGGCGGCAGCGTCGTGGAGACCTCCCGCACCACCGCCATCGTCGACGGCGTACGCCGCGCCGCCGCCGAGCACATCCTCAGCCACCTCGACGTCGCCGACCCCGGCCTCCACCTGCGCATGACCGTCCGGGTCTGGATCACCACGGTCGAGGCGGCCTCCCTGATCTGGCTCGACGAGGGCAAGCAGCCGCCGATGCCGGACCTCCGCGACTGGCTGGTCGACCAGTTCGCCGCGGCGCTCGCCGTCACCGCGTCCCGGGACCCCCAGACGGCCGCCCTCGCGCAAAAGCTCACGGACGACCGATAGCCGGCACAGCTGGGCCGACAGCCGGCACAGCTGGGCCGATGGCCGACACTGTTCCAGTGAAGACCGAAGACACCCCCTTCGAGGGCGGCCCCATGGACGGCCGCGTACTCCCCGTCCTGCTGGGCATCACGAGCCACCCTCCCAAGACGTACCGCATCCCGGTCCCCGACCCGCACGGCGGCCCGCCCACGGTCCTCGTCTACCGCCGCGTCCCGCGCACGCAGGGCGCCCGCCCCGGCCTGAGCCGACGCTGGAAGTACGAGTACGACCCCGAGGGCAAGCAGAGCAGCCGCCTGAAGTGGCCGTGGTCCAAGCCAGACACCACGCCGCCGGGCAAGCCGGACGACCCGGACGAGTGACCTCGCTGCGCCGAACCGCGCACATCCGCCGCGCGAACCCGGCACGACCGTCCGATGCTCACGATGCGGAGCGGAGAGCCCGCCCCGCATCGGAGGTGATGACGTGTCAGGAAGGCTTCTGCGTATGGCGTGTACGGCGGCGGCCGCGACAGCCATCACGCTCTTCTCCCCCACCCCCACCCCGGCGGCCCCCCGGGAACCCTCCACCGCAGAGCTACTGACGGACCTTCAGCAGCTGTACCGGGAGACCGAGCAGGCCACGGAGACCTACAACGCCACCGCGGAGAAGCTGCGAAGGCAGCGCACCGAGGTGGCCCGCCTGGACACCGCCCTGGCCCGCGCCCGCCTGTCCCTGCACGACAGCAGGGGCGCGGCCGGCCGGCTGGCCCGCCAGCAGTACCAGAACACCACCGACATCTCCCCCTACGTCCGGCTGCTGCTGGCCGCCGACCCGCAGCACGCCCTCGACCAGGGCCATGTGATCGGCCGCCTGGCCCGCGAGCGCGCCGAGACCGTCGGCCGGCTGACCGGCAGCGAACACAGGGCCGCCGCCCTGGCCCGCAAGGCCCGCGAGGCCCTCGACGGCCAACTCGTGCTCGCCGAACGCCAGAAGAAGGACCGGGACTCCGTCCTGCGGCAGCTGCGCAAGGTGGAGAAACTCCTGTCGTCCCTCAGCCCCGAGCAGCTCGCCGCGGTGGCCCAGCTGGAGAACGAGGACACGGCCGAGGCCCAGCGGGCCCTGCTCGCCTCCGGCGCACTCGCCCACGACGACCAGAAGCCGTCCTCCGAGGGTGCCCGGGCGATCCGCTACGCCAAGCAACAGCTCGGAAAGCCCTACGAGTGGGGCGCGGAGGGCCCGAAGGCCTACGACTGCTCGGGCCTGACGTCGAAGGCGTGGGCGCACGCCGGAACGCGCATCCCGCGCACCAGCCAGGAGCAGTGGGCACGGCTCGACCACGTCCCGCTGGCCGAGCTGCGCCCCGGCGACCTGGTCGTCTACTTCCCGGACGCCACGCACGTGGCCCTCTACGTGGGCGAGGGCAAGGTGGTCCAGGCGCCGCGCACCGGGGAGAAGATCAAGATCTCCCCGATCGCCTCGAACCCGGTCCTGGGCGCCGTACGCCCGAAGGTCACGCCCCAGCGACCTCAGCAAGATAAGCCGCGGTCTTCTCCGGATCGTAGAAGTAGTTCTCGAAGTCAGCAGGGTCGTTGAACCCGTTGGCGAAACGGTCGGCGACCGGCTGCAGCTGACCGGCTGCGCCGATCAGGTTGAGGATGTGCTCCGGCGGCGGCGCCAGCATGGCGTTGGTCCACTTGGTGACGTGCTGCGCGGTGTCCCAGTACCGGTCGAACGTGGCCCGCATCCAGGTCTCGTCGAACTCCTTGTCCCCGTGTTCCAGGATCGAGGAGAGGTAGGCGGCGGCGCACTTGGACGCCGAGTTGGAGCCCTGCCCGGTGATCGGGTCGTTGGCGACGACGACGTCCGCGACACCCAGCACGAGCCCGCCGCCGGGGAGCCGCCCGACCGGGTTGCGCACCGTCGGCGCGTACCGTCCGCTGAGCACGCCGCCGGCGTCCGTGAGCTCGGCCTTGGTGGCGCGGGCGTACTCCCACGGCACGTACCGCTCCATGAGTCCCAGGGTCAGGGAGAGGTGCTCGGCCGGGTCCTTCACGCCGTTGAAGACGTCGAGCGGGCCGCCGGGTATGCCCTCCCAGAACAGGATGTCGGCGCGCCCCGAGGTCGTCAGGGTGGGCATGACGAACAGCTCGCCGACGCCGGGGACGAGGTTGCAGCGGACGCCCTCGGTGTCCGGGTGCTCCGGACGTGGGCCCAGGCCGTGAACGTAGGACACGGCCAGCGCGCGCTGCGGCTCGCTGTACGGGGATCGCTCCGCGTCCCGCCCGAACATCTGGACGAGCTCGCCCTTGCCCGCCGACACCAGCACCAGGTCGTACGTACGGGAGAAGTAGTCGAGGTCGCCGACTGCCGCGCCGTGGATGACCAGCTGGCCGCCGCGCTGGGCGAACGTCTCCATCCAGCCGGCCATCTTCACGCGCTGGTCGACGGACTGCGCGAACCCGTCGAAGCGCCCGAGCCAGTCGATCGCGCGGGCCGCGGGACCCTCGCTCCAGGAGCCGGGAGCCGCGACGGAGACGCCGAGTCCTTCGATCTTCGGGGCCTGGGACTCCCAGAAGTTCAGCTGGAGGTCGCGCTCGTGCTGGAGCGCCGTGTGGAACATGCACTGCGTGGACATGACCCGGCCGGAGCGGATCTCGTCCGCCGTCCGGTTGGACATCAGGGTGACCTCGTACCCGTTCGACTGGAGTCCGAGGGCGATCTGGAGTCCGGACTGGCCGGCTCCGACGACGAGTATCTTCCGCATCCGGGGCTGTTCTCCTACTCGGGGGTTTCGTCCAGCGCGTGACCGACGAGGCTCAGGAGGGTCTCGATCACCGAGATCCGGCGCCGCGCATCCATGATCATTACAGGTATGTGCGCGGGGATCGTCAACGCCTCCCGCACGTCCGCCGGTTCGAACAGCTCGCTGCCGTCGAAGTGGTTGACCGCGACGACGTACGGCAGCCCGCAGCTCTCGAAGTAGTCCAGCGCCGGGAAGCAGTCCTTGAGCCGGCGGGTGTCGGCCAGGACGACCGCCCCGATCGCGCCGCGCACCAGGTCGTCCCACATGAACCAGAACCGCTGCTGGCCCGGCGTGCCGAACAGGTAGAGCACCAGGTCGTCGTCGAGCGTGAGGCGGCCGAAGTCCATGGCCACGGTGGTGGTGAGCTTGCCGGGCGTGGCGGTGAGGTCGTCGGTCTCCTCGCTCGCCTCGGTCATCAGCGCCTCGGTCTGCAGGGGCGTGATCTCCGAGACGGCGGTGACCAGCGTGGTCTTGCCGACGCCGAAGCCACCGGCCACGACTATCTTCGTGGCGATGGGGGCCCGGGTGCGGTCCGTCTGCCAGGACTTCAGATCCTCGTCAGTGGCTTCACCGGTGTTCTCAAAGACGACGGAGTCCACTCAGCACCCTTTCCAGCAGAGCGCGGTCCGGCCGGCCCGTGCCGTGGCCGGTTCCCGTGCCGTACACCCGGATCTTTCCCTGGTCCGCGAGGTCGCTGAGCAGCACGCGGACCACGCCGAGCGGCATCTTCAGCAGCGCGGCGATCTCGGCCACCGTGCGCATACGGCGGCACAGTTCGACGATGGCCTGCAGCTCCGGCATCACCTTGGTGCTGAGGGAACCCTGCGTCAGTTCCCTGCGCTCCCCGGGAGCCTCCAGGGCCGCCACGAACGTCTCCACGAGGAGGACGTGGCCGAACCGGGTACGGCCGCCGGTGAGCGAGTAGGGCCGTACGCGGGCGGGCTTTCGGTCACCGCCGCGGACGGGGAGCTGGGGCCTGTTCTTCGGGGCGTTGCTCATCGGGTACTCCCTGCCGAGGCGTCCTCCAGCGACTTCCGTAGCTCGCTGCGGAGTTCGGGGGTGAGGACATGGCCGGCCCGGCCGACGAAGAGCGCCATGTGGTACGCCACCACGCTCATGTCGCAGTCCGCGGAGCCGTGCACTCCGAGCAGCGAGCCGTCGCTGATGGACATCACGAACAGGCTGCCCTCCTCCATCGCGACCATCGTGTGTTTCACGTCGCCGAACTGGATCAGCTTGGCCGCGCCGATGGTGAGGCTGCCGATGCCGGAGACGATGGTGGCGAGGTCGGCGGACGATCCTCGGGGGCCCCTGGGCCGGGGGGACTTGGACCGGGCCGCGTCGTTTCTGTCCGGGTCGGAGGAGAGCAGGAGCAGGCCGTCGGAGGAGACCACCGCCACTGACTGGATGCCCGGCACCTCCTCGACCAGGTTCGTCAGCAGCCAGTGCAGGTTGCGGGCTTCACTGCTCAGTCCGAAGGTACTGGGCGCGGTCAACTGCTTGCCTCCTCGACAGTGCCCCCCGTGGCTTGCTCGGATACGGCCGGTTCGGCGTCCGGCGCCTTGTTCTGGGCCGTCTGTTCGGCGATCTCCGCCGCTACGTCGCGGTAGCCGGCCTGGGCGCCCTGGCGGAAGCCGCCGAGTCTCCTGCGGAGGGCTTCGGCGTCCACGGTGCCGGTTCGGCTGCGCGGCTGCTGGGCGGGGGCGGTGATCTTGGGGGTGCGCTTGGGGAGGCCCTTGTCGGTGAGCTGGTCCTCGTCCGGGGTGCGGGTGTGCTCCGCCTCGGCTGCGCCTTCGGCATATCGGTTCCCACCCGCACCACCCGTGCGACTTTCGTCGTCGAGTGCGGGTGGCCCCAGTGGGGCGTCCTCACCATCGGCGACCGCACGCCCATCGGTCGACCGCACCGGGAGGTCGACCGCGGGCCGCACCGGGAGGCCACCCGTGGGCTGCACGGGGAAGTCGGCCGTGGGCCGCAACGGGTCCTCGCTGGGCTGGACCGGGACCTCGGCCGTGGACCGCAACGGGTCCTCGGTGGGCTGGACCGGGACCTCGGCCGTGGACCGCAACGCATCCTCGGTGGGCTGGACAGGGCCCTCGGCCGTGGGCTGCGCCGGGATCAGCAGTTCCATCGTGGTCTCGGCAGGGTGCTCGCGCTCCTGCTCGGTCTCGATGGCCGGGTCGACACGCTTGGCCTCCGACGCGCCCTCGTCGGCACCCGTGAACTCCTGCACGGCGTCGTCCGCGCTCGCGGTCGACCCACGTACCGCCGTGTCCGCGCTCGCGCTCGACCGACGTACCGGCCCGTCCGCGCCAAGGCTCACCCCCCGTACCGGCCCGTCCGCGCTCGCGGTCGAGTCCCGTGCCGGATTCTCGGTGGGCTTCTGTACCGGCTCCTCGGTCGGCTCCCGTACCGGCTGCTCGGCGTCCTCCGTCTCCCGTACCGCGCGTTCCGCCATGGCCACCAGCGGGTCGGTGTCCTTCGTGCGGGCGTGGAGGACGTTGGAGTTGGCCTCCGCGTCGGCGCCCGGGAGGGAGAAGGCGGGGGCGGTGGTGTGGTGCGGGGTGTCCGAGGGGACCGCTGCCGTGGGGGCGGGTGCCAGCAGGTTCTTGGGGAGGACGGCGACCGCCGCGATCCCGCCCTGCTTCTGCTCGCGGAGCTGGACGCGGACGCCGTGCCGGTGGGCGAGGCGTGCGACGACGTAGAGGCCGAGGCCCAGGCCCTCGTCGCCCTCCTGGTCGTAGGACGCCTCGGGGTCGAAGTCGGAGAGGCGGGAGTTGAGGCGGGTGAGGCGGTCGGCCGTCATGCCGATGCCCTCGTCCTGGACGGAGAGCATGACCTCGCCGTTCTCCAGCAGCCAGCCGGAGATCTCGACGGGCAGGTCGGGCGGGGAGAACGACGTGGCGTTCTCCATCAGCTCGGCCAGGAGGTGGGAGAGGTCGTCGGCGGCGAACCCGGCGACGTGCGCGTGCGGCGGGAGCGCGGCGATGCGGACACGCTCGTAGCGCTCGATCTCGCTGACCGCGGCCCGTACGACGTCGACCAGCGGGACCGGTCCCGCGTGCTGCTGGACATGCTCGGTGCCGGCCAGCACGAGGAGGTTCTCGCTGTGCCGGCGCATGACCGTGGCGAAGTGGTCGAGCTTGAAGAGGGTGGCGAGCCGCTCGGGGTCCTGCTCGCGCTCCTCCAGGCCCTCGATGACGGCGAGCTGGCGCTCGACCAGGCCGAGGGTGCGCAGGGCCAGATTGACGAACGAGCCGCCGATGCTGTCCCGCAGCCGCTCCAGCTGGGCGGCGGACTCACCGAGTTCGGCACGCAGCCCCTCGCGGGCGTCGGCCATCTTCTGCCGCTGCCCGACCAGGTGCTTGCGGTCGGACTCCAGGGTGCCGATGCGCTCGTGCAGGGCGACGGCGTGCGCGTGCAGGGCGTTGACGGAGTTGACGACCTGCGCGAACTCGTCCTTGCGCCCCGTGAACTTGACGGGCTCCTCCGCGGCCGGGTCCTCGGCCGTCGCGAGCCGGGCGGAGCCGAGCCGCAGCACGGCGAGGGGCCGGGTGAGGCTGCGGGCCATGCCGGTGGCGACGCCGACGGCGAGCAGCATCAGCGCGCCGATGACGGCGATGCGGATCTCCAGCGCGGTGACGTCGTCGTCGCGGAGCTGCTCCAGGGCCTTGGTGCGGCGGTCGTAGAGCGCGGACTCGGCGCCGCGCATCGAATCGACGCGGGCGGAGAGCGCGGCCTCGGCACGCTCGGTGTTCGTGGCGAGGTCCCGGTCGGAGAGCGTGGCCTGGTCGGTGAGGGAGGCGAGATACCGCTCGGCCGTGTCGACCTCGGGGCCGGTGACCGTGGAGTCGTACGACGTGCGCGCGCTCTTGGGAGCGGTGTCGCGGAAGTCGTCGAGGGCGGCGTCGGAGCGCAGCCGGGCCTGCTGGGCGGCGGCGCTGAGCGCGGCGCGCTGCTTGGCGTCGGCGCCCGAGGAGGTCTCCTGGGTGGTGGCGAGGCCGGTGACCGGGTCGATGACGGTCTCGGTGGTGGTCGGCACGCTGAGCGCGGCGAGCAGCAGCCCGCGGACGGCGGCGGCCTGCTGTACGGCGGAGTCCAGCTCGGCGAGCGCGTGGGCCCCGCCGCCCGCCCGCGGCGGCATCTGCTCGGCCAGCCGCTCGGCGAGCCGGTGGAGTTCGGTGATGGCGACCGAGTAGGCCTCGTGCGACTCCAGCGCGGTGCTCTTGCCGGTGAGCGAGGAACGGCGCAGGGCCGCGATGCCGTCGAGGTCCTCGCGCAGCGAGGCGGGGGCGTCGGTGTCGGCGCGCAGTTCCTCGACCTGCCGGTCGACGCGAGCGCTGCGTTGCTCGCTGGGCGCCTTGGACTTGGGGCGGCCGGCGGCGATGTAGGAGGTGACCTCGTCGCGCTCGTCGGCGAGGGAGTGCGCGAGGGTGAGCGCGTCCTCGGTCCGCTCGGCGAGGGTCACCAGTGCCTGGGAGTCGTGCAGTTGTCCCGAGGCGGCGACGATCGAGGGGACGCCGGCGCCGGCGATGGCGGCGGCGACGACCGCCACGGCGACGATCAGCCGGTTCCGTACGTGGGTCGGGCGCCCCTTGCCGGCGGGCGCGATGTCGGCGGAGGTGCCGGGAGCGGGCTGCGCGCCCCCCGCGGAGGCCGTCTGCTTGCCTGAGCGACGTGGCCGCATCTTCTGCACCGGTGCTCGCATTCCTGACTCGTGATACCCATGGGTCCGGATGACGCCTCGTCAACTGCCGTCGACGGTACGTACACCCCTTCCCCAAGCTCTCGACCTAGCTCGAGCAGGGGATGCCCTCACCGGTCCCCGACCCTCCCAGTGCCGGTGGGCGACGGCCGCGCATCACCTGCCCCGCCACTCGAAGGAGTGAACCCCGGAGGAGAGTTGGCGGGCAAGTTCCTCCGGCGCACTCACATGCCCTGCACGGCAGGCCGGTTGGACGTCTGCGGCGGGCAGTGGCAGTATTCGCCGCCACGCCTGGCCGGAGCACTGCATTCCCCCTCAAATCAGGCGCTTGACCTGCGCGTGCGCGCCGGTCCTGCAACTGATGCGACCCCTTCGCGAACCTTGTGAAGGGCTCGTGCAGACTGACCGGATGCGAACAGAGCTTGTTTCGGAGCCCGGTGTTCCGGCCCGCCCCAACGAGGACTTCGCAAGTGTCGGCCTGCCCGCCTCGGGACAGGGCGGCGCACTGGTGGTCCTGGACGGAGTGACCCCACCGCGGGGTGAGACGGGCTGTCTGCATTCCGTCTCCTGGTTCACCGCGCGGCTCGGTGGAGCGCTGACCGAACTGACCGTTTCACTCCCCGATGTTCCCCTGGCGGACGTGCTCGCCCGCGCCCTCACGCGTACCGCTGAGGCACACTCACAAACCTGTGACCTTTCTCACCCACGAACCCCACAGGCAACCGTGGTTCTGGCGCGCTGGTCGGCGGAGACGGTGGAGTACCTGGTGCTGTCGGACTCGGCTCTGCTGACGGAGTCCCCGGACGGCATCATCACGCCCTACCTGGACGACCGTCTGTCCCGCCTCCCGCGGGCGTCCCTGGCCACGGACGCCCTGATCGACGCTCATGTCCGCAACAAGGAGGGCGGCTTCTTCACGGCCGCGGCGGATCCGTCGGTCGCGGCACGGGCGGTGACCGGGGTGCTGCCGCGGGCCGACGTCCGGGCGGTGGCCGCGCTGACGGACGGTGCGACCAGATGGGTGGAGAAGTTCCGGGAGGGCGACTGGGAGGACCTGTTCCGGTTCATCCGGAAGGAGGGGGCGCGGGCGCTGGTGGACCGGGTGCGGGCGCTGGAGGTGGCCGACGCGGAGGAGCGGACGTATCTGCGGCGGAGCAAGACGCACGACGACGCGACGGTCGTGTACGTCGAGCTGTGAGCCGCCGGCTCCGGCATCCCCCTCCTCTTCCGCCGTTCCACCGGTTCTGCCGGTTCCGTCAGTTCCGCCGGTTCTGCCGGTTCTGCCGGTTACTTCTCCATCCCCACGTTGAGCTGGTTCAGCAGGCGGGCCAGCTCCGCCACCTCACGGCGGTCCCAGTGCGACAGCTGTTCGACATAGCGGGCGCGCCGGGCTTCGCGCACCTTGGCCACCCGCGACCGGCCCACCTCCGTGAGGTGCACCAGCCACGCCCGCCCGTCGGCCGGGTCCGGCTCGCGGGCGACCAGACCGAGGTCCTCCAGGGCGCGCAGCTGCCGGGACATGGTGGCCTTGCCCACGCCGATGTAGGCGGCGAGTTCGGTGGCCCGCTGGCGGCCGGCGTCGTCCAGACGGACCAACAGGCCGTACGCGGCGGACTCCAGGTCGGGGTGGACCTCGCGGGCCATCTCGCCCTGCTTGGCCCGCGCGCGCCGGAACAGGACCGTCAACTCGCGCTCCAGGTCGAGGAATTCGGGCTGGTCCAGACCACCACCGGACACTCCGGACTCGACTCGCGGCCCGTCACCGTTTCCGCCTTCGTGCACGTCAGCCCCTGCCTCGTTTTCCCGACCCTGAAAGTTTCTGCCAACCGCCGTCATCGCCGCAGCTCCGTCAGTATTTCGCAGGCGTAGACCAACGGCAGCCTCCGGACCCCCTTCCACCTGCTCTTCTCGCTGCCTAGCTTCTCTATCAGAACCGTGACTGACATGCCCACGCCACACATGCCCGCGGCGGACGGTCACGGACACGCGCGACTTCCCCACCGAGCGTCACCGAGCCTTCGGAGGCACGCTATGCCCGTGCACAGACCCGAACCGCTCCGCACCCGGCGCACCCATGCAGCCGGGGCGCTGCTCGCAGCCGTCCTGACCCTGACCCTCCTCATGCTGACCCCCTGGCCCGCCTCCGCGTCGGCCGACGACCCCCCGCCCCGTGGCTCCGCCTACATGGGCATGGGCGTCGCGGCCCATGACGGCGTGGACGGTTCCCCCGTCTCCGACCTGGCCGCCGAGATCGAAGGCGTCGACGTCTCCAGCCATCAGGGCAACGTCGCCTGGTCGACTCTGTGGAACAGCGGTGTCCGGTGGGCCTATGTGAAGGCCACCGAGGGGACCTACTACACCAACCCCTATTTCACCCAGCAGTACACCGGCTCCTACGACGTCGGAATGATCCGCGGCGCCTACCACTTCGCGACCCCCGACACCACCAATGGCGCAACCCAGGCGAACTATTTCGTCGACCACGGCGGCGGCTGGTCCCGCGACGGCAAGACCCTGCCGGGAGCCCTCGACATCGAGTGGAACCCGTACGGGAACGCCTGTTACGGCAAGACCCCCGCCGCGATGGTCACCTGGATCCGTGACTTCGTGAACCAGTACAAGGCCCGCACCGGCCGAGACCCCGTCATCTACACGGCGACGAGCTGGTGGAAGCAGTGCACCGGCAACTACAGCGGCTTCGCCACGGCCAACCCGCTGTGGGTCGCCCGGTACGCCGCCGCGGTGGGCGAACTGCCCGCGGGCTGGAGCTACTACACGATGTGGCAGTACACGTCCTCCGGCCCGACCGTCGGCGACCACAACAGATTCAACGGGGCGCTTGACCGGTTGCAGGCATTGGCCAACGGCTAGACCCCTCTGTCGCGGCGAAGGCCCGGGCCTCCCTCACGGGACCCGGGCCTTGCCTGTCCGGTCGCGTCCGTCACGCCGCGACCGGAACCTCGGGGGCCGCGGCGTCGGTGGCCGGCGCCAGGGCCAGTTCCAGGACCTGGCGGACGTCGGTCACGGCGTGGACGTCGAGCTTGTCCAGCACCTCGGCCGGGACGTCGTCCAGGTCGGGCTCGTTGCGCTTCGGGATCACGACCGTCGTGACGCCCGCGCGGTGCGCCGCGAGCAGCTTCTGCTTCACGCCGCCGATCGGGAGGACCCGGCCGGTCAGCGAGACCTCGCCCGTCATCGCCACGTCCGTGCGGACCAGACGGCCCGAGAGCAGCGACGCCAGTGCCGTCGTCATCGTGACGCCGGCGCTCGGACCGTCCTTCGGTACCGCGCCCGCCGGGAAGTGGATGTGCACGCCCCGGTCCTTGAGGTCGGCGACCGGCAGTTCCAGTTCGGCGCCGTGGGAGCGCAGGAAGGACAGGGCGATCTGTGCGCTCTCCTTCATGACGTCACCCAGCTGGCCCGTCAGGGTCAGCCCCGCCGCGCCCGTCTCCGGGTCGGCCAGCGACGCCTCCACGAACAGCACGTCACCACCCGCGCCGGTCACCGCGAGACCGGTCGCCACGCCGGGCACCGCGGTGCGGCGCTCCGCCGGGTCCTGGGCGGACTCGGGCACGTGGTGCGGCCGGCCGATCAGCCCGCGCAGATCGTCCTCGCCGATCGTGAACGGCAGCTTCCGGTCGCCCAGTTCGTGCTGTGCGGCCACCTTGCGCAGCAGCCGTGCGATCGAGCGCTCCAGGTTACGGACGCCCGCCTCGCGCGTGTACTCACCGGCGAGCCTGCGCAGGGCCTCGTCGCCGATGGCGACCTCGTCCTTGTTCAGGCCGGCCCGCTCCAGCTGGCGCGGGAGCAGGTGGTCACGGGCGATGACGATCTTCTCGTCCTCGGTGTAGCCGTCGAGGCGGACCAGTTCCATCCGGTCCAGGAGCGCCTCGGGGATCGCCTCCAGGACGTTCGCCGTCGCCAGGAACACCACGTCGCTCAGGTCGAGCTCGACCTCCAGGTAGTGGTCGCGGAACGTGTGGTTCTGAGCCGGGTCCAGGACCTCCAGGAGGGCCGCCGCGGGGTCGCCGCGGAAGTCCGAGCCGACCTTGTCGATCTCGTCGAGGAGGACGACCGGGTTCATCGAGCCGGCCTCCTTGATGGCCCGCACGATCCGGCCGGGCAGCGCGCCGACGTACGTACGCCGGTGGCCGCGGATCTCCGCCTCGTCCCGGACGCCGCCGAGGGCGACACGGACGAACTTGCGGCCCATGGCGTGCGCGACGGACTCGCCGAGCGAGGTCTTGCCGACGCCGGGCGGGCCGACCAGCGCCAGCACGGCACCGCCGCGCCGGCCGCCGACGACACCCAGGCCGCGGTCGCTGCGGCGCTTGCGCACCGCCAGGTACTCGGTGATCCGCTCCTTCACGTCCTCCAGGCCGGCGTGCTCGGCGTCCAGCACGCCCTTGGCGCCCTGGATGTCGTAGGCGTCCTCGGTCCGTTCGTTCCACGGCAGTTCGAGGACGGTGTCCAGCCAGGTGCGGATCCAGGAGCCCTCGGGGGACTGGTCGCTGGACCGCTCCAGCTTGTCGACCTCCTTCAGCGCCGCCTCGCGGACGTTCTCCGGCAGGTCGGCGGCCTCCACGCGGGCGCGGTAGTCGTCGGACTCCTCGCCGTCCTGTTCGCCGTTGAGCTCGCGCAGTTCCTTGCGGACCGCTTCCAGCTGACGGCGCAGCAGGAACTCGCGCTGCTGCTTGTCGACACCCTCCTGGACGTCCTTGGCGATGGTCTCGGCGACGTCCTGCTCGGCGAGGTGGTCGCGCAGCTGCTGGGTGGCGAGCTTGAGGCGGGCGACCGGGTCGGCGGTCTCCAGCAGCTCGATCTTCTGCTCGGTGCTCAGGAACGGCGAGTAGCCGGAGTTGTCGGCGAGCTGGGAGACGTCGTCGATGGCCTGCACACGGTCCACGACCTGCCAGGCGCCGCGCTTGCGCAGCCAGGCGGTGGCGAGGGCCTTGTACTCCTTCACCAGTTCGCCGACCTGTCCGGGCAGCGGCTCGGGCACGCTCTCGTCGATGCGTGTTCCCTCGACCCACAGGGCGGCACCCGGTCCGTTCGTCCCGGCGCCGATGCGCACCCGGCCGCGACCGCGGATCAGGGCGCCCGGGTCGCCGTCGGCCAGCCGGCCGACCTGTTCGACGGTGCCGAGCACACCGGTGCCCGGGTACGCCCCGTCGATGCGTGGCACCAGCAGCACCCGGGGCTTTCCGGGTGTGGAGCGGGCGGCGGCCTGGGCGGCCTCCACCGCGGCGCGTACATCGGCGTCGTTCAAGTCCAGAGGGACCACCATTCCGGGCAGCACTACCTCGTCGTCGAGCGGCAGCACGGGCAGGGTGAGCGAAGTGGACGTCGAAGCCATGATCTCCCCTTCGGCAGTCAAGTTGAGTTATGCCGACTCAATGCTTGGGGTGGCTCGAATGTTCCCCGGCCTGCGTTCGCTGTGAGCGATCACCTGCACCACAGGCCGTGACCTCGGCTTTTCTCTGTGAACACCGGACGGGGCCGATGGCTTCCGGGTACCCGGACGGGTCAGTCCCCGAAGGCCGTGCGCCAGCGCCGCACCACCGGCCACAGCCCGACCCCGATGGCCAGGGCGATCAGATGCCCCCAGTTGGTGAGCGGGTCGGTGAGGTTCAGCAGGTCCTGCAGCAGCATCGCGCCGAACAGCGCCGGCACGGACCATCGCAGCCATGGCCGCAGCAGCCCGGTCAGCGCGCCGACGCTCGTCGCGACACCGAAGCTGACGCCGTAGTCGAGGCGGTGCAGCGAGCTGTCGGGAAGGTGCCCGGCCAGCACCGCGAGTCCCACCGGCACCTCGGTCGCGAGGGTGGCAAGGATGTGCCCCAGCAGGAAGACGACGGCCGTGCGGGCCCCGCCGATCCGCCGCTCCAGCGCGGTGAGCACCAGCAGGAGACAGATCGTGTACGGCGCCACGATCCCGCCCGCGATCCACAGCGCACTGCCCAGCAGCACCGTCACGGGCGTGTGCACGAGGTGCGCCACGTCGGTGCTGGAGCCCTGGTGGAGGGCGTGGACCAAGGCGGGGTCGGCGTAAGCGGCGATCAGGGAGGTGACGGTCAGGACGACGGCGTAGCCGAAGGTGAACGGTGTGCCGGTGGGGGTGGGGAGGAGCCGCCAGGGCCGGACTGCGCGGGCTCGGGCTTGCGAAGCCGGAGCGGGTGCCGGTGCCGGTGCCGGTGCCGAGGAGGACACGGCGGGCGCGGCCACGGGTCCCCGCTGCTGCGGCATCCCGTCCAGCAGCCCCGCCACATCGGGCAGACCCGCGTCACCGGCACGGTCGGCCGCATCCGCGGCCACAGTCCGTTCCACGCCGAGGCGCCCCTTCCGTTTCCCCTTCAGCGTCGGCCCGCCTCGCCCCCATGTCTGTGACCGCCGCCACACGCCAGCCGATTCTCAGCAACCTCTCAACAAGCGGGCGATCAGGCCCCGGACCTGGTGTGCGTCAACCTGAAGCACACCCGCCGCGGGTACGGGCTCACCCTCTGAGGTAATTCCCCCGGCCGGCCCAAGGGAGCTGCGAGGATGGCCGGATGCCCACTGCGCACGACATCCCCGAAGTCCTGGACCGCCGCGAGGGCCCGCACGGCGAGATCGTGCTGCGGCGGCACGGCGAACTGCTCCAGATCATCGCCAACGGCTGCTTCCTGATGGACACCTCCGACGGGCGTTCGGAGCGGCTGCTGGTCGACGCCGCGCTCGCCGCGCTGGAGGGCCGGCCTGGGCCGCATCTGCTGATCGGCGGCCTCGGCGTCGGCTTCTCGCTCGCACACGCCGCCGCCGATCCCCGCCCGGGACGGATCACCGTCGTCGAGCGCGAGAGCGCGATTATCGGCTGGCATCTCGACGGGCCCTTGGCCGACTTCTCCGCCCGCGCCGTCACCGACGCGCGCACCGAGATTCTGGAAACGGATCTCGTGACGTACGTACATGAGACTTCCGACACGTATGACGCACTGTGTCTCGACATCGACAACGGCCCCGGATGGACCGTCACCGAAGGCAACGAAAGTCTCTACTCACCGGGTGGACTCGCCGCCTGCGCACGGGTGTTGAGGCCGGGTGGGGTACTCGCGGTATGGTCCGCACAGCCCTCTCCGGAATTCGAAGAAACCTTGCGTAATGCCGGATTCCAACAGGTGCGTACCGAAGAGATCCCCGTTGCCCGGGGCGTTCCGGACGTCGTACACCTCGCCGTACGACCTGGATAGCCGTGGCGCGGTGACTCCCCGTACTCTGCTTCCCTGACGCGGATCATTCAAGCGTCAATCGCAAGCATGAGCAGGCATAGCCAGTCAGCGGGATCACCCCACGGATTCCGGAAAGCAACTTTGGGGCGGGCGATGGAGCAGACACACACCTCCCACAACGGCACGGCGGCGACCCCGGGCGCTCAGCGCCGGGTCCTCGTGGTCGAGGACGATCCGACCATCGTGGACGCCATCGCGGCCCGCCTGCGTGCCGAGGGATTCCTCGTGCAGACGGCCGGTGACGGTCCGGCGGCGGTCGACACGGCCGAGGCATGGCAGCCCGACCTGCTGATCCTCGACATCATGCTGCCGGGCTTCGACGGTCTGGAGGTCTGCCGTCGCGTGCAGGCCCAGCGGCCGGTGCCGGTGATGATGCTGACCGCGCGCGACGACGAGACCGACATGCTGGTCGGGCTCGGCGTGGGCGCCGACGACTACATGACCAAGCCGTTCTCGATGCGGGAGCTCGCGGCGCGCGTGCACGTGCTGCTGCGCCGCGTCGAGCGGGCCGCGCTGGCCGCCACGACCCCGCGGTCGGGCATCCTGCGGCTCGGCGAGCTGGAGATCGACCACGCGCAGCGGCGCGTGCGGGTGCGCAGTGAGGACGTCCACCTCACGCCGACCGAGTTCGACCTGCTGGTGTGCCTGGCGAACACGCCGCGCGCGGTCCTCTCGCGCGAGCAGCTGCTCGCCGAGGTGTGGGACTGGGCCGACGCCTCCGGCACCCGGACGGTCGACAGCCACATCAAGGCGCTCCGCCGGAAGATCGGCGCCGAGCGGATCCGCACGGTGCACGGCGTGGGCTACGCCCTGGAGACACCGACGCCATGAGCGACGGGCCGGCCGCGCGGAGAGGCCCCGGGGAGCCCTGGGGCGGCGTCAGTCCGTTCTCGATCAAGACCAAGCTGGGCGCTCTGGTCGTCATCGCGGTGCTGATCACCACAGGTCTGTCGATGATCGCGGTGCGCACCCAGACGGAGCTCCGGTTCATCACGGTCTTCTCGATGATCGCCACACTGCTCATTACGCAGTTCGTGGCCCATTCGCTCACCGCGCCGCTGGACGAGATGAACACGGTGGCCCGGTCCATCTCGCAGGGCGACTACACCCGCCGGGTGAAGGAGAACCGCCGGGACGAGCTGGGCGACCTGGCCGAGACGATCAATCTGATGGCCGACGAGCTGGAGGCCCAGGACCAGCAGCGCAAGGAGCTGGTGGCGAACGTCTCGCACGAGCTGCGCACCCCCATCGCGGGCCTGCGGGCCGTCCTGGAGAACGTCGTCGACGGCATCGCCGAGGCCGACCCCGAGACGATGCGCACGGCCCTGAAGCAGACCGAGCGCCTCGGCCGGCTCGTGGAGACCCTGCTGGACCTGTCCCGCCTGGACAACGGCGTCGTACCGCTGCGCATGCGGCGCTTCGAGGTCTGGCCGTACCTCTCCGGCGTGCTGAAGGAGGCCAACATGGTCGTCTCCGCGCGCGGCGGCATGGCTTCCGGCTCAGGCAGCCACACCCGTACGGACGTCCATCTGCACCTCGACGTCTCCCCGCCGGAGCTGACCGCGCACGCCGATCCCGAGCGCATCCACCAGGTCGTCGCCAATCTCATCGACAACGCGATAAAGCACAGCCCGCCGCACGGCCGCGTGACGGTCAAGGCGCGCCGCGGGCCGCTCCCGGAGTCGCTGGAGCTGGAGGTCCTGGACGAGGGTCCCGGCATCCCGAAGTCGGAGTGGCACAAGGTCTTCGAACGCTTCAACCGGGGCGCCGTGCGCCGACCGCACGGGCCGGGCAGCGACGGCGGCACGGGGCTCGGCCTTGCCATCGCCCGCTGGGCCGTGGATCTGCACGGGGGCCGGATCGGCGTGGCCGAATCCGATCGGGGCTGCCGGATTCTTGTCACACTTCCAGGGCAGCCTTCCGTTCAAAGTTGACGTAAAGTTCGAAGCGGAGTCTCAAGATCCATGTCGTCCTGACTGACGGACACGTGTGATCAGGTCCAGACCTGCGCTTTCGGTGCGCCGGGTCCGGGTACCCCCATCCCTGTTGAAGCGGAACCTCGCTTGTTTCCCGCCATTTCCGGGCCCGAAACACGCTTTCTGATGTGACTTACGCGACGATGACCTTGCTCGACCTGACCTTCCCGGCCAGGGAGGCGTAGCCTTTATTCCCGCTGTCCATCACCTTGTGAGAAGCGGAAGAGGGCGGTTGCCGCCGTGTCGCCACAGTCCCCCAGTAACTCGAGCATCTCGACCGACACCGACCAAGCGGGCAAGAACCCCGCGGCCGCGTTCGGACCGAACGAGTGGCTCGTCGACGAGATCTATCAGCAGTACCTCCAGGACCCGAATTCGGTAGACCGAGCCTGGTGGGACTTCTTCGCCGACTACAAGCCGGGAGCTGGTGCCCCGGCTGCGGCGGGCACTGCGGCCGCGGGGGCCGCAGAGACCTCCACGGCCCCCAAGCCCGCGCCCGCCGCCCAGGCTGCTCCGACGGCCCCGTCGGTGCCCGCGCCGGCCCCCGCGGCCGCGCAGCCCGCGCCCGCCGCCCAGGCCCCGGCCGCTCCCGCGGCTCCGGCGAAGCCCGCCGCGCCCGCCCCGGCCGCGAAGCCCGCCCAGCCGAAGGCCGCGCCCGCCGCCTCCGCCGCGGGCCCCGAGCTCGTCACCCTGCGCGGCCCGGCCGCCGCGGTCGCGAAGAACATGAACGCCTCGCTGGAGGTGCCCACGGCCACGTCCGTGCGCGCGGTCCCGGTGAAGCTGCTGTTCGACAACCGCATCGTCATCAACAACCACCTGAAGCGCGCCCGGGGCGGGAAGATCTCCTTCACGCACCTGATCGGCTACGCGATGGTGCAGGCCATCAAGGCCATGCCGTCGATGAACTACTCCTTCGCGGAGAAGGACGGCAAGCCGACTCTGGTCAAGCCGGAGCACATCAACTTCGGCCTCGCCATCGACCTGGTCAAGCCCAACGGCGACCGCCAGCTCGTGGTCGCGGGCATCAAGAAGGCCGAGACCCTGAACTTCTTCGAGTTCTGGCAGGCCTACGAGGACATCGTCCGCCGCGCCCGTGACGGCAAGCTGGGCATGGACGACTTCACCGGTGTGACGGTCTCCCTGACCAACCCCGGCGGCCTCGGCACCGTCCACTCCGTGCCGCGCCTCATGCCCGGCCAGTCGGTGATCATGGGCGTCGGCTCCATGGACTACCCGGCGGAGTTCCAGGGCACCTCCCAGGACACCCTGAACAAGCTCGGCATCTCCAAGGTCATGACGCTCACGTCGACCTACGACCACCGGGTCATCCAGGGCGCCGCCTCCGGCGAGTTCCTGCGGATCGTCGCGAACCTCCTGCTCGGCGAGAACAACTTCTACGACGAGATCTTCGAGGCGCTGCGCATCCCCTACGAGCCGGTCCGCTGGCTCAAGGACATCGACGCGTCGCACGACGACGACGTGACGAAGGCCGCCCGCGTCTTCGAGCTGATCCACTCCTACCGGGTCCGCGGCCACGTCATGGCCGACACCGACCCGCTGGAGTACCGCCAGCGCAAGCACCCCGACCTCGACATCACCGAGCACGGCCTCACCCTGTGGGACCTGGAGCGCGAGTTCGCGGTCGGCGGCTTCTCCGGCAAGTCCCTGATGAAGCTGCGCGACATCCTCGGCGTGCTGCGCGACTCGTACTGCCGCACCACCGGCATCGAGTTCATGCACATCCAGGACCCCAAGCAGCGCAAGTGGATCCAGGACCGCATCGAGCGCCCGCACTCCAAGCCGGAGCGCGAGGAGCAGCTGCGCATCCTGCGCCGGCTGAACGCGGCGGAGGCCTTCGAGACCTTCCTGCAGACGAAGTACGTCGGCCAGAAGCGCTTCAGCCTGGAGGGCGGCGAGTCCGTCATCCCGCTGCTTGACGCGGTCCTGGACTCGGCCGCCGAGTCCCGCCTGGACGAGGTCGTCATCGGCATGGCCCACCGCGGCCGCCTGAACGTGCTGGCCAACATCGTCGGCAAGTCGTACGCCCAGATCTTCCGCGAGTTCGAGGGCAACCTCGACCCGAAGTCGATGCACGGCTCCGGCGACGTGAAGTACCACCTGGGCGCCGAGGGCACCTTCACCGGCCTCGACGGCGAGCAGATCACGGTCTCGCTGGCCGCCAACCCGTCCCACCTGGAGACGGTCGACCCGGTCATCGAGGGCATCGCCCGCGCCAAGCAGGACATCATCAACAAGGGCGGCACGGACTTCACCGTCCTGCCGGTCGCCCTGCACGGTGACGCGGCCTTCGCGGGCCAGGGCGTGGTGGCCGAGACCCTGAACATGTCGCAGCTGCGCGGCTACCGCACCGGCGGCACGGTCCACATCGTCATCAACAACCAGGTCGGCTTCACGGCGGCTCCCGAGTCGTCGCGCTCCTCGATGTACGCCACCGACGTGGCCCGCATGATCGAGGCGCCGATCTTCCACGTGAACGGCGACGACCCCGAGGCGGTCGTCCGCGTTGCCCGTCTGGCCTTCGAGTTCCGCCAGGCGTTCAACAAGGACGTCGTGATCGACCTCATCTGCTACCGCCGCCGCGGTCACAACGAGTCGGACAACCCGGCCTTCACCCAACCGCTGATGTACGACCTGATCGACAAGAAGCGCTCGGTGCGCAAGCTCTACACCGAGTCCCTCATCGGTCGCGGCGACATCACCCTTGAAGAGGCCGAGCAGGCGCTGCAGGACTACCAGGGCCAGCTGGAGAAGGTCTTCACCGAGGTCCGCGAGGCCGTCACGGCCCAGCCTGCCGCGGGACCGATCTCGGACCCGCAGGCGGAGTTCCCGGTCGCCGTGAACACCGCGATCTCCGCGGAGGTCGTCAAGCGGATCGCCGAGTCCCAGGTCAACATCCCCGACACCTTCCACGTCCACCCGCGTCTGCTGCCGCAGCTGCAGCGCCGGGCGACGATGGTCGAGGACGGCACGATCGACTGGGGCATGGGCGAGACCCTGGCCGTCGGCTCCCTGCTCCTTGAGGGCACCCCGGTCCGTCTGTCGGGCCAGGACTCCCAGCGCGGCACGTTCGGCCAGCGCCACGCGGTCCTCATCAACCGCGAGACGGGCGAGGAGTACACCCCGCTCCAGTACCTCAACGAGGACCAGGCGCGCTACAACGTCTACAACTCCCTCCTCTCCGAGTACGCGGTCATGGGCTTCGAGTACGGCTACTCGCTGGCCCGTCCCGACGCGCTCGTGATGTGGGAGGCGCAGTTCGGCGACTTCGTCAACGGCGCGCAGACGGTGGTCGACGAGTACATCTCGGCGGCCGAGCAGAAGTGGGGCCAGACGTCCGGCGTCACCCTGCTCCTCCCGCACGGCTACGAGGGCCAGGGCCCGGACCACTCCTCGGCCCGTGTCGAGCGCTTCCTCCAGCTGTGCGCCCAGAACAACATGACGGTCGCGATGCCGACCCTGCCGTCGAACTACTTCCACCTCCTGCGGTGGCAGGTGCACAACCCGCACCACAAGCCGCTGGTGGTCTTCACCCCGAAGTCGATGCTGCGTCTGAAGGCCGCCGCGTCGAAGACGGAGGAGTTCACGTCGGGTCAGTTCCGTCCGGTCATCGGCGACTCCACGGTCGACGCGGCAGCGGTCCGCAAGGTCGTCTTCGTGGCGGGCAAGCTGTACTACGACCTGGAGGCCGAGCGTCAGAAGCGCGGCGTCACGGACACGGCGATCATCCGCATCGAGCGCCTGTACCCGCTGCCGGGTGCCGAGCTCCAGGCGGAGATCAAGAAGTACCCGAACGCCGAGAAGTACCTGTGGGCCCAGGAGGAGCCGGCGAACCAGGGTGCCTGGCCGTTCATCGCGCTCAACCTGATCGACCACCTGGACCTGGCGGTCGGCGCCGACATCCCGCACGACGAGCGTCTGCGCCGCATCTCGCGCCCGCACGGCTCGTCCCCGGCCGTCGGCTCCGCCAAGCGGCACCAGGCCGAGCAGGAGCAACTGGTGCGTGAGGTGTTCGAGGCGTAAGCCTCCGGCGGTTCACCGACACTCAGGGCCCGGTGCCGAGTTTCCTGCTCGGTACCGGGCCCTTCGGCCTACTCGTGGGGGCAGTGGCGCCGTCGGCTGATCAGATGGGCTGGGGCTCGAAGTCCCAGTACGGCCGGTGCCGTTCGAGGATGGTGCGGGTGTGCGGGTGGTCGGCGCCGAGGAGAGAGGTCAGCCGGGCGACGGCGTCCTGGTGCAGCGTCCCGGCTTCCGCGTGTTCTCCCAGTTCGCTCAGGTCCAGTGCCAGTCCGGCCCGCAGGCTGATGGTCAGGACGTGCGCGTCGCCCAGGACGCGGGCCGAGCGCTCCGCGGTCTCCCGGCCCAGGGCGGCCGCTTCGTCGGCGTCGCCCACGGCGGCCAGGGCCGCGATCTCGTTCTTGGCGCAGCCGAGGGTCCACGGATGTTCCTTGCCGACGGCCCGCCGCATCTGGCGCGCGGTCCGCCGGGACAGCTCCAGCGCCGCCCGGTGCTCGCCCATGTCCCGCATCACGGTGGCGACGTTGTCCCGCGCGCCGATCGCGTACGGGTGATGCTCGCCGAGTTGGGCGGCGTAGTGGGTGGCGGTGGCCTCCGCCAGGTCCCTGGCCTCCTCGGTGCGCTCCAGGTCGCGCAGCAGCATCGCGTAGTCGCAGGAGACCATCAGGGTCTCCGGGTGCAGGGGGCCGCGACGGCGGATCAGCTTCTCCCGGACGCCTCTGAGCATGGCGTGTGCGAACTGCAGGTCGCCGACGCGGCGGGCACACAGTGCGAGGTTGTGCTCGGCGAGCAGGGTCTGGCTGTGGGTGCGGTCCAGGACCTGGCTGTGCACCCGGGAGTTGTGGCCCTGGATGGCCAGCGCCTCACGGTAGCTGCCGAGCAGACGCAGCATCCAGGCGGAGCGCAGCGCCGAGTTGAGGGTGAGGGCATCGCGTCCGCCGAGTACCTCCACCCGGGCCTCGAAGACTTTGCGGTGCAGGGCGAGCGACTCGGCGTAGCGGCCCTGGAGGCCGACAGCGACGGCGAGGTTGCTGCGGATGGCCAGGGTGCGCGGCACCTGCTCGCCGCCGAGTTCCGCGGCGGCGCTCGCGGCGGCCTCCTCGAACAGGGCGCGGGCCTGCGGGTACCGGCCGAGCGCCATGAGGGTGCCGCCGAGACCGTCCTTGGCGCGGATCACCTCGATCGGCCGTGCGTGCTCGGCCCGGTCGAGCCGCCCGAGGATCTCCCGGCCGACGGTCTCCGCCTCCGCGTACTTGCCCAGTCTGCGCAGCATGTTGGCGAGTTGGTGGACGGCGACGAGCACCGAGCGGTCGGTGTCGCCGGAGGTCGCCCGCCAGCGCTCCACGGCCATCCGGCTGAGCCACCAGCCGTCGTGGTACTCGCCCCGCATCCGCAGGTACTCGATGCAGTTGAGGACGAGCTCCCGGGCGTCGTCGTCGGACGACTCGAGGGCACCGGACGGTTCGAGGTGCGGGATGAGGGCGGCGTAGCGAGCCCAGTTGCCGGGCGAGGAGGAGTCGCGCGGGTCGGCGGAGACGAGGACCTTGCGGGCCGCGGCCGAGTAGCGCCGGGCGTCCGCGGGCGACTGGATGGACCGTACGAAGCGGTGGAAGAGGCGGTGCATGCGCAGTGTGCCGACGGTCTGGGTGTCCATCCGCGGCCCGGCCTCGTACTCGATCCGCATGGAGGTGATCTCGGACAGCCGGCGCAGCGCGGTGTTCCAGCTGCTGGGCTCGGCGATCAGCTCGGCCAGTTCGGCGGGCAGGTCGCCGTGCCGCGAGGTCTGCAGCAGCCGCACCGGCACCACGTCGTGCGAGAAGCAGACGAGCAGGTTGAGCAGCTGCCAGGCAGGCTCCGAGCCGTCGCGCAGGGTGTTGACGAGTTTTGCCCAGGCGACCTCGAAGCTTTCCGGGTACTGGCCGGAGGCCATGACGCCGAACCGGTCGGGGCGGCCGTCGAGGATGTCCCGGATGTAGTCGTCGACCGGCACGGTCGGGTTGATGTCCAGCCAGGCGGCGGTCTGGTCGAGCAGCAGGGGCATGTCCTCCACCGCCTCGGCGAGACGCGCGGCCTGCGCGTCGCTGAGGCGTGCCGTGCGCAGCTCGGCGAAGGCGACGCTCTCGCGGCGTTCGAAGACCGGTACGGCGATGTTCTCGGCGTGGGCGCCCCACTCGCTGCGGTGGGTGGTGACGAGGACGTGGCCGCGTCCTTCGGGCAGCAGGTCGATCAGCCGCTCCGGATCGCCGGCGCCGTCCAGGACGAGCAGCCAGGGCCGTCTGGTGCGGTCGAGTTCCCGGCGTACGGCCGTGATGGTGGAGGCGAGGTCTCCGGAGTCCCGCAGGTCCAGGGCGGGCGCGAGGTCGCCGAACTGCTGGCGGGCGGTGACGCGTTGGGCGGCGCTGACCCACCAGACGATGTCGTACTCGCCGGCGAACCGGTGGACGTACTCCAGGGCCAGCTGGGTCTTGCCGAAGCCGCCGGGGCCGAGCAGGGCCACGGCGGCGCCGTCGGCCCCCGCGGCGGAGAAGGCGCCGTAGACCTTCTCCAGCAGTTCGGTACGGCCGATGAAGCGGCGGTTGCGGCGCGGGACCTGCCAGACCTCCGGCGGGTCGTCGGGGAACCGGGGGCCGCGGCGCAGGTCGATCAGTGTGCCCGGGGCGGGAATGCCCGCGCACTCCAGGACCCGGGTGCGCGCCACTTCGGGTCGCAGGCCCCGCAGCTCGACGGGGGCCAGGGCGATGACGGCCTCGGGCATGGGCCGGGCGGTGATGCTCACGGCGGCGATGCGGTCCTCGTAGGCCGGCAGGACCTGGCGCAGGGCCTCGGCCCAGGCCTGGAAGCGCTCGTTGCCCAGGCGCTCGTGCCAGTCGTCGATCACCAGCAGGACGCGGCCCGGCGCGCTCAGCAGGTCGGTGAACGCCTCGGCGGTCGGCGGTCGGCGCAGCGGGTTCCACCTGATCAGCGTGGTGCCGCGTCCCGCTGCCCGGATCTGATGGTCGATCCACTTGGCCCAGGACTCGCTCTGTCCGGCGAAGACCACCGTGACATGTCCGAGTTCCGTCGCCATCTCGCCGTTTCCCCGCCGTTCCGCCTCGACTGAACCTGGTCACGAGTGTGCACAGGTTATTCAATTGTGCGTCAAATCGGCTCCAGAGGTGCTGAGTTGAGCGTTGTTCCGGTCATCGAAGCCAACGGGCCGTGCGCTCCAGCCGGTGGGCGATGTGCCGGACGAGCCGCTCCAGATCGGCGCAGTAGACACTGGGATGCCGGAATCCGGTCCCGGGAGCGTACCGGTGGACGTAGTTCCCGCCTCCGCAGACCTTTCCCACCGGGCAGCGCACACACTCCTCGGCCAGCGCCCGCTCCCCCAGCTGCCGCGCGGCGACGCCGGGATGGCGCAGGGCGTGGTCGAAGGGGTTGCGGAAGACGTCCAGCCCGGTCTCCGAGGCGCCCGCGTACGCCGACCTGAGCGAGTCGACCTGTTCGATGCCGCCGTCCGTCTCGACCACGACGGCGGCCATCGGCGACAGCCCCACGGCCTCGGCCCTGCTGGGCGCGCCGAGGAGCAGCCCGGCGATCTCCTGGAACAGCCGCACGCGCGTGGTGAGTCGCGCCGCGTCCCACCAGCTGTCGAAGACGGCGGCGAGCCAGTCGCCGTAGGGGGTGGGGCGGGGGCGGTGCCGTCCCGGGGGCTGCGGCTCGAGCCCTGTGGGCGGCCGGCCCCAGTTGGCGTGCGGGAGGAGGAAGTCCACGCCGGGCGGGCGCAGTTCGAGCAGCGAGTGGTAGAGGTCCAGGGGGTCGGTGGCCAGGTCGATCGTGCACAGGATGCCGGCGTACGCCTCAGGTCGCGCCGCGAGCCGCTCGGCCGCCGCGCGGGCGGCGGGCCAGGCGGGGCGTCCGGCGTGGTCGATCCGACGGGCGTTGTGCGCGGCCCGCCCGCCGTCGAGGCTGAGGCCGACCCGGAGCCCCGCGCCGGCCAGGCGGTCGAGGGCCGCCGCGGTGAGGCGGGTTCCGTTGGTCTGGACGGTGGCGGTGACCCGGCAGCCCGCGGGGACGGCCTCCCGGACGGCTCGGGTGTAGGCGAGGACCGGCTCGGGTCCGGTGAGCAGAGGTTCGCCGCCGTGGAGTTCGATGCGGACGGCGTCGAGGCCGTGGGTGCGCACGTGCTCGGCGATACGGTCCGCGGCGCGCCGCATGGTGCGCTCGGAGGTGCGGGCCGGGCGGTCGCGCCAGCCGTGGTCGGGGCCCTGGTAGAGGTAGCAGTAGGTGCAGTCGAGGTTGCAGCGGCCGTGCACCTTGAGCACGAACTGCCGGAAGGGCACCGGCCGATGGGCGGCAGTGTCGAGGAGGTCGTGCGGCCAGGGTGGGTGAGGGTGCGTCGTCATGGCGCGTCCTCGTAGTGGGCGACGACGGTGGGCTCCTCCTCGCGGCTGCGGAGTTCGGCGAGGATCGCGGCCAGTACCGGGTGGTCGGTATGGGTGTGTGGGCCGATCTCCGGGAGGGGTATCGGGGTGTCGTCGGTGGGAAGGGTCACTCGTCGGCCGTTTCGGGGGACAGTCGGGAGAGGTGCGAGCGCAGGAGCCGGACGCGATCGCGGTCGTCGGTCAGCCGGAGGGCGCGGACGTAGTCGGCGTGAGCCGTCCTGGGCCTGCCTTGCGCCTCCCGTGCCTGGCCGCGTCTGACGAGGGCCGCGGAGACCAACTCGTCGTCACCCGCCTCCTCGGCGAACTCGACGGCCTGGTTGCACAGGTCGATCGCCGTCTGCAGATGGGCGATCGCCTCCGTCCGCTCGTACAGAAGCCGGGACACGGATCCGCGGCTGATCAGGCTCAGCGCGATGAGCGCCGGGTTCTCGGTGCCGCGAACCGCCTCGGCGAACAGCCAGTCGGCCTCGTACAGGTCCGTCAGCACACCGGTCAGGAGGTAGCGCCTCTGGTAGGCGTGTCCCAGGCTCCGGCGCAGTCCCACGAGGCGGGGATCGTCAGGCGGGCACTCGTCCACCGCTCGGCGCAGATGGTCGATGCTCCTGGCGATGTCCTCGCCCTCGCCCCGCAGACCGAACCGGACGTGCAGCGCCAGGCCGAGATCGGTCAGCACGTCGGGCCGCCGGGGGTCGTCCTCACCGAGCAGCTCAACGGCCCGCTCCCACGCCTCCACGGCACGGTTCAGCTCGGCCGGTGCTCCGGACTGATCGTGACGGTCTCGGTAGATCCTCCCGGCCCGCACCAGGCACTCGAGCCTGAGCTCCGCGTCGTCGCCCGCGGCCCGGTGCGCCTGCTGCACCGCGTACAACAGCAGGCTCTCCTCGCGCTCCGGCTGCGGGATCTCCACGGCGGTCGCCACGTCCAGCCAGATCCGGCAGCGCTCCGCGGCCGGCAGCGCGGTCTCGTCCCGGACCGCCTCCATGAGGTCCTCGGCGGCGCTCGCGGCCGCATCGGCGGCGACCACGGAGTGCTGCTCGTGCCGCCTGGCCAGATCGAGCCAGAGCCGCCCGCGGGCGGCCAGGGCGAGCGGGGAGCCGGACAGCTGGATCCACGCACTCGCCGCGTCGACGGCCCGCCACAGGTGGAGAACCTGCCAGTCCCCGGATTCGAGGCCGGCGTCGTCCTCACCCCGGGCGCCCGGCCCCGCCATCGCCACGGCCCGCCGCACACCGGCCGACGCCTCCGCGGCCACCCTCCGATGCGCCAGCGCCTCGGCATCCGTGTCCGTGTCGTCCAGTACGGCGGTGAGGTTCTCGTCGGCCAGATACAGCAGCACGGCGGCCGCGTGCTCCTCGGCCCGCCCCGGCTGCCGCAGCGCCCACTCCCGCAGGGTCTCCGGGATGCCGTCGAAGTGGACTCCGCCGCCCCGCACCTCCTGGACCTGCGCCCAGCACACCAGCCCGAGAACCAGCCGCCCGCGCGCTATGGGCGCCCGGCGGTCGATCGCCTCCCAGGCCTGGAGCAGGTCCTCGCCGACCCGCCGGACCCGCCACCGGGTGAGCAGCGCATGGGCCAGCTCCGCGCAGGCGGCGGCCCGCCCCCCGTCCGTCCGGGCGACCGTCACCGCCCGCCGGAGCAGCTCGACCGCGGCGTCGAGTTCCCGGGTGAGCCCTTCACCGTTGAACCGGGCGAAGGCCTGCCGCCCCAGAGCGAACAGCTCCGACGCGCTGTGCTCCGACCCCACCGCCACCGCCGGCAGCCGTGCCCCGAGGTCCCGCAGCACCTCCGCCGACACCTCGGCGAACGCCCGCAGCCCGGCCGGTTCCCGCTCCGCCGAACCGGTCAGCGGTGCCGCGTCCGCCCGGGGCGGTACCGCGCCCCGCAGAAAGGCCCCGGCCAGGGCGGGGAAGTTGCGGGCGCTGCGCCCGAACTTGCGCTCCACGTACTCCGAGCAGTGCTTGAACAGCAGCTCCACGTCGTCGACCGACAGCCGGGAGCGCAGCTCGGTGGCCACGCCCGGCAGGAAGTCGTAGCGGACGGCCCGCGGATCGTCGGCGTCCTCCCGACGCCGCAGCAGTCCGCTGAGCAGCACCTCGGACAGGACGTCAGGCCCGCTGCCGGCCAGCATGGCGTGCTGAACGAGCTGCATCACCGGCAGATAGAGCGGCACCGCGGACAGATACACCGCCAGCCGGCGGGCCTGGGAGGACGCCGGGCGCCAGAACGCGCGGACGCGCTCCGCACCGCTGCGTTCCTGCGTGGCACGCACCGGCGCCGCGGAAGCGGGATGGTCGGGCCGCACCCAGCCCGCCGCGGCGGACAGCGACTGCCCCGTGGCGCCGGACACCAGCCGCGCCCAGCCCTCCACCGAGTCCCGGCGCAGCGCGAGCACGGGGACGGGCAGCGCACCGGCCTCCACGGGCCCCTTCTCCGGACGGAACCCGAGCGATCCGGCGGGGCCTTCGCGCCGGTGCAGCATTCCCCGCCGGGCCGGCAGATGGGTGCGCAGCCACATGCGCTGCGGCAGCGGCTGTACGACGGCCACGGGCGCCGTGGCGGCCCAGCGGTGCAGCAGCCGCTGCACCAGGCCGCTGCGCCACATGGGCCCGGCGCAGTCGCTGAGGACCAGGGTGACGCGCCGCCCGGTGGGGTCGCTGAGCTGTTCCGGTGCGTGGAGCGCGGTCGTGGGCTCCGGTGTGGCGGCGCAGCCGGGCCTGCCGTCGTGCCCTTCGTGCAGATAGCGCACCTGCACCTCACGGAAGGCACCGGCGCGGGCGCAGACCTGGCGCAGTTCGTCCAGGGCCTGTTGCCAGACGACCGTCGAGGTGGAGACGTCCATCAGGAGCAGCAGGCGGGCCTCGCGGCGCCTGTCGGTACGCAGGACGGGCAGGACCAGCCCGGACTCGGCGGCGCGTTCGGCGGTGGCCCGCTCGTCCAGGGTGCGCGGCACCGGCCGTACGGGCGCGCGGTAGCGCTGCAGGGGCCGTAAGCCGCGTTGCAGGGCGAGGGGTTCGGGCAGTGCGGGTGCGGCGGGGACGCGGACCGGGGTCATCCGGGTGCCGGTGCCGTCGCCGCCCGGACCGGGTGCGAACAGACGGGCGCCGTCCGGCTGCCGGGGCTCGTCGTCCTCGTCGGGCAGCCGCAGGGCCTGCGCCGGGTGCGGGTGCGGCGTGCCGGGATACTCGGGCGGTTCCGGCGAGGGGTCGAGGGGGGCCGGGTCGGTCCTGCCGGGCCGGTCGGGCGCCGGCAGCCAGCGGGCCAGCCACAGCGCGTCCGCGAGTTCCTCCACCCCGGGTGGGATGCCCGCGTCCCGCATACGCGCGACCAGCGACGTGAGCACGGGGCTCACGCCGTCGGCGGGGGTGCCGGGAGCGCGGTGGGCCATCGGCTATCGCGGTCCCCGGTCGAGGGGCTGCATCAGCAGGTCCGAGATCTCCTCGCGCCGCTGGCCGGCGTCCCGTGCGGCGTGCTGGGCGAGGAAGATGGCGTTGAGCAGCTGGTCGGTGGGGCGCAGCGCACCGTCGGCCTCGGCCTGGGTGAACTGGTCGACGAGGTCGTGGTTGGCGTCGTAGGCGCCCGGTCCGAAGTGCGCCTGGACGAGGGCGGCGAGGCGTTCGTCGCGCGGGGCCTTCAGGTCGAGCGGGATGCAGCGGCGCAGCAGCGCGGCCGGGAACTCGCGCTCCCGGTTGCTGGTCATGATGACGAACGGGAAGGCCCGGCAGCGGACCTGACCGCCCGTCACCGTCACCCGGCGGCCGTCGTCGGTCAGGACCCGCACCTGGGGCGTCCGGTCGGCGATCCGCTCCAGTTCGGGGATGGCGAACCGGCCTTCCTCCAGCACGTTCAGCAGGTCGTTCGGCAGGTCGATGTCGCTCTTGTCCAGCTCGTCGATGAGCAGCACCCGGGGCTTGGCGGCGGGGAGCAGGGCGGTGCCGAGCGGGCCGAGCTTGATGTACCGGCCGATGTCCTCGGCCGCGGCCTCGCCGGGCAGCTGGGCGTCCTGCAGGCGGCCGATCGCGTCGTAGGTGTAGAGGCCGTCGCGCAGTTCGCTGCGGCTGACGATCGGCCACTCCAGGACACGGCCGAGGTCGAGTTCGTAGGCGACGGAGTGGGCGAGTGTCGACTTGCCGACACCCGGTTCGCCGGTGACGAGCAGCGGGCGCCTGAGATACAGGGCTGCGTTGACGAGTTCGAGGGCGTCAGGGTCCTGGACCGGCAGCGGGACGGTGCGCTCGCCGAGCCTGCGGTGGGTGGAGGAGTCGAGCTCCGGGACCTCGTAGTCGACGGGCTCCGCGTCGAACTCCCGC
The DNA here is from genome assembly GCF_042657965.1 of Streptomyces coerulescens. Lineage (NCBI taxonomy): Bacteria > Bacillati > Actinomycetota > Actinomycetes > Kitasatosporales > Streptomycetaceae > Streptomyces > Streptomyces coerulescens. Next base: position 181,556 of record NZ_JBHSKM010000001.1, read on the forward strand.
CAGGGCGGCGGGTCCGGCAGCTCGGCGATCCTGGCCGGATCCGGCTCTCCGATCCCCCGGTAGATGAACCATTCGCTCACGGCGTGCTCCTCGTCGACGGGCGGTGGTAGTCCACGTCCTGGCCGACGGGAGCGTCGTGCGCCCGCAACGGGCCCCTGGGAACATACCCGGAACAGCCCTGGTAAACAGGCGGTTTCGGCCAGTCCCCAAGGGTGGTCACAGCGGCGCGTCCACCGGATCGGTCTCCTCGGCGGGCAAGGGCCGGCGCGGGTCGTCGTACAGCAGGGCGAGGGGTTCGGCCCAGGCGCTGCCGGGGCGCTGTTCGCTGATGTCCTGCCGTACGTGCCGCAACCGGTCGGGGAGTTCGGCGAGCGAGCCCAGCGTCTCCAGGAACTTCTCCAGGCGCGCGTGCAGCGTGTCGCACTCGGGCGGACAGGCTCCCCGCTCCGGGTGCGGGCCGATGTGCCACAGCGCGACGGCGTGCCCGCCGCCCAGCGCGCGCTTCATGGCGACCCGCCCGGGGCCCAGTCCGGCCGGGCGGCACATCACGGGGATACGGTCGCGCTCCGCGTCGCGGTAGCCGACGGCGTCCACGGCACCCGGCGGCGGCATGCGCCAGCCCTGGAAGCGCCGCTCGCCCGTCATGTGCCGCCAGCGGTCGAGCCAGAGATTGTCCGGATCTCCCCGGCGCTCGAGGGAGCGCAGCACCAGGCGGCGGCGCGCGCCGAGGTGTCCCGGGTCGGTCAGCGCCGCGATGTCGTCGAAGCGCCAGCGGTGCACGGCGGTGTCGAAGTGCTCGGTGGGCAGGGCGACCTCGAGGGGCACGGGATGCCCTTCGCGGTCCTTGGAGGCCAGCAGTGAGCCCAGGGGGATGCGCAGTGCCTGGACGAGTTCGTCGGGCCGGCAACCGTGTACCGAGCCGTCCGTCTCGTGGACCTCGGGCAGGCCGTCACCGTCGTGGTACCAGATCTGCCAGAAGAACCGGACGGGCTGCGAGCCGATCACCGGGTCGAGCAGCAGGGCCACCACCGGGCCCTCTCCGGGGCCGGGGTAGGAGATCACGATCCGCTCCGGGGCGGCGTCCGCGGGGAGCGGTCGCAGTTCGTCGGGGAGGGCAACGTCCCGGACCAGGGCGTGCAGCGGGCGGCGGGTGTCGTCACGCAGCCGTCGGCCGATCCATTCGGCGAGGAGCGGACTGCCGGCGCCGCGGGCGCGGGCGTGTGCCTCGACGAGCCGGAGGTAGCGCAGGAAGGTGAGCGGGTCCAGCGGGGTGGTGCCTTCGTAGAGCAGGCCGTGGCCGTCGCGCCAGGTCCGCAGTTCCGGGGTGCCGCCGGCCCACTGGCTGCCGCTGCGCGCGTGCTTGGCCATGAGGCGGACGGTGGGCTCGTCGGGCGGGGGCGGCAGCGTGGCCAGCAGTTCCAGCGCCCTGCGGCGGTCGCGAGGCGTCCACGCCGGGCTCTGGCCGGCGGGCGGACCGTGCTGGAGATCGATCCAGTTGTCACCGCTCTCCGACATCGGCTCCTCGCCGTGCCAGCGGTCGTGGGCCGCCATGACCGTCCGGTACGTCTCCCCGAAACGGCGCAGCGCGGCGATCGCGACCGCTTTGCCGCCGTCCTGCTCCCTGCGCCGCGACTTGACCAGGCCGACGACGGCTCCCGTCTCGGGGTCGAGCAGCGGGCCGCCCGACATACCGTTGGGGAAGTCGATGTCAGGCTTGATGATCAGCCCGTACGTGTCCTCGTGGCCGTTGATCTCGGCGTCCACCATGCGGAAGCGGGCCTCGGGCGGCCCGGGGAAGTATCCGCAGGCCTTGAGGGCGCCGGAGTGGCGGGCGGCGCGGTCCGTGAGCCACACGCACTCGTGGGGGTGGTCGTCGGGCTCGCCGGTCAGCCGTACCAGGGCCAGGTCCTCGGCCAGCGGGACCGTGGAGCGGCGCGGGTCGGTGATCAGCCACCCCTCGAGCCGGGCCTCGGCGTCCACGGTCTCGCCGCGCACCCGGAACACGGCCTTGCGGTCCGTCGTGAGGTGGGGGCGCAGTACATGGGCGGCGGTCAGGACCCAGCCGGGCGCGACGAAGAAGCCGCTGCCCCACAGCGGACTGTCCTTGTCACCGGTGGGGAGCAGATGGACGGTGGCGGCGCGGACGAGTTCGAAGAGGCGGTCGTTGCGCTCACTCATGCGCCACGCTCTCGTCGGCCTCCCCCGCGGGCCCGCGGTCGAACTGCCAGGTGAGCGTGACCTGCAGGGACGCCTTGACCTCACCCCGGGCGAGCACGGCGACCGCCACGCCCTCCTTGGCGGTCAGCTCGACGCCGAAGGTGATGGCGGCCTCGTTCGGCTTGGCTTCCCGGGCCGCTTGCAGGACGGTGTGGCCGACGCCCTTGATCAGCTCCTGGAGCTGCTCGACCTTCGCCGCGGCGGCCTCGGTGAAGCCGACGTCCTCCTGGTCGTCCCAGCCGTCGGCGGCACCGATCCGGGCGGTGATCACCGTGCCGTCCGGCAGTTCGAGATCCTGGATGTGCGTCATGCCGCTCCCCCCGCAGAGCCCGTGCCGTCCGGCCAACCGGCCCGGGACGGCGTCCACTTGAACTGCGACGAGGCTAGTGCCAAGGCCGGTTGCAGGACTACTCGTCGTCCTCGTCGTCGAGCCGTGCCAGCCAAGTCGCCAGCCGCTCCACCGGCACCTCGAAGTCGGGGTTGAGATCGACGAACGTCCGCAGCTGCTCGGCGAGCCACTCGAAGGTGACCTCCTCCTCGCCGCGCCGCTTTGCCAGTTCCTCGATGCCACGGTCGGTGAAGTACAACTCTTCGCTCCTGATACGGACGGGACATACCGGGATACGGCCGGGAAAGCCCGGGCGACCCTCCCCCTCAGGGTATGTCGTACCGTCCCGCGTCCGCCCCGGTGCCGGTCACGCGGGTACGCGGCACGCGGCACGCGGGGGCGTACGCCGTCCTGGCCTGGAACCCCGGCACCCGCGCCACACGCCCGGCCTCAGTCGCGCGGCTGTCTGAGCGCGTACGCCAGCCCCAGCAGCCCGTGCCCCAGCAGCAGCGCACCGGCCGCCGTCCAGCCGCCGCGGCGACGTCGTAGGCCCCAGGCCGTCAGGGGCAGGCCGAGCGCGATCTGGGCCAGGGCGAGGGCCCGGATCTGTGTGCCGCCGACCGCTGGGAAAAGGGCGGCGAGGCTGCGGCCCTCGACGACGTCGAGTTCCGCGCGGAAGGCGTCGCGCCAGCCCGACCACTCGATCAGGCGGATGTGCGACTGGTCGCGGGCGGCGGCCTGGAGCGCGTCGGCGCTCTCTCCGGGGGCGAGGCCGGCGGGCAGGGTGACGCCCGCGCGCGCGAGGACGGCGAGCAGACCACGCATGCGTGCCCGCGCGTCGGCCGCGGTGTCGGGGCGGGTCAGCGCGTCGAGGGACTGCACGTCCAGGACCGGATCGAGGCCGAGGCGGGCGGCGAAGGTGTGCATGGCCTCGTCCATGCCGGCGGGTGTGCCGTTGGCGAGCCAGACGTAGCCGACGGGGCGGCGGAAGCCCGAGGCGAGGGTGTAGCCGGCGCGGTCGGCGTCCCACCAGAGCGCGAGGACCGGCCAGGGCGCCCCGACGGCGAGGGCGGTGGCCCAGCCGGTGAGGACGCGGTCGACCGGCTCGTCGCCGTCCAGCCAGGGCCCGCCCTCCGGGATGAGCACACTCCACTCCCGGCCGGCCGGGGCGAGCAGCATGTCCTCGCGCAGCAGCCGGGCGACGGGGGCGACGGACTCGGGTCCGGCGCGGCAGATCAGCAGGGCGCCGGGGGTGGGGCGGGCCCGGCTGGCGGACCGGGACTGTTCCGTCGACATGACAACACGCTAGGCCGCTTTGTCCACCTCGCGTGATTTGTGATCACCAGAACGAGTGCCTTGACTTTCGACGTCCGCGATATATCGTGATTACTGGAAGACGCGATATGGCGTGTGTCGTGGTTCGTCGTGCGCCGCATGCACGCCGTGCGCTTCGCGTTCGTCGCGTGCTTCGCGTTCGTCGCGTCCGTCTTGTCGTCGTGTTCAGATCCGGCCGCGCGGCCGTGTCCGGTCGCCCAGGAGGTCCGCACCATGTCCGAGTGGTCCGTAGCAGAGCCCAGGAAGCTCACCTTCGACGAGCCGGTGAGCGAGCTCCACGTGCGCATCGTCAACGGAACGGTGAACGTCGTGGGGACGGACGAAGGTTCCGCCCGCCTGGAGGTCTCCGAGATCGAGGGCCCGCCCCTGGTGGTGACCCAGCAGGACGGCGCCCTGACGGTGGCCTACGAGGACCTGCCCTGGAAGGGCTTCCTCAAGTGGCTGGACCGCAAGGGCTGGCGCCGCAGCGCGGTGGTCTCCCTGGCGGTGCCGGCCGACACCCGTGTCGAGGTGGGCGTGGTGGGCGCCGGAGCGGTGGTCTCCGGGATCCACGGCCCGTCGGTCGTCAAGGGCGTCACCGGTGACACGACCCTCGTCGGCCTGTCCGGCCCGGTCCGCGCCGACACCGTCTCGGGGAACCTGGAGGCGCAGGCCGTCACCGGCGACCTCCGGTTCAACTCCGTCTCAGGCGATCTCACGGTCGTCGAGGGCTCCGGCTCCGCCGTGAAGGCCGACTCGGTGAGCGGATCCATGATCGTCGACCTCGACCCGGGCGGCCCGACCGACGTCCGTCTGACCAGTGTCTCCGGCGAGATCGCCATCCGTCTGCCGGCCCCGGCGGACGCCGACGTCGAGGCCAACACCGCCAGCGGCACGATCTCCAACGCCTTCGAGGGGCTGCGGGTGCACGGTCAGTGGGGTGCCCACAAGATCACCGGCCGGCTGGGCGACGGCACCGGCAAGCTCCGGGCGACAACGGTCTCCGGCTCGATCGCCCTGCTGCGCCGCCCTCCGCGCGAGGAGGAGCCATGGGAGGCGGAGGCCCGGGAAGCGGGGGTCCGGGAAGCGGAGGGCCGGGAGGCCGAGGCCCGGGAGGAGTCCGGGGCGGCCCCGGACGCGGCGACCGACCCGGTGAACGGCACACAGCACAGCTCGGGGGACAATTCCGTCTCCGGCGGGGGCGACGCGGAAACCGGCGCCCCGGCCGACGGCACGACCGACAAGAAGGTGCTCTGACATGCCTCCCGTCTTCGCCCACGGCCGCCTCCGTCTCTATCTGCTGAAGCTGCTGGACGAGGCCCCGCGCCACGGCTACGAGGTGATCCGCCTCCTCGAGGAGCGCTTCCAGGGGCTGTACGCACCGTCGGCCGGCACCGTCTACCCCCGTCTGGCCAAGCTGGAGGCCGAGGGCCTGGTCACCCACACCACCGAGGGCGGCCGCAAGGTGTACGCCATCACGGACGCGGGGCGCGCCGAGCTGGCCGACCGCAGCGGCGAGTTGGCCGACCTGGAGCTGGAGATCAGGGAGTCCGTCGCCGAACTCGCCGCCGAGATCCAGGCCGATGTGCGCGGCGCTGCGGGCGACCTGCGGCGCGAGATGCGGGCGGCGGCCACCGAGGCCCGCAAGGGGAGCGGCGCCAGGGCGGAGACGCCCTTCGGCGACTTCTCCGACTTCACCGACAAGGAGGCGTGGCGCGCCGCCAAGGAGGAGATGCGCCGGGCCAAGCAGGAGTGGAAGGAGCAGGCCCGCCGCGCCAAGGACGAGAGCCGGCGGGCCCGCGAGGAGGCCCAGCGCGCCCGGCGCCAGGCCAAGGAGGCACAGGACCGGGCCCGGGCCCAGGCCCAGGAGGAGGTCCAGCGCATCGCCCGCCGGGTCCAGGAACACGTACAGGACCACTTCGCCCGCGGCGACTGGCCGACGGGCGTACGGGAGGGTCTGACGGAACTGGCCAAGGAGTTCGGCGACTTCGGCAAGGACTACGGCAGGGAGTTCGGGAAGGAGTTCGGCTTCGGTCGGCAGGGTGGCGCGCAGGGCGGCCCCAAGTCGGCGCAGCAGCGGCCCGAGTACTCCGAGACTCCCGAGGACTTCCCCGCCGACTACGAGCCCACCTGGGCCCATGAGCCGCCCAGCGGCGACCCGGCCCGCGACCTGGACCGTCTGCTGGACCGCTTCCGCGACGACATCCGCGACGCGGCACGGGACCACGGCGTGACGCCGGACCAACTCCGCGACGCCCGCCGCCACCTGTCGACGGCGGCGGCACATATCGGAGCGATGCTGCGGGCGCCCAAGCCGTGACGCGAGTTCGGGTGCGAGTGCGATTCAGGGTGCGGGTGCGTGGGGGCTGGTCGCGCAGTTCCCCGCGCCCCTGAAGGGCGTGCAGCAGAGGCTCTCTTAGGGGCGCGGGGAACTGCGCGAGCAACCACCCACAACCCGCACCCACCCACCGGCCGGCCCTCCACCCCGTCACCCAGCCTTCGCCCCTCCCCCTCCGTACAGCACGCGCGTGACCGCCTCGTACGTCACCCCGTGATCGGCGAGCACCTCGGCCGGCACGCCGGGGCGAGTGGTGAGGGCCAGCAGCAGGTGTTCGTCCCCGATGTGCCGGTCGCGACGGGACGTGGCCACCCGCAGCGCCCGTACCAGAACGTCCTTGGCGTCCCGGCCGAACGGCCGGTGCCTCGTCCGCGCCCCCTTGCCCGGCCCCGTCCGGCCCCCGGACATCGCCCCGACCCCGTGCACCTCCTCCACCCGGGCGACGATCGCCCCGACATCGATCCCCAGCCCGGCGAGCGCCTCGGCCTCGGCCTGGGACAGCCCGCCGCGCCGCCGCGCCTCCGCCAGCGCCCGCCGCACGGACTCCACCCACTGCCCGCCCCCGAGCGCGGCGAGCGCGAACGAGGCGCGGCTGCCCTCCCGGTCGAGCAGCGCGAGCAGCAGATGCTCGGCGTCAACGGTCCGCGCCCCGCCCCTCTCGGCCTGCTCCACCGCCCCCGTCACCACCGCACGGGCATCCTTCGTGAACCGCTCGAACATCAACGCCTCCCGTACTTCTTGTGCACGGCCTGCCTGCTGACCCCGAGTTCCGCGGCGATCTCCTGCCAGGACCACCCCTGGTTGCGCGCACTGCGCACCTGGACCGCCTCCAACTGCTCCAGCAGCCGGCGCAGCGCCGCGACGGCGCGCAGCCCGATCCGCGGATCGCGGTCTCCCGCCCGCTCGGCGAGATCTGTTGCTTCGGTCATGATGTCAATGTAGGTTGACACGCCGGCGCGCGTCAACCCCGGTTGACAATCAAAAGGGCGGGCCCGGGACAGCCAAGTCCCGAACCCGCCGCAAGCGCCTCGACGAGAACCGTCAGTTGGTGAGCACGACCTTCCCGAACAGCTCGCCCGACTCCATCCGCTCGAAGCCCTCCCGGGCCCGGTCCATCGGAAGGACCTCGTCGATGACGGGCCGCACACCGGTGGCCGCGCAGAAGGACAGCAGGTCCTCCAGCTCGTCCTTGGTCCCCATCGTCGACCCCACGATCTTCAGCTCCAGGAAGAAGACCCGGGTGAGCTCGGCATGCGAAGGCCGGTCGCCACTGGTGGCACCGGAGATGACCAACGTGCCGCCCGGCTTCAGCGACTTGACGGAGTGCGACCAGGTGGCGGCACCGACCGTCTCGATCACGGCGTCGACCCGCTGCGGCAGCCGCGCCCCGGACTCCACGGCCTCCACGGCGCCCAGCTCCAGGGCCCGCTTGCGCTTGGCCTCGTCGCGGCTGGTGGCGAAGACCCGCAGCCCCGCGGCCTTGCCGAGCACGATGGCGGCGGTGGCCACGCCGCCCCCGGCACCCTGCACCAGCACGGAGTCACCGGGCCGTACGCCCGCGTTGGTGAACAGCATCCGGTACGCCGTCAGCCAGGCGGTCGGCAGACAGGCGGCCTCCGCGAAGGACAGCTCCTTGGGCTTGGGCAGGATGTTCCAGGTCGGCACGGCGACCTGCTCGGCGAACGTGCCCTGATAGCGCTCGGTGAGGATGGAACGGGGTTCCCGGGGGCCGACGCCATGACCGCTCTGGCCGATCACGGAGTGCAGGACGACCTCGTTGCCGTCCTCGTCGACACCGGCGGCGTCGCAGCCGAGGATCATCGGCAGCCGTTCCTCCGGGAGGCCGACGCCCCGGAGCGACCAGAGGTCATGGTGGTTGAGGGAGGCGGCCTTGACGTTGACGGTGCTCCAGCCGGGCCGGGCCTCGGGAGCGGGACGCTCCCCCAACTCGAGGCCGCTCAGCGGCTGGTCGCGGTCGATTCGGGCAGCGTAGACGGCGAACATGGCGTCGACGATAGGTGGCGTTTGCAGCCGACGGAACGGCCCCGGGCTGTGACACACGCCCTCTTGCCAAGGACTGCTCACCCGAATGGGTGGTTCGGCGGGCAAAAGAATCGGCCCCGCCCGGAGGGGCGGGGCCGATCGGAGCCTGTCGGCCGGAGCACCGGTCAGCGCCGGGCGACGCCCTCGGCCCGAGCCGCAGCCGCGACAGCCGCGGTGACGGCCGGGGCGACCCGCTCGTCGAACGGCGACGGGATCACGTAGTCCGCGGCGAGGTCGTCCCCGACGACACCCGCCAGCGCCTCCGCCGCCGCGATCTTCATGCCCTCGGTGATCCGGGAGGCCCGCACCTGGAGCGCGCCGGCGAAGATGCCCGGGAACGCCAGCACGTTGTTGATCTGGTTCGGGAAGTCGGACCGGCCGGTCGCCACGACGGCCGCGTACTTGTGCGCGACGTCGGGGTGGACCTCGGGGTTCGGGTTGGCCATGGCGAAGACGAAGGCGCCCTTCGCCATCGAGGCGACGGCCTCCTCGGCGACCGTGCCGCCGGAGACGCCGATGAAGACGTCCGCGCCCTCCAGGGCCGCCTCCAGCGATCCGGTGAGGCCGGCCTTGTTGGTGAAGGAGGCGACCTCGCGCTTGACCGGGGTGAGGTCCTCACGGTCGGCGGAGACGACGCCCTTGCGGTCCGCGACGGCCACGTCGCCGATGCCGGCCTCGATCAGCATCTTGGCGATGGCGACACCGGCCGCGCCGGCGCCCGAGATGACGGCGCGCAGGTCACCGATGGAGCGCCCGCTCAGCCGCGCGGCGTTGCGCAGCGCGGCCAGCGTCACGACGGCCGTGCCGTGCTGGTCGTCGTGGAAGACCGGGATGTCGACGCGCTCCTGGAGCTTGCGCTCGATCTCGAAGCACCGGGGTGCCGAGATGTCCTCCAGGTTGACACCGCCGAAGGACGGGGCGAGGCGCACCACCGTCTCGACGATCTCGTCGACGTCCGTGCAGTCGAGCGCGATCGGGACCGCGTCCACGCCGCCGAACTGCTTGAACAGAATCGCCTTGCCCTCCATCACGGGGAGGGAGGCTTCCGGACCGATGTCACCGAGTCCGAGCACCGCGGTGCCGTCGGTGACGACGGCCACGACGGACGACTTCCATGTGTAGTCGTGGACGAGCTCGGGCTGCTCGGCGATGGCGGTGCACACCCGCGCGACGCCGGGCGTGTACGCCAGGGACAGGTCGTCCTTGTCGCGGACCGGCACGGTGGCCTGCACGGCCATCTTGCCGCCGCGGTGCAGCGCGAACGCCGGATCGAAGGAATCGAGGGGCTCGACCCCGCCGTCCTGATCGGTATTGCTCCCGCTGCGAGGATTGACAATCTCCGCTGCCACTTTGTCTGACCCCTTAAGTGTTCATGGTTTGAGGGTGGGACCACTCCTGGTGAGAAGTGGGCGGGACCGCGTAAGGCCCTGCTCGTTGATACGTACGACGTACGACGTACGGACCAGTACGCGACGGGCGCGCCGCACACGCGCCCTGAGCCCCGGATGAGGGGTGTAAAGAACCTTCTTACCGGACGGACCGCGCTGACGACGAGTCCAATACGTGCAAGATCACATGACGGGAGGGGAAACACCTGCGCCGACGGACACAAACCAGACACAACCCGACCATGGAACGGGTGGGTTTTATGACCAAATGAGTGGACATATCAGCAGGAGAAACCACGAAGAGCGACCGTCAACCGCAAATCCCGCACACGACCGGTCCACATCCCGAGATGCACCGGAGATCTTCCGGCCGGAAGGCCGCATTCCCGCAGATGGTGCGGTCAGGATGTACCGACCTGCGGCAGTTCGGGCGATAACCCGTTATCCGATTTTGACATGACGGGCGCCCTGAATGCCTCAGTCCGAATGGCAAGATGCCGTAATCACACGAGGTCGCGGCACTCGAAGGCGTGTGCTCTCGTCGACCTAGGAAAACAAGGCCTCTGCCGACGGCTGTCGTCAGGCGCCCGCCCCATCGGCAACTCCACCCCATCCGCCGGAGGAACCCACCATGACCGCAAGCACCACCCGTCGTACCACCGCCGCCCGCTCCCGGCTCGCAGCGGTCGGCTCGATCGCGGTCGCAGGCGCACTGATTCTCACCGGCTGCGGTGACCAGACCGACAGCGGCACGAAGAGCTCCGGCTCCAAGAGCGCGGCCCCGCTCGCCGACAAGCTGCCGCAGGCGATCCGTGACAAGGGCGTCATCAAGGTCGGCTCGGACATCGCCTACGCGCCGGTCGAGTTCAAGGACGACTCCGGCAAGACGGTCGGCATCGACCCCGACCTCGCCGACGCCATGGGCAAGCAGCTCGGTGTGACGTTCCAGTTCGAGAACGGCACCTTCGACAGCCTCATCACCGGTCTGCGCTCCAAGCGGTACGACATCGCCATGTCCGCGATGACCGACACCAAGGACCGCCAGGAGGGCATCGACTCGGACACCGGCAAGAAGGTCGGTGAGGGCGTCGACTTCGTCGACTACTTCACGGCCGGTGTCTCGATCTACACCCAGAAGGGCAAGAACACCGACATCAAGACCTGGTCGGACCTGTGCGGCAAGAAGATCGTCGTGCAGCGCGGCACGGTCTCCGAGGACCTGGCCAAGGCCGAGGCCAAGAAGTGCACCGGCGGCAAGACGATCACCATCGAGGCCTTCGACAACGACCAGCAGGCCCAGACCCGCCTGCGCGCCGGTGGCGCGGCCGCCGGCTCCTCCGACTTCCCCGTCGCCGCGTACGCCGTGAAGACCTCCGGCGGCGGCAATGACTTCCAGCTCGTCGGCGAGCAGGTCGAGGCCGCGCCGTACGGCATCGCGGTCGCCAAGACCAACACCCAGCTGCGGGACGCCCTGAAGGCCGCGCTCGACGCCGTCATCGCCAACGGCGAGTACGACAAGGTCATCAAGAAGTGGGGCGTCGAGGACGGAGCGGTGAAGGAAGCCACCATCAACGGCGGCAAGTGACCGCACCTGAGCAGCGGGCACTGAAAGGCAACACCTGTGACTGACATCGACAAGAAGGACGGGCCGGCGGACACCCCGCCGGCCGGTCCGGAGGCCATCAAGGCCATCCCGGTCCGCCACTACGGGCGGTACGTCTCCGCCGTCGTGGCGCTCGGCCTCCTGGCCGCCATCGTCTACGCGTTCTCCCAGGGCAAGATCAACTGGGGTGCGATCCCGGACTACTTCTTCGACGACCGCATCCTGGACGGCGTCGGCAAGACGCTCCTGCTGACGATCCTGTCCATGGCGATCGGCATCGTCGGCGGCGTCCTGCTCGCCGTGATGCGCCTGTCCAAGAACCCCGTGACCTCGTCCATCGCGTGGTTCTACATCTGGTTCTTCCGCGGCACCCCGGTCCTGGTCCAGCTCATCGTCTGGTTCAACCTGGGCCTGGTCTTCGAGTACATCAACCTCGGCCCGTTCTACAAGAACGAGTGGTCGGACTTCATGACGCCGTTCCTGACGGCGCTGCTGGGCCTCGGCCTCAACGAGGCGGCCTACATGGCGGAGATCTGCCGCGCCGGTCTCCTCGCGGTCGACGAGGGCCAGACCGAGGCGTCCCACGCCCTGGGCATGAGTCACGTCAAGACGCTGCGCCGGATCGTCATCCCGCAGGCGATGCGCGTGATCGTGCCGCCCACGGGCAACGAGGTCATCAACATGCTGAAGACGACCTCGCTGGTCTCGGTCGTCCAGTACCCCGAGCTGCTGCGCGCGGCCCAGGACATCGGCCAGACCTCCGGCGCCCCCGCCGAGATGCTGTTCCTGGCCGCCGCCTGGTACCTGCTGCTGACCTCGATCTTCAGCATCGGCCAGTACTACCTGGAGCGCTACTACGCACGCGGCTCCAGCCGCTCGCTGCCGGCCACGCCGTTCCAGAAGATCAAGGCGAACCTGCTGTCCCTGTCCAACCGCTCGGCGTCGACGGGAGGCACCGCATGACCGCCATGGTGAAGGCCGAAGGCGTCCACAAGTCCTTCGGGCTGGTCGAAGTCCTCAAGGGCATCGACCTGGAAGTGAAGCAGGGCGAGGTGTTCTGCCTCATCGGCCCCTCCGGCTCCGGCAAGTCGACGTTCCTGCGCTGCATCAACCACCTGGAGAAGATCAACGCCGGCCGGCTGTACGTCGACGGCGAGCTGGTCGGCTACCGGCAGCAGGGCGACAAGCTGTACGAACTGCGCGACCGCGAGGTGGCCCGCAAGCGCCGGGACATCGGCATGGTGTTCCAGCGGTTCAACCTGTTCCCGCACATGACCGCGCTGGAGAACGTCATCGAGGCGCCGATCCAGGTCAAGGGCGTGAGCAAGGGCCAGGCCAAGGACCGCGCCAGGGAGCTGCTCGACCGCGTCGGCCTCGCCGACAAGGCCGGGAACTACCCCTCGCAGCTCTCCGGCGGCCAGCAGCAGCGCGTGGCCATCGCCCGGGCGCTGGCGATGGACCCGAAGCTGATGCTCTTCGACGAGCCGACCTCGGCCCTCGACCCGGAGCTGGTCGGCGACGTCCTCGACGTCATGCGCGACCTCGCCGAGTCCGGCATGACGATGGTCGTCGTCACCCATGAGATGGGCTTCGCCCGCGAGGTCGGCGACAGCCTGGTCTTCATGGACGGCGGCGTGGTCGTCGAGTCCGGCGACCCGCGCGAGGTCCTGACCAACCCGCAGCACGAGCGGACGCAGGCGTTCCTGTCCAAGGTGCTCTAGCGGTACGACGGTCAAGGGGCGGTACGACATCGTCGTACCGCCCCTTCGTCATGTGCTCGCCCTACGGCAACAGCTGTGGCGCCATGACCACCGCACGCAGCTGGTCCGCCGTCAGCGGCGGGGCGTCGAGACGTGGCCCCAGAGCCTCCCTGCCCTCGAAACCGCTGCTGGCCTTGATCATGACGACATAGCCCTTCGTGAACAGCCGCACGGACCGGAAGGGGCCCCATGTGTTGCCGTCCATACGGCTCTCCCGCGCCAGCTCGGTGGACTCGCGCTGATCGCCGTTCGGCAGCGTCTCGGGGACGCAGGTCGTCGCCGCCCCGGGGATGTACGACGAGCACCGCTCCCCCAGCGGCACCGGCCAGTCCTCTCGCCGGCCCGGGAGGACCTGGAAGTTGAGGTACCCGACGCCGCCGTCCTGGTAGACGGCGTACCGTCCGTCGTAGGGCCCTTCGCCCACGACGTGCGCGACCTGGCGGATCTCGCCGATCCCGGGCGGCAGCAGCTCTGCCAGCCGGTCCTCCTTGGACGTGGGCCGAGTGCCCGTGATCTCCGACGGCTCCGAGTCGCTCCCCGGCAGCGCCCCGGTCCCGAACAAACTCACCACGACGACGGCCGCCGCGGCCCCGCCGATCACCCGCCGTCGGCTCCTGCGCACCCGCGCGGCCCGCGCGAACACCGCGTCCGCACCGGGCCCCGACGGCATCGGAACCCCCTGGAGGGCCCGCCCCAGCAGCTCCGTCGCCTCCGGCACCTCGTCGACCTTGCCGTGACTCATACGTGCTCCTCCCGCACCACGGCCCGCAGAGCCGCGAGCCCCCTCGCCGTGTGGCTCTTGACCGTGCTCTCGCGCATGCCGAGCAGCTCGGCGGTGTCGGAGACGCTGAGGTCCTCCCAGTAGCGCAGCACGAGCACCGCCCGCTGCTTGGGCGCGAGCTGCGCGAGGGCGGCCCGCACCATGACGCCGGTGTCGCTGTCCACCGACCGCCCCGGCACGTCCGGAAGCTCGCCGTACGCCTGCTCGCGGCGCCAGAAGCGGCGGCGGGCGGCGATGAAGGTGTTCACCAGCGTCTTACGGGCGTAGGCGTCGAGGTTGTCCAGGCGCGCGTGCCGGCGTGCGCCGAGGACGACCTTGACCAGCGTGGTCTGGACGAGGTCCTCCGCCTCGTCCGGGTTGCCGCACAGCAGATATGCGCTGCGGAACAAGGCCGTACGTCTGCCCTCGACGAAGGCATGCAGTGACGCTTCCGCGCCCCCCGTCATCCCGCCCCCTCTCCCGCCCCTCCGGTAGGGACCGTCTCACTCCTTCCAGTGCGGTGGGACGCCTTCCGGGACGCAGCGGAGGCAGTACGCATCACTTCAACGCGAGCACCAGCGCGTCCGAGGGCGAGCACCACACCGGCCGCGCCTCCCCGAAGCCCTTCTCGCGCAGCACGCGTGCGTGCCACCCGGCGGACGGCGCGTCGCCCTCGGCGTGCTCGCCGTAGATCTCGAAGCGGCGTGCCGTGGGCTCGGCCAGCAGCGGGTCCCGGGCGGCCAGTTGCCACCACTCGGCCCAGTCGAGGACGCCCTTCGCCTTGGCCTGATCCATGCGGGCGTGGCGCTGGGCGCGCTCGGCGGCGTTGATCCGAGGCGTCGAGTCGTCGATCATGTGGTCCGCGTTCATGAAGACACCGCCGTCGCGGACCAGCTCCGCGACCTGACCGTAGAGGGCCGCGAGGGGTTCACGGTGCAGCCAGTGCAGGGCCGTGGCGGTCAGGACGGCGTCGTAGGAGTCGTACGGCAGCCTCGCCGCCCACTGTGGGTCCTTGAGGTCGGCGGTGACGAACGAGACCCGCTCGTCGCCCGCGAAGGTGCCCTCGGCGATGGCGAGCAGCGCGGGGTCGAGGTCGACGCCGGTGCTGGTGGCCTCGGGGAGCCGGGCGAGCAGCCGGGCCGTGATGCTTCCCGTGCCGCAGGCGAGATCGAGCACGCGCGGGGCGGGTCCGACGAGGGCCTCGACCATGTCGAGCATGATCCGGAAGCGTTCCTCCCGGTCGGGCATGTACCACTCCTGCTGGCGGTCCCAGCTCTCCTGCCAGGCGGACCAGTCGGCGGTCCTGGTGGTGGTGTCCGTGTCCGTCATAGAGCCCCTCCGTCGCACATGACGTAATACCCTGGAAGCACGATCAGCTCTTACCCGACCGCACCCTGACGATAGAACGCCTCCGTAAGGACTACAAGTGGAACTGGCCTATTACTCGGACTATGCCGTACGACTCGTCAACAGCGAGGACCCGGCCCGGGGCAAGGACTCGCTGACCTCGGTCGAGGCCGTCCGCGATCTGTTCGGCGTCAGTCAGGAGGCGGCCCGCCGGGCCACCGACGCCGACGTCACCCGCTTCCGCTCGGTCCGCGCCCGCCTCAGGGCGGTCTTCGAGGCGGCGGACCAGGGCGACGAGGCACTGGCCGTGAACCTGCTGAACTCGCTGCTGCTGGAGTTCCCGGTGAGCCCGCAGATCTCCGGCCACGACTTCCGGGACGACGACGGCCGCCCGCTGTGGCACATGCACCTGGCGGACCACCCGTCGAACGCGACCGCGGGCTACGCGGCCATCGCCACCATGGGCCTGGCGTTCCACCTGACGGAGTACGGCGTGGACCGCCTGGGCCTGTGCGAGGCGGCACCGTGCCGCAACGCCTACCTCGACACGTCCACCAACCGCTCCCGGCGGTACTGCTCGGACCGCTGTGCGACCCGCGCCAACGTGGCCGCCTACCGCGCCCGCAAACGCCTGGAGGCCGACCGGTCGGCGAACAGCGGCCGTACGGCCGACAGCGCCCAGCGGGCCAGCGCGAACGGCGAGCGCTGATCCGGCTTGCGCGGCCGGTAGCGCAGCAGGACCTTGCCGAGGATCAGCTCGTCGGGCACGACCCCGTAGTCCGTACTGTCACCTCCGGCGTACGCGTTGTCCCCGAGCACCCACCAGCCGCCCTCACGGCGCTCGGCGGCACGCTTGACGACGAGCAGGTCCTGCTGGAACGGGTGCCGCAGCACGATGACGTCCCCCGGCCGGATCCGCCCCCTGTGCCACACCACCAGCAGGTCGCCGTGATACAGCGTGGGCACCATCGACGGCCCGGTCACCTCGGCCCACCCGAAGGGCCGGTCCGCCCGCCCGCGCTCGGTCTCCTGCGACAACTCCGGCATCCCCGGCACCTCCCCGGTAGGGTCCTCCACCAGTCTCAGTCTCACCCCGGACTTTTGTCCTAAGCCCATGGGGGCACTCGCGAAAACCCGTCTTGCAGGGAGTAATGTCCCACCTGAGAAGACGATCACGAGGAAGGAATGCTCCATGCTTTCCCGCCTGTTTGCCCCCAAGGTCAAGGTCAGCGCGCACTGCGACCTGCCCTGCGGCGTGTACGACCCGGCCCAGGCCCGCATCGAGGCGGAGTCGGTGAAGGCCGTGCAGGAGAAGATGGCCGCCAACGACGACCCGCACTTCCAGGCGCGTGCCACCGTCATCAAGGAGCAGCGCGCCGAGCTCGCCAAGCACCACGTCTCGGTGCTCTGGAGCGACTACTTCAAGCCCCCGCACTTCGAGAAGTACCCCGAGCTGCACCAGCTCGTCAACGACGCCCTGAAGGCCCTCTCGGCCGCCAAGGGGTCCACCGACCCGGCGACCGGCCAGAAGGCCCTGGACTACATCGCCCAGATCGACAAGATCTTCTGGGAGACCAAGAAGGCCTGAGCCAAGGCTCTTCGGCTTTTCGCAGGGGCTCGACCGGACTTCCGGTCGGGCCCCTTCGTCGTGCGGATCGTCGGTCGTGCCTCCACGGTCTCGCAGGGGGTGCTTCCGGGCGGTCTCAGGCAACCCGGCTCACCAGCACTCCGACGATGACGGCCAGGGACAGCCCGAGCACGATGTCCGTGTAGGCGCGGCCGCGGACGCCGTGGCCGTCGATGACCAGTTCGCTCGGGTCGTCCGGCACGTGGAAGACGGTCACCTGGGCGTTCGAACGGGCGCGGACGGGGCGCTTCCTGCTGCCCACGGCCTGCTGCACGGTCCGGCCGTCCGGTGTGGTGAAGCTCAGCACGGGGTTGATCACCCACTGGCCCCTGCTGCGGGACTGCGAGGCCGGGGCGCCGGGGACGGGCCCGACGACCCGGGCCTCGGTGCGGACACCCCGTCGGCGCACCTCGTTGTCGTACATCAGGTGGTACAGGCCGTTTCCGGCCCAGACGAGGCCGGTCACGATGGGGACCAGGAAGGCGAGCATGTCCATGTGGGGGGTCCTTTCGGGAGTTGCGTCGCGACGGTTGCGGCTCAGGGGCCGGTGTGCACATAGGCGGCCCACAGCAGGGGGTCCCCGTCGCGCTGCCGGATGCGGCGGACGGCCGTGTGCAGGGCGGACGCCGCGCGGGTGGGGTCCAGGCGGCCGGGGAATTCGGGGTGGCGCAGTTCGGCGTAGAAGTGGGCGGTCAACTCCCTGGCCGTGGCGTCCTCGGCCACCCACTGGGCGGCCACGACATGGGCGTAGCCCGCCAGTTGCAGGGCGCCCGCGAGATGCAGGGCCTCGTCGGGCAGCCGCGCCGTGCCGCGGGCGGTCTCGCAGGCCGACAGGAACGCCAACTCGGCGGAGTCGAGCCGCAGACGGGCGATGTCCTCGACGGTGAGCAGCGCGGAACCGCCTTCGCCGTGGCAGCGCAGCCCGCTGGCGGCCGGGCGGACCGGGTCGTGGCGGGCGTGGCCCGCGAAGTGCAGACAGGAGTGGTTCGGCAGGGCTCTGCGCACGGCACGCCGGTCGACGGTGGGCCCCGCCAGCAGCTTGCGCTCCGCCACCTGCGTGACCAGCCGCAGCGCCTCCTTGCGCGCGAACGGCAGTGGCAGCAGACCCGGTACGTCGGCCTGGTCGACGACGAGGACGCCGCCGGCGCCGCGGTCACCGCCGCTGTGCCGGCGCCGCGCCCGGGCCAGGGACCTCAGCGTGGTGGCGTACGAGCAGACGTACCGTTCCGGAACGTCGCCCGCGGCGTGCAGCGGCAGGAGCGCGAGCAGACCGGTGGGGCACCACCAGAGCCGTCCGCTGCTCCGGCCGGCGGACTCCAGCACGGTCAGGACGGGCGCGACGACCCGCTCCCGCAGCCACTCCAGGGTGTCGCCCAGGACCCGGCCGGCCTCCTTGGGTGAGCGGCTCGCCGACGAGAGCGCGGCCAGCAGCACCTCCGTCCGCTCCCGCACTCCGCCGGTTCCCTCCAGGGCCAGGCCCGGCAGCGGTACGGTCCGCACCGCGTCCCCCGTGACCACGATCGCGTCACAGCGCAGGAAGCTGGTGTTGACGACCACCACGGCACCGTCACCCGCCGCCGCCCGCAGCTCGTCCGGGGAGGGCGGCCCCAGCAGGTCGTCAAGACCGAGCAGGCGATAGGCGTCATGGGTCAACCCGTCCAGCTCGGCGGCCAGTTCACGGCGTGTGCGGGCGTCGGCCCAGCGCTCGTGGGCGGGTGCCGCCGGGTCGGTGAAGGAGGCGTCCGCCGAGTGCAGCACCGCGCGGATCTCGGCGATGCGCTCGGCGAGCCGGGGCTCCTGTTCCGCCAGGGCCGCCGTGTCGAAGCGGGAGTCCACCGCCTGCGCGAGCAGCACGCCGCGGCCCTGTTCGAGCAGTTGCAGCGCGGTCTGGGGCCGGCCCGCGGACAGGGCGGCCGCCGCCGCGTCGCAGGCGATGCTGTCCGAGACGGCGAGCCCGCTGATCCTGTCGTCCAGCTCCAGTCCGTGCCACGCCATCAGCGGCAGCTGGCCGACCGCCACGCGGTAGGCGTCGACGGCCTGCGCCCAGTCCGCCAGCAGGGCCGCCCGCAGCCCCCAGTGCGCGGCGACGGAGAACCGCACCTTGGTCGGCACGCCCTCGACACCTGCCGCCTCCCTGAATGCGGAGCACGCCTTCTCCAGGTCATGGTGGCTCTCCTCGTGCGCGGCGGCGAGCGAGTGAGCCTGGGCCAGGACGGCGAGGAAGGACACCCGGCGCGGGTCGTCATGGGGTGTCGCCCGCAGCGCCGACTCCGCCGCGTCGATCGCCCCGGTCAGGTCGTCGGCGGAACCCGTCAGCAGGAACCGGGTGACGAAGGCCGTGGCGAGCCCGAGCAGGGATCTGCCCCGGGCCGGGTGGTCGTCCGGGGTGGCGGCCACGGCCTCCTGGCAGCAGCGGACGGCCTCGTCCGCGTCGCCCCGCCGCTCCAGCAGGTCGCAGCGGTCGACGAGGACCACCGCCAGGTTCGTCAGCGCCCCGACCCGCCGCGCATGCCCGCGCGGCCAGGCCTGAACCGCCAGCCGACCGGCGTCGACCGCCTCGTCCAACTCGGCGGCGGCCTGCGTGCGTACGTAACGTTCGGCCAGCGCGAGACAGAGGTTGCCGGCCGCTTCCCCCGCACCCTCGCTGCCGGGTACCACCGCCTCGACCGCCCGCTGCAGCACCTCGACGGCCTCGTCCAGGTCGACGAACGCGCCGGACCGCTCGTACAGCCTGCGCAGCGTCAGGCCGAGGTTCGTCAGCAGGACGGCCCGGTCGTGCGCCGGTGTCGCCGGCGGCAGTTCGGCCACTGCCTCCCGGCCCGCCCGTGCCGCGGCCTGAAGGTCCATGACCGTGTTCAGCCGCGTATAGCGGCAGGTCAGGGCCACACCCAGATGCGACAGCCACAGCGCACGCTCGGGATCACCGGCGGGTACGGCGTCCACGGCCCGTCGCGTCAGCTCCACCGCCCGGTGCAGATCGGGCACGCGGTCCAGGCGCTCGGCCCGCACCCGCAGCGCCATGCCGAGCGCGGAGAACACCTGCGCCGACTCCGGGCCGCCGAGCGTGGACACGAGCGCCACGGCCTCCTCCAGGCGCCGCACCGCCTCGTCCAGCAGGGCGACGTCGCCGGTGCGTTCGTGCAGCAGGCCGAGAGCGCGGCCGAGGTTGAACACGACCGGCAGGGCCTGTGCCCCTTCGAGGACGCGCGGGTCCGCCGCCTCCCGCAGGGCGGACACGGCCTTCTCCAGCGCCCCGGAGGCATCGCCGCGACTGCCGTGCCGGTGACGGATCGCCCGGGTGAGGTGGGTGAGCCCCAACTCGGAAAGCCGCAGGGCACGTTCCGCGCTGCTGACGCTCGCACGACGGCAGGCGGCCTCCAGAGCGGCGACGGCCTCGTCCCCGCCGTCGTCCACACCGTGGTCCCCGGCGGCGCCTTCCGGCGTGTTGCGGTACCGCACCGCCTTCGCCTCCGCCAGCAGCGCCTCGGCCCGCTCGCGTTGCGGACCCGTGGCCGCCGACACGGCCCGCTGGGCGAAGTCGACCGCGGCGGCGCCGTCCGCGGGATTCCCCGACTGCCGGAACCGGGCGAGGCAGGCGCTGCCAAGCTCGTGCAGATACGGCCCGACGACACCGTCGTCGCACGACCGCAGCGCCGCCTGGCAGAGCTCGACGGCCTCGTCGATGTCCCGCGGGTCGTGCGTACGGTCGTGGCGGAGCCGTAGCGTGACCACGAGCAGCCACATCCGCCGCGCCCGCAACCGGGCGGGCACGGCCGCCAGTTCGCGGCGCTCCCTGTCGACCAGGGCGTCGAAGTCCGCGTTCCCCTCGGCGTGTTGTGCCACGGTCGCGATGACGGCTCCGAGGTTGCCCAGATACAGGGCGTACTCCGGATCCTCGGCGGAGCACAGGCCGGCCGCCCGTCGGGCGTGCTCCAGCGCCTCCCGCACGTCACCGGCCCGCTCGACCGGGTCCGTGCCGCGCAGGGCGCTCTGGTGCTGTGCCATGCCGAGGTGGGTCAGGTACATCGGCAGCTGCGGGTCACGCGGATCCGCGGCGCTCACGGCGGCGCGGAACGCCTCGGCCGCCTCGCGCACATCGGAGTCGGCGCTGCTCCCGCCGCGCGCGGCACGGGCGATGAGCGCCACGCCCAGGTGCGACCGGAACAGGGAGACGGGGCCCGGCGCCGACCGAGCCGCTTCGCCGGCGCACGCGACGGCCTCGTCCAGGACGGCGTCCGGGCTCGACGGACGGGCCTGGACCAGGGCGTTCAGGGCGCCCGCGAGATTGCCGTGGTACATCCAGCGGTTCGGGTCGGCGGTCTGCGCACCGGCCACCGCGCGCCGCCCCGCGTCCACCGCCGTGTCCAGATCGGCCTCGTCCCGGCCCAGCACGAAGCGGTCCCGCAACGCGGCGCACAGGTTGGACAGCGCCATGGGTCGGTGCGGATGCCCTTCGGGCAGCAGGTCACGGCAGCGCCGCAGCAGTGCGACGGCATCCTCCAGCGCCCGTGGATCGCGTACGGCGCCCCAGCGCGCGTACAGCTCCAGGGCGCGGGCACCCATGCGGACGACGTCGTCCCCTGTGTTGCGCAACCTTCTCGGCCTCTCTCCTCCGGGTGCCTGCGCCGGGCGCGCCCTGCCCCGCTGCGGGTCTGTGCGCTCTGTGCGCTCTGTGCGCGGGGAGCGCTCAGCCCCCGTCCGTCGCGAGCAGGAACAGCACAGCTCCGGCCACGACGAGCAGCGACCCGAGCATCGTCTGCACGCGGGCCCTGCGCAGGGCTCCCCGCACCTGCCAGGCATGGACGAGTTCGACGAGGGCCCGGCGGCGGGCGATGGCGTTCGCGGCGTTGACGCGGGCGGCCGCGAGGGCGCGGTCCAGTTCGGCCCTCCGGCCCTCGTCCCGCTCCCGGGCGAGCCGCGCGGTCAGGTGCACCGCCACGGTGGTGTGCAGCCGGCACGCCCGGCCGAGTTCGTCGACGGTCGTGCCGAACGGGCCGAAGAACAGCTCGGGTGCGGCCTCGATCTCGGCGCGCAGGTCGGCGAGGGCGGGGTCCTGGAGCCCGCGGAGTGTGGTGAACCGAGGGGTGAGCACTTCGCCGGTGCACCAGATCGCCCGGAACACCCCGGCCAGGGCCAGCGCCAGACCGCCCGCGGCCTGCGCGATGTCGCCGAGGCCGTGGATCTTGCCGATGGCGGCCAGCGGGAAGCCGGCGAGCAGCAGTCCGCCGACAGCGGCGTCGGCCATGATCGTCCAGCGCGCCACGGCCCGCATGTCGGCGAGGGTGGCGTCCGTGAGCGTGACGACGGCCGCCTGTTCGCCGACCGGCGCCGGGGGCTCCTGCGGCGGAAGCGGGGCGCTCACGGCCGTGTGGGGCCGTCGTCGCGGTTGTCGGCGCGGAACTGCCAGGTCCCGGCGGGGCCACTGCCGTCGTCGGGCAGTTCCCCGTACGGCCGCCACGCGGTGCCGTCGTAGTGCTCCACGAGGCCGTCGTCGTTCATCCGGACGGCACCGGTCTCCGGCGTCCGCTCCCGGTCGAAGGCCGCGCCGTCGCCTCGTACCTGCTCACTCACGTCTGGAACTCCCCCACAAGGCCTGCCGGATGGCAGAGCGTAGTGGCCTCCGGCACCCGGGATGACGGATCCCGCCACCACGGGTGAACAATTGAAGATTGCCGACGAAAAGGACCAATTCGACGGTATGGCGGAGGCCGGGTTCCGTGAATGCGCGGTGATTGTGTTCACGCGCCGGAGAGTGGCCGCAGATCATCCCCGTCCCGTAGTTTTTGGCACGCCCACCCCTTCGCCCGGCCTGCGAGGCGGGTGGCCCACGGGGGAAGGTGAACAGCACTCGCTTCCCGTCTCGACCTGCGCGGTCGAGGCGGCGTTCGGCGTGCTCCGCGTCAGCGGGCGAGCGGGATCACATCACCCGGCGGCCTGTCCCCCGCCGTACGGAATGCCGATCCCTTGGAGATCCCTCTTGCCCGGAATCCGTTCGCCAAAAGGGCCCGGGCTCCCGGGCGAGGGGCCGTCGGGCGGTGTTCCCCGTCAATTCCGGACGCGAATAACCATTCACCCGGGCCGGCTTCCCCTGTGGCCGGTCCCGTTCCTGTGGACCCTCGCCCTGGGCCTGTGGGGTCTGTCCCGGGAGCACAGCGTGTGGCGTGACGAGGCCGCCACCTGGCAGGTCGCTCGGCGCTCCACCGATGACATCTGGCAGATGCTCGCGCAGGTCGACGCGGTGCACGGCCTGTACTACCTGCTGATGCGCGCCGTCTTCGAGTGCCTCGGACCCGGCACCACCGCGCTGCGGCTGCCCTCCGTCCTGGCCATGGCGGCAGCCGCGGTCTGCGTGGCCGAAATCGGTCGCCGGCTGGCAGGGATCCGGGCGGGCCTCGCGGCCGGACTGGCATTCGGGCTGCTGCCCGCCGTGCAGTTCCACCTCCAGGAAGGGCGCCCGTACGCGCTCGTCGCGGCGGGGGCCGGGATCTCGACGCTGTTGCTGGTGACCGCACTTCAGGGGCGCGGCCGGGCCGCGCACTGGCTCGCGTACGCCGGCACGGTCGCGGTGTGCGGGCTGCTGAACTGGCTGTCGCTGCTGATCCTGCCCGCGCATCTGGCGACGCTCATATGGACGCGGGCCCGGCGGCGGACATGGACGCGCTGGGCGGTGGCCGCGGCGGTGGCCGTCGCCGCCGTGCTGCCGCTGATCCTGTTCAGCCGGCGCCAGTCCGAACAGGTCTCCTGGATCCCCCCGTTGACCTGGCACATGCTGATCGGCCCGGCGGTCCTGCTGGCGCTCGGCGGTCTCGGCGCCCTGCTCGACCGGCCGCACACCGGGCGGCTGTCGGTCGCCGCCGTGGGGCTGCCGCTGCTGGCGGTGCCGCACCTCGGCCTCCTCGGACTCTCCCTGGTCCGGCCGCTCTTCCTGGACCGCTACGTCCTGTTCAGCATGCTGGGCCTGGCCCTGCTGATCGGCACGGCGCTGGGTACGGCGACCCGGGCGGCCGGACCCCGCCATCCGCGCGCGTCGGCCTGGCTCGTCCCTGTCGTGGTCGGCGTCGCGTTCGTGGCGCTGCTGCCGCAGTCGCTGGCCAAGCGCTCCCCGGAGAGCCGGGCGGACGACGTCCTGGCCGTCGCGACGGACGTACGGCGGCTGAAGGAGCCCGGGGACGCGGTGGTCTTCGTGCCGGCCGCCCGGCGCGACACCGCCCTGGTCTCCCCCGGCGCCTTCGCCGGGCTGCGGGACGTCGCGCTGGTGCGCGGCCCCGTGGCGTCGGGGACGCTGAAGGGCGAGGAGGCGGATCCCGCCCGCATACGGGCCGCGATGCTGGCCCAGCGGCGGATCCTGCTGGTCACCGATGTGCCGGAGGTGGCACGGGCGGTGACGGCGAAACGCGACCGGGTGAAGACCGCCGTACTGAAGAAGCACTTCAAGGTCGTCGCGGACGTGGAGGTCCGGGGGCGACGGGTGACGGTGTACGAGCGGATCGGCCCGGCGGAGAAGACCTGAGCCGCCGGGCCTCCCCCGCCGCACGGCACGCGGGTCCTGCAAAGCACCGACGTTCTACGATCACCTCATGAGCATCCGCTGGACCTACGCGTTCATCGACCGCCCCGTCGAGTCCTTCGCCCCGGCGCACGCCTTCTGGACCGCGGTGACCGACACCGAGCTGTCCGAATTCCGGGGCGAGCAGGGCGAGTTCGTGACGCTGCTGCCGCGCGGCGGGGCGGATGCCTGTGTGAAGGCGCAGGGGGTCGGCTCGGGTCCCGGCGGGGCGCATCTCGACTTCGCCGTGGACGACGTACCGGAATTCGTGGAGGAGGCGCTGAAGCGCGGTGCGGGGCCGGCCGCCGATCACGGGGACTGGGCCGTACTGCGCTCCCCCGCCGGGCAGTTCTTCTGTGCCGTGCCCTGGCACGGGGAGTCGGTGCGGCCGCCCGTGGTGCGCGGCAGCCGGCTCGACCAGGTCTGCCTGGACGTACCGCCGTCGGCGTACGCGGCGGAAGTCGCCTTCTGGAGTGCCCTGTTGTCCGGCTGGGAGTCGGCGCCCGGGTCGCGCCCCGAGTTCCATGTGCTGCGGCCACCGGCCGGGCTACCGGTGCGCGTGCTGCTCCAGCGGGTCGGCGAGGAACGGCCCGTCGCCGCCCACCTCGACCTCGCCTGCGCGGACATCCCGGCGACCCGTGCCCGGCACGAGGAACTGGGCGCGGCCTTCGTCGCCGAGGGTTCCCACTGGACGGTGATGCGCGACCCGGCGGGCGGCACGTACTGCCTGACGGTCCGTGATCCGGAGACCGGCGGACTGCCCGCGTCCTAGCGCCGCCGGAGGGTGCGGCTCGCCCGTCCGTTCCCGAGTCCTGCCGTCCCAGGGCCGTCGCCCGTCACGTCCACGCCTCCACGTCCACCACGGCGTCCACCGGAATCGGCCCGTACACATGCGGCAGCTCCTCGCCCCCGGGCTCCGGCGCCTCGTACCTCAACGGCACATCCAGCCGGGCGGGATCCACGACCAGGACGACCAGTTCGTCGGGTCCGTCGTAGGAGCCGTACAGGAAGGCGGCGACGGCCGGAAGCTGGGCACGGGTCGAGCAGTGGATGAAGCCCTCGTCCTGGAGCGTGCGGCCACGGGTCGACATCTCGTACGTGCCGCGCTCGCGGGCCGCCTCCCACAGGGAGCGTTCGGTGATGTGGAGGATGTACGCGTGTTCGGGCATGACGTGAGGTTACGGCCTCAGCCGTGCCGCCCGCGCGTGCAGATAGCGCTGCTCGGGCAGGCTCAGCGTTTTGGCGGCGGCGGCCTCGTAGGCGGCGCGGGCCTCGTCGCGGGCGCCGGCCCGTTCCAGCAGGTGCCCGCGCACCGCGTCCAGCCGGTGCCCGGACCCCAGCTCGTCCTCCAGCGAGGCCAGTTCGGCCAGCCCGGCGCGCGGCCCCCGGGCCATGGCGACGGCGACCGCGCGGTTGAGGCGTTCGACGGGCCCGGGGACGATACGCACCAGGACGTCGTAGAGGCCGAGGATCTCCTCCCAGTCGGTCTCCTGCGCGGAGGGCGCCTCGTCGTGCACGGCGGCGATGGCGGCGCGCAGCTGGTAGGGGCCTGCGGGCCCCCGGGTCAGGGCCCGGGTGACCAGGGCGACGCCCTCGTCGATCGCGGCCTTGTCCCAGCGGTCGCGGTCCTGTTCGTCGAGGGGGACGAGCTCGCCGTGCGGGCCGGTGCGCGCCTCGTGGCGGGCGTCGGTGAGCAGCATCAGCGCGAGGAGGCCGGCCACCTCTCCGTGGTCGGGGAGGAGGCGGTGGACCGCACGGGTCAGCCGGATCGCCTCGCCGGCGAGTTCGCGCCGGGTCAGGCTCGTGCCCGAGGTGGCCGTATAACCCTCGTTGAAGATCAGGTACAGGGTCTGCAGGACCGCGGGCAGCCGGTCCTCCCAGTTGTCGGGGCGCCCGAAGCGCACCCCGCGCACCTTCTGCTTGGCCCGGCTGATGCGCTGGGCCATCGTCGCCTCGGGCACCAGATACGCGCGGGCGATCTCCGCGGTGGTCAGACCGCCGACCGCACGCAGGGTGAGGGCGATCTGCGCGGGCGGGGTCAGATCCGGATGGCAGCTGAGGAAGAGCAGGGTGAGGGTGTCGTCCTCGCGGGGAGCACGGTCCGCGCCGGGCGGCGGGGCCGTGAAGGCGTCCCGCGGGGCGAGCGCCGCGACCTTCTCCTCCCGGGCCCGGCGCGCCTCCTCCGCGCGCAGGGTGTCGGTCAGCCGGCGCGCGCCGACCCTGATCAGCCAGCCGCGCGGGTTGTCCGGGACACCGGTGCGCGGCCACTGCTCGGCCGCCGCGAGCAGGGCTTCCTGTACGGCGTCCTCGGCGAAGTCGAAGTGGCCGTACCGGCGCACCAGCGCGCCGAGGACCTGCGGCGCGTGGCGGCGCAGCAGGTCCTCGGTCTCGGGTGTGACGCTCATGTCCGGCTCGGTGTGCGACGTGTCGTACGGCTCAGCCGATGTCTTCCGGGGCCTCGCCGATGGGCCGGATCACCACCGGGTACACGGGGGCCCCGGCAGGCTGGGGGCACTGCAGGACGCGCTCGGCGATCTCGGTGACCCGCTCCAGGCTCGCGCAGTCCAGCACCCAGTAGCCGGCCAGCAGCTCCTTGGTCTCGCTGTACGGGCCGTCGGTGATCACCGCCTTGCCGTCGTCGCCCAGGGTGACGTGCCGCGTCTTCGCGGGCTCGACCAGCCCCTGTGCGTCGATCATCTCGCCGCTCTCGGCGAGGTCGTCGTTGATGCCCTGCATATGGGCGAACATCGCCTGGATGTCCTCCTGGCTCCAGGCCACGGACCCCTCGGACCCCTTGCCCTGCATCGCCTCGTAGTCCGCCTGCGTGCCCTGCACCATGACCAGGTACTTCATCGGTCCGCTCCTTCTGTTTCCGTCGGCTCGGGCCACCCTCGGTGGGCGGCTCTCACAGGGGACGTCGGAGCCGGGCCGGGATTCTCGACATGGGGTTCAGGAATTTTTCGCGGCGGGTGCCTCGGGCTGCTCGTCCGGCCCGGGTTTCTCCTCGTGCTCGGCGGCGCCTTCCTCGACATAGGCGGCGCAATCGGGGTTCCGGCACGGGCCACCCACCCAGGTGGGAACCCAGGCGCCCAGTGTCTTGTGGCGCTTGACGACGGTGTCGACGGGCTGTCCGCAGTCGGGACAGACGTGCTCTTGGCTGCCCATGCTCCTCAGAGTAGGGCGGGAGAGGGCTCAGCGCTTCCTGCTGTACGTCCGAACCACGGCTCCGTTGCGGAACGCGCGCACCTCTTCGTGGATGAACTCCGTGACGGCGAAGTCCGAGCCGAACATCGGCATGCCGCTGCCGTAGACGATGGGGTAGGTCTTGATGACGAGTTCGTCGATCTCGTCGAACAGCGCGCCGGCGAGCTGCGAGCCGCCGCACAGATAGATGCCCAACTCGCCGTCCTCCGCCTTCAGTTCGCGGACCTTGCCGACCACGTCGTCCGCGACGATCTCGACCTGCGGGTCGGGCGACTCGGTGAGGGTGCGCGAGGCGACGTACTGGCGCAGATGGGCGTACGGGCTGGTGATGCCGTCCTTCAGGGCCAGGTCGTAGCTGCTGCGGCCCTGGATGACCGTGTCGAACCGCCGGTTGGGCAGGTCGTCGAAGCCGAGGGCGCGCCGGCCGGGGGTCGACACGGTCTCCGGGTGCTCCGTCTTGAGGAACTCCAGGAACTCCGCGTCGACGAACGGGTACATCGCCGTCGCGTCACCGCTCGGGTCGCCGATGAAGCCGTCGATGGAGCAGGCGATGAAGTAGGTGAGCTTTCGCAAGCCGGTCTCTTTTCGTAGGGTGTCCAACAACCACTCCGGTTGTAGTGCTTCAGTTGTAGTACTTCGCTTGTAGTGGTTGCAAGGGCTTTTCCCGAGCGGCTTGAAGTGAGAGAGGGGATTCCGAATGGCGGGCAATCCGGAGCGCCGGGCCGCCCTCGTCGACGCGGGCGTCGAGGTGCTCGCTCGTCAGGGGGCGCGCGGGCTGACGTTCCGCGCGGTGGACGCCGAGGCGGGGGTGCCGGTCGGCACCGCTTCCAACTACTTCACCGGGCGCGACGACCTGCTCCGGCAGATCGACGCCCGGCTGCATCTGCGGCTCGCGCCCGATCCGGAGGTGATCGCCGGGCTGCTGACCCGGCCGAAGGACCGCTCCCTGGTCAGCGCCTTCATGCACGACCTCATGGCCCGCGCGACCAGCGACCGCACGGGCTATCTGGCCCTGCTGGAGATGCGCCTGGAGGCCTCCCGGCACCCGGAACTGCGCTCGTCCTTCACCAAGTCGGTGCGCGGCGACCTCGACGAGGCCATCGAGTTCCACCGCGGCGCCGGACTGCCCGGCGGCGACGAGGTCGTCACGGTCCTGTATCTCGCGATGCTCGGGCTGCTCCTGGAGCATCTGACCCTGCCGGACGTGCTGGAGGGCGTACTGCCCGGGGTGGGCGTGCCGGACGGGCTGGTGGAGCGGATCGCGGCGACGATCGTGCCCGAGCGATGACGTCGTGCCCGAGCGATGGAGAGCGGCCGGGCTCAGCCGCGCGGATCGCGCCACATGGGCCACATCTGCGGGCCGTCCGGGAGATCGAGGGGGCTGCCCTTGAGCGCGAAGCCGAGCCGCTCGTACAGGCGCCGGCTGCGGGCGCTGCTCGCCTCCAGGTAGGCGGCGACACCCTCCTGGTCGCAGCGTTCGAGGACCGAGGTGATGAGTGCGGTGCCGAGTCCCTCGCCCTGCCGCCCGGGCACGGTGCCGATCATCCACAGATACTCGTGGGCCTCGCCCTCCGGATGGATGGCGGCCGTGAGCCGGCCTATCTGCTCGACGCGCTCGTTCGCCGGGTCGACGGCCTCGCGCAGCCGGGCGGGCCCTTCGTCGTCCTCCTCGTGCGCCTCGGCCGGCACGGACATCCACAACGCGCACGCCGTGCCGTCCTCGGTGACGTCTATCCGGCCATGGGCGAGCACGATGTCGGTGAAGGCCGCCATCAGCCTGGGGTGCGCGCTGCGGCGGTGCTCGTCGCCCGGGAACACCCAGCCGCTGACCGGGTCGTCCTGGAAGGCCGCGTCCAGCAGCCCCACCACCAGCTCCCGGTCCTCCTCGCCCGCCGACCGGATCGCGACGCCCATGATGTGTACCCGCCCCTTCGTCTCAACCGGCCTTGATCGTAGGGCGAATGCCGTGGGCACGGCGTCCCCGGCCGCATTTTGACGAGATCCGGCCGTTGCGACGAGATCCGGCCTCGCGCGCCGGAGAAACGGCATCACGCGCCGGGAACACGGCCTCGCGCGCGGCGAATACGGCCTCACCCACCCGATCGCGCCGGAACACAAGGACGGGCCCCGCACACCGTGGGGATGTGCGGGACCCGCCGGTCCGGAGCCGCCGGCCGGCCGTACGGGGTCAGGAACCGTACGGCCCCGGCGCCCCGGAGTCGCTACGGCCGTCGGCTTCCGCGCCCTCGACGGGCGCGGTCGCCGACCGCCGCGGTGTCACGGGGTGCGGCTGCCGCCCACCGTCTCGCACAGTACGGCAGGCGGCCGCCGCAGCCCTCAGCTGCTGCGCCGTGTCACGAATTCCGCCAGAGCCAGCAGGCCTCCCGCGTCCTGCGGGTCCGGCACCGCGCGGGCCAGCTCCTGCATGGCCCGGGCCATCCGGTCGGCGGCCTGGGCCTGCGCCCAGTCACGGCCACCCGCCCGCTCCACGACGAGCGCCGTGCGCTGCAGGTCCTCCTTGTCGTACGGCAACTCGTACAGTGCGGCCAGCTCCGCCGCCGCCGGACCCCCGGAGGTCAGCGCGGCGACCACCGGCAGGGATTTCTTGCGGGCGGCGAGGTCCGCACCGGCGGGTTTGCCGGTGCGGCTCGGGTCGCCCCATATACCGATCACGTCGTCGATGAGCTGGAAGGCGAGCCCGGCCTCACGGCCGAACGCGTCCAGCGCCGCCACGTCCTCCGGTGCCGCGCCCGCGTAGAGCCCGCCCAGCGCACAGGCGCACCCGAGCAGCGCGCCGGTCTTGGCCTCGGCCATGGCGAGCACCTCTTCGAGGCCGACCTCGGCCGGGCCGCGCCTCTCCAGCGCCGTGTCCGCATGCTGTCCTGCGCACAGCTCGACCACGCAGTCCGCGAGCCGGGCAGCCGCGGCGGCGGACGCCGGGTGCGGGTCCTCGGCGAGCAGCCGCAGGGCGAGCGCCTGGAGGGCGTCCCCGGCGAGGATCGCGTCGGCCTGGCCGAACACGGCCCATACGGTGGGCCGGTGCCGGCGGACGGCGTCCTGGTCCATCACGTCGTCGTGCAGCAGGGTGAAGTTGTGGACCAGCTCCACCGCGACCGCCACCCGTACGGCCGCCGCCCGCGCCCTCGGTCCGCCGAGCGCGGCGGCCGCCGTGAGGACGAGAGCGGGACGGATCGCCTTGCCCGCGTTGCCGGCCGCCGGAGTGCCGTCCGGGTGCACCCAGCCGAAGTGGTAGAGCGCGATCCGGCGCATGGACGGCGGCAACGACTCGATGGCGGCGCGCAGTTCGGGGTCGACCGAGGCCCGCGCACCCTCCAGGATCACCGCCGCCTCGGGGCCGTCGAGCGGACCCGGCGTGCCGTCCCCGTCGATCGCGATGGGCCCCCGCCTTTCGAGCGTCTCGGTGGACGGCCGCGCCCCGGCAGGGCGTTGCTGCGTCTCCGTCATGAACTCACCCATGGCATCGCCTCGGAGAGTCGGCGGACAGTGGCACTTCCGCTACGGCTGGGCGCCTACCCCGAGGGTCTACCCACGCGAGGGACGCGGAACACGGCGGAAAGGTCACCGCCAGCGCCCGATCTCGACGTTCTCCAGCACGCCGAGGGCGTCCGGCACCAGGACGGCGGCCGAGTAGTACGCCGTCACCAGATACTTGATGATGGCCTGTTCGTTGATGCCCATGAAGCGGCAGGACAGGCTCGGCTCGATCTCGTCCGGGATGCCCGACTGCTGCAGGCCGATGACGCCCTGCTCGGACTCGCCCGTACGCATCGCGATGATCGAGGTGGTGCGGGCGTCGCTGACCGGGATCTTGTTGCACGGGAAGATCGGCACACCGCGCCAGGTCGGGATGCGGTTGCCGGCCATCTCGATGGTCTCCGGCACCAGCCCGCGCTTGTTGAGCTCACGCCCGAACGCCGAGATCGCGCGCGGGTGGGCGAGGAACAGCTTGGTGCCGCGGCGCCGGCACAGCAGTTCGTCCATGTCGTCGGGGCTGGGCACACCGTCGTGGGGCTGCAGCCGCTGGTCGTACTCGCAGTTGTTGAGCAGTCCGAACTCGCGGTTGTTGATGAGCTCGTGCTCCTGGCGCTCCTTCAGGGCCTCCACGGTCAGCCGGAGCTGCTGCTCGGTCTGGTTCATCGGCTGGTTGTAGAGGTCGGCCACGCGCGAGTGGATGCGCAGCACGGTCTGGGCGACGCTCAGTTCGTACTCACGGGGCCTTGCCTCGTAGTCCACGAAGGTGTGCGGGATGTCGGGCTCGCCGCTGTGGCCGGCCGCGAGTTCGATCTCCCGCTCGCCGTACTTGTTGCTGCGCTGTTCCGGGATCGCGCGCAGCCGTTCGATGTGCTCGCGCAGCGAGTCGGCGCGCTCCGCGACCTGTTCGACGCTCTGCCGGGGCAGCACCAGCATCGTGCAGGCGGTGACCGCGCGCACGGAGTACTCCCAGATGGCGTCGGCGTCGAGCAGGGCCTGATCACCGAGGTAGGCGCCGTCGGCGAGGACCGCGAGGGACTCGTCCTCCCCGTAGGGGCCGGTGCCGAGTTTCTCCACCCTGCCGTGCGCGAGCAGGAGCACCTCGTCGGTCCGGCTGCCGAACGAGGCGATCACGGAACCCGCGGCGAACTCCCGCTGCTGGCAGCGGGAGGCGAGTTCGGCGAGCACGTCCTCGTCCTCGTACGACCGCAGCGCCGGCAGTTCGCACAGCTCGGCGGGGACGACCTCGACGCGATCACCGGTTTTGACGAAGGTGATGCGGCCGTCGCCGACGGCGTACGTCAGACGCCGGTTCACGCGGTACGTGCCGCCCTGCACGTTCACCCAGGGCAGCATGCGCAGCAGCCAGCGGGAACTGATCTCCTGCATCTGTGGCGCGGACTTGGTCGTGGTGGCCAGGTTCCGCGCGGCCGCTGTGCCAAGACTCTGCTGCGGCTTGTCCTGCTCCGTGCGGACCTCTTCGCCTACCGACATAAGGAATTGCCCTCCCGCTCATGCGTCGACGCCGATCTGACGCCACGCATCGCCATCTGCACCACCCGAGCCTTCCATTACTGAGCGTGTCGGTGCTATTACCCGAAAGAGCGGGAATGGATCACTGGGCAGTGGGCAAATAGAGGGACCTTGTCCACTGTTGGTCCCGTCTGCAACTGTCCAAAACCGCTCG
Organism: Streptomyces coerulescens; assembly: GCF_042657965.1. Classification (NCBI taxonomy): domain Bacteria; kingdom Bacillati; phylum Actinomycetota; class Actinomycetes; order Kitasatosporales; family Streptomycetaceae; genus Streptomyces; species Streptomyces coerulescens. The sequence goes on from NZ_JBHSKM010000001.1 coordinate 214,210, forward strand.
CACACCGTGCGATGCGAGGAGTCCCGTCTGCCCGTTTTCGGTAGAGCACCAGTACGAGGCGGCCGCGCACGGCGGCCGACGCACGGCACGAAGGGGGCGGCCATGGCCACACCCATGTCCGCGAGCAGATTCCTGGAGAGACTTCGGACCGAGGGCGCGAGCATCGTCGAGGTCGGCGACTGGGAGCACCACAACCGCAATCACGTGGGCCCGTGGGGCCCCGTCCACGGCGTGATGATCCATCACACGGTGACCCAGGGCAGCGCCCGGACGGTGGAGCTGTGCCGCAACGGCTACGAGGGGCTGCCGGGCCCCCTCTGCCACGGCGTCATCACCAAGGACGGCAGGGTCCACCTCGTGGGCTACGGCCGCGCCAACCACGCCGGTCTCGGCGACGACGACGTGCTGCGCGCGGTCATCGCGGAGACGGCCCTGCCGGCCGACAACGAGGCCAACACCGACGGCAACCGCCACTTCTACGGCTTCGAGTGCGAGAACCTGGGCGACGGGCAGGATCCCTGGCCGCAGCCCCAGCTGGAAGCGATCGAACGCGTCTCGGCGGCCGTCTGCCGCCATCACGGCTGGACGGAACGGTCGGTGATCGGCCATCTGGAATGGCAGCCCGGGAAGGTGGATCCACGGGGATTCACGATGGCCTGGATGCGCGAGCGGATCGGCGAGCGCCTGAGGTAGGGCGTCATCGGCGTGCGCGCGACAATGAACAGGTGCCCAGCCCCGACACCGGCCCCCACACCGCGCCCGACCTCACCACCCTCCGCCCCCGGCTCCCCTCTCCCCTGCAGGAGCCGGCGGACGAGCGTTTCACCCGTCGCGGCCTGCGTCTGCTGCTCAAGCGGGACGACCTGATCCACCCGGAGCTGATCGGCAACAAGTGGCGCAAACTCGCGCCGAACCTCGAAGCCGCCGCCGGCCGCACCGTGCTCACCTTCGGCGGCGCCTACTCCAACCACCTGCGCGCCACCGCCGCCGCGGGCCGCCTCCTGGGCCTGCCCACGGTCGGGGTGGTGCGCGGCCAGGAGCTGGCCGACCGGCCCCTGAACCCGTCACTCGCCCGGTGCGTGGCCGACGGCATGCGTCTGCACTTCGTCGACAGATCGACGTACCGCCAGAAGTCCGAGCCACGCACCCTGGCCGCCGTCCTGCGCGCGGCCGGCGTCCAGGACGCGTACGTCGTCCCCGAGGGCGGCAGCAACGCCCTTGCCGTACGGGGATGCCGGGCGCTCGGCGAGGAGCTGCGCGGGCGGGCCGACGTGGTCGCGGTCGCCTGCGGCACGGGCGGGACGCTGGCCGGATTGGCCGCCGGCCTCGACCCCGGCCAGCGGACCCTGGGCGTACCCGTGCTCAAGGGCGGCTTCCTGGGGGACGACGTACGGCACTTGCAGACCGAGGCGTTCGGCGGACCGCGGGGTGACTGGCGGCTCGACGACCGGTTCCACTTCGGGGGGTACGCCCGCACGTCCCCCGAACTGGACACGTTCGCGAAGGACTTCGAACAGCGGCACAAAGTGCCCGTCGAACGTCTCTATGTCGCCAAGTTGCTGTATGGGCTTGTCACCCTGGCCGAGGAGGGCGCCTTCCCGCGCGGGACGGTGGTCGCGGCGGTCGTCACCGGGTCGCCGTTCCCCTCCTGAGGGGCCCTCACTCGGCCTCCCGGTAGGCCGCCGCCTCCTCCAGGTCCAGCCTGCGCAGCAGCGTGCGCAGCATCTCGTCGTCGATGTAGCGGCCGTCGCGCAGCCGCACGAAGACCGCGCGTTCGGCGCCGATCACGTCGCGGGACAGCCTGCGGTAGGTGTCGTCGACGGACTCGCCGGTGATGGGGTTGGCCTGGCCGAGACGCTCCCAGACGGAGTTGCGGCGGCGCTCCAGGACGGCCCGCAGTCGGTCGGCCAGCGGCTCGGGCAGGGCGTTGCGCTCGTCGGAGAGGAGTTCCTCCAGACGCTGTTCGGCGATGCGGGACGCCTGTGCCTGGGCGTTCGCCTCGGCCAGGGTCTCGGCCTGGGCGTCACGGCCGGGCAGCCGCAGCATGCGGATCAGCGGCGGCAGCGTCACCCCCTGCACGACCAGGGTGCCGATGACCGTCGTGAACGTCAGGAAGAGGATGAGGTTGCGCTCGGGGAACTCGTCGCCGCCGTGCACGGTGAGCGGGATCGAGAAGGCGATCGCCAGCGAGACGACCCCTCGCATGCCGGCCCAGGAGATGATGAACGCGCCCCGCCACGTCGGATTCGCCTCACGCTCCCGGATCCGCGCCGACAGCATGCGCGGCAGGAACGTCGCCGGATACACCCACACGAACCGCGAGACGACGACCACGAGGAAGACCGCGAGCGCGTACCAGGCGGCACGGGTGCCCTCGTACTCACCGAGGCCCTTGAGGACCACCGGCAGCTGCAACCCGATCAGCGCGAACACGGCCGACTCCAGCACGAAGGCGACCATCTTCCACACCGCCTCCTCCTGGAGCCGGGTGGCGAAGTCGACCTCCCACGCGCGGTGCCCCAGATAGAGCGCGACGACCACGACGGCCAGCACTCCGGAGGCGTGCACCTGCTCGGCGGCGGCGTACGCGACGAACGGGATCAGCAGCGAGAGCGTGTTCTGCAGCAGCGCCTCCTTCACATGGGTGCGCAGCCAGTGGATCGGCACCATCAGCACCAGCCCCACACCGATGCCGCCGAACGCCGCGAGCAGGAACTCCCCGATGCCGCCGGCCCAGGTGGCGCCCTCTCCGACGGCGGCCGCGAGGGCCACTCGGTAGGCGGTGATCGCGGTGGCGTCGTTCACCAGGGACTCGCCCTGCAGGATCGTGGTGACCCGGGACGGCAGTCCCACCCGGCGCGCGACCGCCGTCGCGGCGACCGCGTCCGGCGGCGCCACCACCGCGCCCAGCACCAGTGCCGCGGTCAGCGGCAGCTCCGGGATGACGAGATAGGCCAACCAGCCGACGGCGAAGGTCGCGAAGAGCACGTACCCGACCGACAGCAGCATCACGGGCCGCAGCTGCGCCCGCAGATCGAGGTACGAGCTGTCCGTCGCCGCGCTGTGCAGCAGCGGCGGCAGCACCAGCGGCAGCACGATGTGCGGGTCGAGGGTGTACTCGGGCACCCCGGGCACGTACGACACGGCGAGCCCGGCCGCGACCAGCAGCAGCGGCGCCGGCACCGGTGAGCGCCGAGCGGCCGCGGCCACGGCGGCGCTCCCCGCCACCAGCAACAGCAGCGGCATCACATCCATACGACTCGCCCACCCTCACCCGCACCGTCACCGGCGCCACCGCGCCGCTGCCCACACTCAACCAGCCCGGCCTCGATTTTCCGCGCGGGTGTGCGCGTGGCCGTCGTAACCTGGCAATCATGAAACAGTGCACGCACGCCGACGCGCTGCCGCACCCGGAACCAGGTCCGCTCGACGAGACCTGTCCCGAGTGTCTGGCGGAGGGCCGGCACCCGGTGCAGCTGCGGCTGTGCCTCACCTGCGGTCACGTCGCCTGCTGCGACTCCTCGCCGGGCCGGCACGCCACGGAGCACCACAAGGAGTCCGGGCACCCGATCATGCGGACCTTCGAGCCCGGCGAGCAATGGCGTTGGTGCTTTGTCGACCACGTACTGGTGTGACACCGACGTACGCTGGACGACTGGGGATCCGGACGGTTCGACCGTCTGACGCCTGGGTACGTCAAACCGGCGCGCGCTCTTCCCAATTGGGCCCGCAGACCCCCTAGCCACGGAGCGTATCCGTGTGTTTACTATGAGTGACAGCAAGGGGTTGGGGTCCTGGGGACAGGAAAGTTCAGAGCGCGATAGCGTCACCGCTGAACCACACATCGCGTTACCCCGGGGGGCGACCCTCGGCCCCGAGAAAGCTTGTACCACCTTGGAGGTGAGGGTGTCCCAGATCGCAGGCGAGCCCGCGACCCAGGACTTCGTGGAAGTCCGGCTGCCGGCCGCGGGTGCCTACCTGTCGGTGCTGCGTACGGCGACCGCCGGCCTCGCCGCCCGTTTGGACTTCACCCTCGACGAGATCGAGGACCTGCGCATCGCGGTGGACGAGGCCTGCGCGATCCTGCTCCAGCAGGCCGTGCCCGGCTCCGTTCTCAGCTGTGTCTTCCGGCTCGTCGACGACTCGCTCGAGGTCACCGTCTCGGCCCCGACCACGGACGGCCACGCCCCCTCCAGGGACACCTTCGCCTGGACCGTGCTGTCGGCTCTCGCGGGCAAGGTCTCCTCCGCCGTGGACGAGGACAAAACCGTTTCGATCAGCCTCTACAAACAGCGCGGCGCGGGACCCGGGCCGGCGTGAGGAACGGGGACGGGCCGGTGCGGGACGAAGAGCGCGGCACACGGGAGCTGCCGGACACTCCCTCCTGCTCGGGCGGAGCCGGGAGTGCGGGAGCGGGCCCTGACGGCCCGAGCGGTTCCCGACGCATGGCGGACGGCATCGACGGCATCCCCGAGCAGGCCCGGCCGCACCCGGAGGACGACTCCGTGGTGACCGGCTTCCAGGGCGGCCCGGGGGACGACGGTGCTGTGCAGGGCGCGCCTCTGGGCGGGCGAATCGGGGTGTCCCCGGTCCCCGGGGGTCCTCCCGCTCGACCGAAGTCGAGAGTGAGGACGGAGGCGAGGGCTCGGGAGAGGGCGACGGGCGGGACGATGAGCGAGCACGAGCGAGACGCCGACCACCAGGCGACGGCCGCGCCCAGCGCGCAGGCCACGCAGCACGACCCGCAGGACCGCAGCGGGGCACGCGCCCTGTTCGTCGAGCTGCGCAAGCTGAAGGACGGCAGCCCGGAGTACGCGGAGCTGCGCAACCAGCTGGTCCGTATGCACCTGCCGCTCGTCGAGCACCTCGCACGCCGCTTCCGCAACCGCGGCGAACCCCTCGACGACCTCACCCAGGTCGCCACCATCGGTCTGATCAAGTCCGTCGACCGCTTCGACCCGGACCGCGGCGTCGAGTTCTCGACCTACGCGACCCCGACGGTCGTCGGTGAGATCAAGCGCCACTTCCGGGACAAGGGCTGGGCGGTGCGCGTTCCGCGGCGCCTGCAGGAGCTGCGCCTCGCGCTCACCACCGCCACCGCCGAGCTGTCCCAGCAGCACGGCCGTTCCCCGACCGTCCATGAGCTCGCCGAGAAGCTGGCGATCTCGGAGGAGGAGGTCCTGGAGGGCCTGGAGTCCGCGAACGCGTACTCCACGCTGTCCCTGGACGTCCCCGACACCGACGACGAGTCCCCCGCGGTCGCGGACACCCTGGGCGCGGAGGACGAGGCGCTGGAGGGCGTCGAGTACCGCGAGTCCCTCAAGCCACTGCTTGAGGACCTCCCGCCGCGCGAGAAGCGGATCCTCTTGCTGCGCTTCTTCGGCAACATGACCCAGTCGCAGATCGCGCAGGAGGTCGGCATCTCCCAGATGCACGTCTCCCGACTGCTGGCCCGCACCCTGGCCCAGCTCCGGGAGAAGCTGCTGGTGGAGGAGTAGCGGCTACTTCTGCTGATCCGGCGCGCTGCCGGGCCCCCGGATCCCGAGGGCCTCGGTCGTCGCCGGGTTGATCAGGAGCACGAGCGTGGCGATCGCGGCGGCGGCGATCGCGATGCCCGCCGGGATCGCGATGCTGTCGGCCTGCAACAGGCTGTAGGCCACCGGCAGCGCCAGGATCTGCGTGATGATGGACGGCCCCCGGCTCCAGCCGCGCTGAGCGAACAGCCCGCGCGCGGCGAGCAGCGGCAGCAGCGCGAGCACGACCAGGGTCACGCCGAGAGTGACGGCCTGCCGGCGGTCGTCGGGCTCACCGGCGAGCCCCAGCACGAGCACCCAGACTCCCCCGACGGTGAGACCCACGCCTTCCAGCGCGGTCAGCACGGCCGCATACGTCAGCCGCCGCGGACGCGGGCCGGCGGTTTCCGGGGTGGTGGGGCTCTGCTCCTTGGTCACCCCTGAAGGGTAGCCCGCGCCACAATCGAACCGGCCGACGCAGTCCCCTCGGCCGCCGGGCCGTGGGCAGGCTCACGCCCCATCTCTTACTTGATCCCTACCTCGGCCTGTGCCCGGTACCCCCCAGTAGGTACGCTGCAACCCATGCGTGCACTTCTCGTGGTCAATCCGGCAGCAACCACCACAAGCGCACGTACGCGCGATGTCCTGATCCATGCGCTCGCCAGCGAGATGAAGCTGGAGGCGGTCACCACCGAGTACCGCGGCCACGCCCGCGACCTCGGCCGGCAGGCGGCGGAGAGCGACGACATAGACCTGGTGGTCGCCCTCGGCGGCGACGGCACCGTGAACGAGGTCGTCAACGGACTGCTGCACAACGGCCCCGATCCGGAGGGCCTGCCCGGCCTCGCCGTGGTCCCCGGCGGCTCCACCAACGTCTTCGCCCGCGCCCTCGGCCTGCCCAACGACGCCGTCGAGGCGACCGGCGCCCTGCTCGACGCACTGCGCGAGGGCAGCGAACGCACCGTCGGCATGGGGATCGCGGCGGGCACCCCGGGCACCGAGGACGAGGGCGTTCCCGCCAGATGGTTCACCTTCTGCGCGGGGCTCGGCTTCGACGCGGGTGTCGTCGGCCGGGTCGAACAGCAGCGCGAGCGGGGCAAGAAATCCACGCACGCCCTTTATCTGCGCCAGGTGGTACGCCAGTTCCTCCAGGAGCCCAACCGGCGGCACGGCACGATCACGCTGGAGCGGCCGGGCGAGGACCCGGTGACCGATTTGGTGCTGTCCATAGTCTGCAACACGGCTCCGTGGACGTATCTGGGCAATCGTCCGGTGTACGCGGCGCCTAAGGCTTCGTTCGATACAGGCCTCGACGTACTCGGTCTCAGCCGGATGTCCACCGCCGCGGTTGCCCGGTATGCCACCCAGTTGCTCACTTCGTCCCCCGAGCGCGGGGCCCGTGGGAAGCATGCGCTCACGCTGCACGACCTGGACCAGTTCACCTTGCATTCGAAGGTGCCGTTGCCCCTTCAGATGGACGGCGACCACCTCGGGCTGCGTACGAGCGTGACGTTCACAGGCGTACGCCGTGCACTGCGTGTGATTGTGTGAGCGGAACGGGCTAAAGTCCTTTCACTCGAACGTTTAGGCCAGGATCCACCCCATGGAAGTACGGCTGTGACCTAGTCGACACCGAGGAATCAAAAAAAACTTTCCGGAAGGGGTTGTATCCGTCGCTGAGGTTTGCGAGTCTCTACGTGGCGATCGGGACGGCCCGCAAGACCGGCCTCCACTGATCACCGGAACCCCTCTTCGAATCACAGGACCTCGCCAGGGAACCTGGCGGTCGGCCCTTCACTTGTTGAGGGATTCGTGAAAGCGTTCACATTCACAAGCAATCAGCACGTAATACCAAGGAGAGGTAGCAGCCATGGACTGGCGTCACAACGCCGTTTGCCGCGAGGAAGACCCCGAGCTCTTCTTCCCCATCGGCAACACCGGTCCTGCGCTGCTGCAGATCGAGGAAGCCAAGGCCGTCTGCCGCCGCTGCCCCGTTATGGATCAGTGTCTGCAGTGGGCGCTCGAGTCCGGCCAGGACTCCGGCGTCTGGGGTGGTCTCAGCGAGGACGAGCGCCGCGCCATGAAGCGCCGCGCCGCCCGCAACCGGGCCCGTCAGGCCTCCGCCTGACACACCCGCCCCGCTAAAACAGCCTGAGCTTGGCGGCGCGTACAGCGAGTACGCATCTCCCGCCCCCGAGCCGCAGCGCGCAGTACCCCCGATGCGCGGCGAATGCCGGCAACGAGCATGTTGAGCCCCAGCCCCCTGAACGGGCTGGGGCTCTTTGCTGTCCGGACGCCCTTCGCCTATTTGTGCGCCCGCACCGGGATGTCGAGGATCACCCGGGTCCCCCGCTCCGGCGCCGGCACCATGTCGAACGAGCCGCCCAACTCGCCCTCCACCAGGGTCCGTACGATCTGCAGGCCGAGGTTGCCCGCGGTGTGCGGGTCGAAGCCCTCGGGCAGGCCCACTCCGTCGTCCTGCACCGTGACCAGCAGGCGGGCCTGTTTCGTCGTACCGCCGCGGACCGCCGTGACCTCGACGGTTCCGGTCTCGCCCTCGCGGAAGCCGTGTTCCAGGGCGTTCTGGAGGATCTCGGTCAGGACCATCGACAGCGGAGTGGCGACCTCCGCGTCGAGGATGCCGAAGCGGCCGGTGCGCCGGCCGTTGACCTTGCCGGGTGAGATCTCGGCGACCATGGCCAGCACCCGGTCGGCGATCTCGTCGAACTCCACGCGCTCGTCGAGGTTCTGGGAGAGCGTCTCGTGCACGATCGCGATCGATCCGACGCGCCGTACCGCCTCCTCCAGTGCCTCACGGCCGCGTTCGGACTCGATGCGCCGGGCCTGGAGGCGGAGCAGGGCCGCCACCGTCTGGAGGTTGTTCTTCACCCGGTGGTGGATCTCCCGGATGGTGGCGTCCTTGGTGATCAACTCCTGCTCGCGGCGGCGCAGTTCGGTGACGTCCCGGAGCAGCACCAGCGAACCGACGCGGGTGCCCTTGGGCTTGAGCGGGATCGCGCGGAGCTGGATGACCCCGTCATTGGCCTCGATCTCGAAGTTGCGGGGCGCCCACCCGCTGGCGACCTTGGCGAGCGCCTCGTCCACCGGCCCGTGGGTCGGGGCGAGTTCGGCGGTGGTCCTGCCGAGGTGGTGGCCGACGAGGTCGGCGGCGAGGCCGAGGCGGTGATAGGCGGACAGCGCGTTCGGGGAGGCGTACTGGACGAGGCCGTCGGCGTCGAGGCGGATCAGGCCGTCGCCGACGCGCGGTGAGGCGTCCATGTCGACCTGCTGATTGGCGAACGGGAACGATCCTGCCGCGATCATCTGCGCGAGATCCGAGGCGCTCTGGAGGTACGTGAGCTCCAGGCGGCTCGGGGTGCGTACGGTCAGCAGGTTGGTGTTGCGCGCGATGACACCCAGGACGCGCCCGTCCCGTCGTACCGGAATCGACTCGACGCGGACCGGTACCTCCTCGCGCCACTCGGGGTCGCCCTCGCGCACGATCCGGCCCTCGTCGAGCGCGGCATCCAGCATCGGGCGGCGGCCGCGCGGGACGAGATGGCCCACCATGTCGTCCTGGTACGAGGTCGGGCCGGTGTTGGGCCGCATCTGGGCCACGGAGACATAGCGGGTGCCGTCGCTGGTGGGGACCCACAGCACGAGGTCGGCGAAGGAGAGGTCGGAGAGCAACTGCCACTCCGAGACCAGCAGGTGGAGCCACTCGAGGTCGGAGTCGTCGAGGGCCGTGTGCTGGCGTACGAGTTCGTTCATGGAGGGCACGTGGCCGAGCGTACCTGGCGGTACGGACATGGCTGGAAACCGGCCGCTATGAGGGAGATCCGGCCATGAAAACACCCGCGGGCCGCGGCGCCTGAGAGGGACCCTCAACCCTCCCGGCACCGCAGCCCGGAGCAATATCGGCCGTGGGGTGTGCGGTCCCGGTCGGCCGAGGATGAGGACCCGGGGCAGTCAGGGCAGAGAGCTCCGGTTCCTCGGTCCGCCTTCCTGTGCGGGGAAGACGGAAGTCGGTGCGTTCTCGTAGCCACGCACTCCTTGGCATTGTGGACTAGACCACTCTGGTGTGTCCATGCGTTGGAGCGTGTTTGCTGTTGACGTCTTTCTCGCGGGCTCCGAACCAGTTGAGGAACTGACAGGGCACCCTCACATACACCACGCAGCCTAACCCGTGTGGGTTCATGTGCGGGGCCAGATGGACATGGCAATTTCCACGATCAGCGAGTCTCCGTCACCTTCGCCAGAGCCCGCGGCGCGTCCGGGTCCTGACCTCGGGCGATGGTGACCTCGTAGGCCAGGAGCTGGAGCGGGAGGATCTCCAGGATCGGCTGGACCTCCTCGGCGACGTCCTCGGTGGGCAGGACGAAGCCGGCCGAGGCCTGTTCGACCTGGTGCCGGGGGCCGATGACGACCAGGTCGGCGCCGCGGCCACGGAGTCGTTCGAGGACGGGCCGCAGGGCCTCGCCGCCCTTGCCGTCGGGGACGACCGCGATGACCGGGGAGACGTTGTCGACCATGGCGAGGGGCCCGTGCAGGAGGTCGGCGCCGGAGTAGGCGAGCGCCGGGATGTAGCTGGTCTCCATCAGCTTCAGGGCGGCCTCCTTGGCCGTCGGGTAGCCGTAGCCGCGCGAGGTGATCACCATGCGTTCGGCGAAGCGGTAGCGGGCGGCCAGGGCGCGGACCTCGTCCTGCCGGGCGAGCAGGCGCTCGGCGATGTCCGGGAGGACCTCGGCGGCGGCGCCGTCGCCGTCGCGCAGACCTTCGACGAAGAGGTAGAGGGCGAGGAGGGAGGCCGTATACGTCTTGGTCGCGGGAAGGGCCCGTTCCGGTCCGGCCATGATGTCGAGGTGGTACTCGGAGACGCCGGCCAGCGGGGAGTCGGGGTTGTTGGTCACCGCGAGGGTGATCGCGCCGGCCTCGCGGGCGGCCCGTGTGGAGGCGACCAGGTCCGGGGAGCCACCGGACTGGCTGACGGTGATGACGAGGACGTCGGTGAGGTCGGGGCGGGCGCCGTAGGCCGTGGTCGTCGACATCGAGGCCAGACCGCAGGGCAGGCCGAGGCGGATCTCCAGGAGGTACTTGGCGTAGAGCGCGGCGTTGTCGGAGGTGCCGCGGGCGGTGAGCAGGACGAAGCGCGGGGAGCGGGCGGCGATCTCGCGGGCGACCTCGCGGACGGCGGGGGCGCCCTGGGACAGGATCCGGCGCAGCACGGCGGGCTGTTCGGCCGTCTCGCGGGCCATGATCCGGCCGGGGAGGTGGTGGTGCGGGGCCTGGGGGTCGGGCGGGTACGGGGTCGTAGTGGTCATGGGCCCTTCCTGGTGTCGCGCTCATCGTGCCGGGCTTGACGACTCACCTCGGACGGTCCGGGCGAGCCGTCCGGGCGGACAGTGTCCATTCCACTCCCCCAGGGGGAATGGCGCCTGCCCGACGGGCTCTGGAAATGCCCGTATCGAAATCTCCGCGGGCTTTCGTGCACCTGGGCCGCGGGGCCCCGCTCTGTTAGATTGGTCTAAACCACATGCCCCTTCAGGGTGCCCTTCGAGTCCCTCTTCAGATCGGCAGGCCCAGCGTGGAAGTTGTCATCGTTCCGGACGCCAAGGCGGGTGGCGAGCTGATAGCCGAGGCCATGGCGCGGCTCCTCGGGCGCAAGCCCGACGCCGTGCTCGGCGTGGCCACCGGGTCGACGCCGCTGCCCATCTACGCGGCCCTGGCGGCCAAGGTGCGCGCCGGCGCCGTGGACACCTCGCGGGTGCGGATCGCCCAGCTCGACGAGTATGTGGGGCTGCCCGCCGAGCACGCGGAGTCCTACCGTTCGGTGCTGCGGCGCGAGGTGCTGGAGCCGCTCGGGATCGGGATGGACGCGTTCATGGGGCCGGACGGCACGGCCGAGGACGTACAGGGCGCGTGCGAGGCGTACGACGCGGCACTGACCGCCGCCGGGGGCGTGGACCTCCAGTTGCTCGGGATCGGGACCGACGGGCACATCGGGTTCAACGAGCCCTGTTCGTCGCTGGCCTCGCGGACCCGGATCAAGACGCTGACCGAGCAGACCCGGATCGACAACGCGCGGTTCTTCGACGGGGACATCGAGCAGGTGCCGCACCACGTCATCACCCAGGGGATCGGGACGATCCTGGAGGCGCGGCACCTGGTGCTGCTGGCCACCGGCGAGGGCAAGGCGGATGCCGTCGCGGCAACTGTCGAGGGGCCGGTCGCGGCCGTCTGCCCCGCCTCGGCGCTGCAACTGCACCCGCACGCCACGGTCGTGGTCGACGAGGCAGCCGCGTCGAAGCTGAAGCTGGCCGACTACTTCCGGCACACGTACGCCAACAAGCCGGGGTGGCAGGGGATTTAGGGCGGAGCCACGCATCTACACCGCCCCCCACCCCTCACGACGCTGAAGGCGCCGGTCCCCTGTGAAGGGGCCGGCGCCTTTCCTGTCGTTGCCTCTACTGCCCCGCGATGACCTCCGCTGCCGCTCGGCCGCATACTCGGGCCGCGCCGTGGGTGGCGATGTGCAGGGCGCCGCGAGCAGCCGCCTGGGGGACGCCCATCTCGACCACGATCGTGTCGGGGCGGGCCGTCAGCAGGTCGTCCAGGGCCGCCGCCATCCAGGGGTGGCGGTGTTCGTCGCGGACCACGGCCACGACCCGGCGGTCGCCGGCCGCTTCGAGGGCCGCTCGGGCCGCGCCCTCGCCCGTGAAGCTGCCCGTCCGTGTGCCGGGGAGGAGGCGGACCAGTTCGGCCGCCACGCCCCACGGGGTCTCGTCGCCGACCGCGATGTTCGCGACCGGGGTGAAGGCGGCGACGTACGGCGCCTCGGTGAGCGGGGTGAAGGGTGAGGCGGCGGTCTGCCTCAGGGCTCGGCGGGCGGCGACCAGGCCGATGTCCGTCCGGCCCTCGCCGTCGGCCGCCGGTGCCGCCGTCGCCGTCCAGCGGGCCAGCTCGCGGACGCGTTCGGCCGCCTCCGCCAGCCGTGCCTCGGCCAGTTCGCCGGAGCGGACGGCGCCGACCAGCGCGTCCCGCAGGCGCCGTACCGTCTCGTCGTCCGAGAGCCCGCCGCCCACGCAGATCGCGTCGGCGCCGGCCGCGATGGCGAGGACGCTGCCGCGTTCGATGCCGTAGGTGGCGGCGATGGCCTGCATCTCCATGCCGTCGGTGACGATCAGGCCGGTGTAGCCGAGCTCGTCGCGCAGGAGGTCGGTCAGGACCGGGCGGGAGAGGGTCGCCGGGTGGTCCGGGTCGAGCGCGGGGACGAGGATGTGCGCGCTCATCACCGCCCGCGAGCCGGCGGCGATCGCCGCGCGGAACGGGGCGAGTTCACGATCGGCCAGGACCGAGGCGTCCGCGTCGATCCGGGGCATGGCGTGGTGGGAGTCGACCGCCGTGTCGCCGTGGCCCGGGAAGTGCTTGGTGCAGGCCGCCACGCCGGCCGACTGGAGGCCGGCCACATAAGCCGCCGTGTGGCGGGCGACCAGGGCCGTGTCCGCGCCGAAGGAGCGCACGCCGATCACCGGGTTCGCGGGGTTGGAGTTCACGTCCGCCGACGGGGCCCAGTTGAGGTTCACCCCGCAGGCGGCCAGGCGCCGGCCGAGCTCGGCGGCCACCTCACGGGTCAGCTCCACGTCGTCCACCGCGCCGAGGGCGTGGTTGCCGGGGAAGCTGGAGCCGGTCCTGACCTCCAGCCGCGTCACATCACCCCCTTCCTCGTCGATCGCGACCAGGACGTCGTCGCGCTCGGCCCGCAACTGGGCCGTCAGCGCGGCCACTTGCTCGGGCGTGGCGATGTTGCGGCCGAACAGGCCGACGGAGGCGAGGCCCTCGCCGAGCCGGCGCAGCAGCCAGTCGGGGGCGGTGGTGCCGGTGAAGCCGGGCTGGAGAACCGTCAGCGCGTCGCGCGTGAGGGTGTCGGTACCGCTGGCGAATGTCGTCATCGGGGTGGCGTTATCCCTTCACGGCGCCGGCCGTCAGGCCGCTGACAGCCCTGCGTTGCAGGAAGACGAAGAGGATCAGGATCGGGACGGCGAAGAGGGTCGAGGCGGCCATCGTGGCACCCCAGTCGTTGCCGAAGACGGTCTGGAAGCTGGTCAGCCACAGCGGCAGCGTCTGGGCCTCGGCGTCCTTGTTCAGCACCAGGACCAGGGCGAACTCGTTCCAGGCGGTGATGAAGCCGAACATCGAGGTGGCCATCAGGCCCGGCGCGAGCAGCGGCAGGATGACCCGGCGGAACGCCTGCATACGGGTGCAGCCGTCGACCATGGCCGACTCCTCCAGCTCCGCGGGCACAGCCGCGACGAAGCCGCGCAGCGTGAGGACGGTGAACGGCAGGATCATCATCGTGTAGAAGGCCGTCAGCGGGACGAGGCTGTTGAGCATCGACGCGTCCCGGACGATCATGTACATCGCGATGATCATGACTTCCCAGGGTGCCATCTGGGCGAGCATGAAGCCGACGATGAAGCCGCGGCGCCCCTTGAACCGCATCCGCGCCAGGGCGAAGGACCCGGCCAGCGCGATGACCAGCGAGAACACGACGGCCAGGACGGTGACGGTCAGCGAGTTGGTGACGAACGTCCAGAAGTGGTCGGCGCCGGTCGCCGTCCGGAAATGCTCGAGGGTGACGTCGGTCGGGAACCAGACCGGGTCCTCGGAGACGATGTCGCCGGTCGGCTTGAAGGCCGTGGCGATCATCCAGTACACGGGGAAGACGAAGCCGACGAACAGGACGACGGCCGTGACGTTGGGCCAGACGCGGCCGATGAGCGAGCGCTTCACAGCCCGGCCTCCTCTTGTTCCTTTTCTTGCTTGAGCACGATCCGCAGGTAGTAGGCGGTCAGGCCGATCATGATCAGGATGGTCAGGAAGGCGATGGCCGCGCCCATGCCGTAGTGCTGGTTGCCGACGCCCTCGATGTAGGCGTAGACGGGCAGGATCTCGGTGAGACGGTCGGGGCCGCCCTGGTTGAAGGTGTAGACCTGCACGAACGCCTTGAAGATCCAGATGATCTCCAGGAAGGTCGTCGCGTAGAGGAAGGGCCGCAGGAACGGCAGGGTGACCGTGGTGAAGCTCTTCCAGGCGCCGGCGCCGTCGAGGGCGGCGGCCTCGTAGAGCTCGGCCGGGATGGTCGTCGTGGCGGCGTAGAGGTTGATCGCGACGAACGGGATGGACATCCAGACGATGAGCACGGTGACGACGAAGAACGTCGACATCTGGTCGCTGGTCCAGCTGTAGTCGGCCATGGAGTGCCAGCCGAGCTTGTCCAGCACCCAGTTGACCACGCCGAAGCGCTGGGCGAAGAGCCACTGGTAGACGGTGGTGGCGGCGACCACGGGCATGGCCCAGGCCAGCACCAGGCCCATCATCAGCGTGAACCGCATGCGCTTGCCGAGCCGGGCGAGCAGCAGCCCGACGAGCCCGCCGAGGAACATGGTCAGGCCGACGTTGACCGCCGTGAACAGGATCGAGCGGAGGGTGACCCGCCAGAACTCCTCGCCGGTGAGGACCTCGGTGTAGTTGTCGATGCCGTTCCACTCGGTGACGTGCTGGATCAGCTGCGCCATGTTGAGGTTCTGGAACGACAGCAGCAGGTCCTTCAGCAGCGGCCAGCCGAGCAGCAGCACGGAGGCCGCGCAGGCGGGCAGCAGCAGTAGGTAGGGGGCGAGCGCTCCGATGCGGGACGCTCTCGGGTTCGGCCTTCCGGATCCCCCGCCCCCTGCCGACTTGTGGACATCCGCCGGGCCGGAGGGCGGCCGTTCGGTCTGCACGGTCATGCTCGCGTTCACTTCCTCCTAGACCTGCCGATACGCGGGGAAGGAGGCCGCTGTGAGCGGCCTCCCTCCCCCGGTGCGCCTACTGCTGCTGGGCCAGACGCTTGTTGAACTCGTCCTCGACCTGCTTGGCCGCCTCGGCCGGCGACTTACCGTTCAGCACGGCGGTCATGTACGTCTTGACCGGGTTGGGCGCGTTCTCCACGGCCGCCCACTCCGGGATCAGCGGCGTGGTGCCACCGCCGGCGGCGGCCGGCGCGGCGGCCTCGGCGACGACGTTGCCCTTCAGGTTGGACTGCAGGGCCTCCTTGTTCGGGATGACGCCGTTGAGCTTGGCCAGCTCGCCCTCGTACTGGTCGGACAGCGCGATCTTCAGGAACTCCTTGGCGAGCTCCTGCTTCTTGCTGCCCGCGGCGACCGCGAGGTTGGAGCCGCCGAGGAAGACACCCTCGGGCTTGTCGGCCGTGGCACCCGGGATCGTGAAGTAGCCGATCTCCTTCTCGATCTTCGGGTTGGCCTTGATGGCGATGCCGGCTTCCCAGCCCATGCCGATGAAGGCGCCGACGTTGCCCTTGCCGAAGACCTCGCCCTGCTGCGGGGTGGCCTCGTCCTTGTCCTTGGGGGCCTTGGACAGCGCCTGGAACTTCTTGTACGTCTCCATGGCGGCGGCGACCTTCGGGTCGTCGAGGTTGGAGACGTACTTGCCGTCCTGCTCCTTCACCAGCTGGACGCCTTCGCCGATGGTGAGGCCGACGAAGTGGTACCAGTTCTGGCCGGGCAGGTAGAGGGGCTCGGCGTCGGTCTTCTCGCCGATCTGCTTGAGGTCGGCGTAGAACTCGTCGCGGGTCTTGGGCGTGTCCTTGATGCCGGCGTCGGCCCAGACCTTCTTGTTGTAGAGGACGACACGGTTGGCGAAGTACCACGGCGCCGCGTACTGCTTGCCCTCGAAGATGGAGGACTCGTTCAGGGACGCGACCCAGTCGGAGCCGATCTCGGACTTGAGGTCGGCCAGATCCGCGAGGCCGCCGGTCTTGGCGTAGGCCGGGGTCTGGGTGTTGCCGATCTCGAAGACGTCCGGCGGGTTCTCCTCCGACAGGGCGGTGGTCAGCTTCTGCTGGATGCCGTTCCACTGCTGGATCTCGAACTTGACCTTGGCCTTGGTCTTCTTCTCGAAGGCTGCCTGGACGTCCTTCTGCCACTGGTCCGGGGAGGAGCCGTCCATCACCCACACCGTGAGCGTCTCGCCGGCGTAGCCGTCGGCGCCGGCCTTGTCGCCTCCGTCACCGTTGTCGCCCCCGCACGCCGCCAGGGAGATCATCATGCCCGCGACACCTATCGCGGATATCAGCTTGCGCTTCACGCCACCCTCCTCAGGGATGCCACAAACCCCCCTGCCTCCCCGCACGAGCGTTGGGCCGGGACCTGGACCAATGGTGTAGACCAGTACGGGGAGCTTGGACCAGACCAGAAAGCGTGTCAAGGGGCATGGAAAGGGGCCTGACCAGCCGTTATGCGACCTACATATGAAGGAACCTTTAAGTAAGAAGTCAGCGAAAACCCTGATGCCGGAGTACTCTCGTCCGCTAGACCACTTGGCGCTGTGGACTAGACCAAAAGAGACGGCGACGGTATATAGAAGGGATCACGATGTGACCCGCATCCGGAGCCGGGAAGGCGAAGCATGAGCACCGACGTCAGCAGTGCGGAGAACGAGAACGGCACCACAGTCCGTACCGCCCGCGTGCCCAAGTACTACCGCCTGAAGAAGCACCTCCTGGACATGACCGAGACCCAGGCGCCGGGTACTCCGGTCCCGCCCGAGCGCACCCTGGCCGCCGAGTTCGACACCTCGCGCACGACCGTCCGCCAGGCCCTGCAGGAGCTGGTCGTCGAGGGGCGTCTGGAGCGCATCCAGGGCAAGGGCACGTTCGTCGCCAAGCCGAAGGTCTCCCAGGCGCTCCAGCTCACCTCCTACACCGAGGACATGCGCGCCCAGGGCCTGGAGCCCACCTCCCAGCTCCTCGACATCGGCTACATCACCGCCGACGACCGGCTCGCCGACCTGCTCGACATCACGGCCGGCGGCCGGGTGCTGCGCATCGAGCGGCTGCGCATGGCCAACGGCGAGCCGATGGCCATCGAGACGACCCACCTCAGCGCCAAGCGCTTCCCGGCGCTGCGCCGCAGCCTCGTGAAGTACACCTCCCTCTACACCGCGCTCGCCGAGGTCTACGACGTCCATCTCGCCGAGGCCGAGGAGACCATCGAGACCTCCCTGGCCACCCCCCGCGAGGCGGGCCTGCTGGGCACGGACGTGGGCCTGCCGATGCTGATGCTCTCCCGCCACTCCCTGGACCGGGACGGACAGCCGGTGGAGTGGGTGCGGTCGGTGTACCGGGGGGACCGGTACAAGTTCGTGGCGAGGCTGAAGCGGCCCGCCGACTGAGCCGACAGTACGGCAACACCCCCAGGGGCGCGGGGAACTGCGCGACCAGCCACGACGGCGCCGCAGACACATGACTACCTCACGGCACACCTGGCGGAGCGCAACCGCGGTGTAGCGCAACTGCCGCTCCTGTTCTACGTTCCTCCCGTCACCCCATGGACGGGAGGACCACCCGGTGCGTACCGCGAACCCCCGAACCGTCGTCATCTGGACGCTCGTCGCGCTGGTCGGTGCCGCCGGCTGGACCGTCCTCGCGCTCTCCCGGGGCGAGGAGGTCTCCGCCGCCTGGATGGTCGCCGCCGCCCTCGGCTCGTACGCCATCGCGTACCGCTTCTACGCCAAGTTCATCGCGTACAAGGTCCTGAAGGTCGACCGGACCCGGGCCACCCCGGCCGAACGCCTCAACAACGGCATCGACTTCCACCCCACCGACCGCCGGGTCCTGCTCGGTCACCACTTCGCGGCGATAGCCGGGGCCGGCCCGCTGGTGGGGCCCGTGCTGGCCGCGCAGATGGGGTATCTGCCGGGCACGATCTGGATCATCGCCGGTGTCATCTTCGCGGGCGCGGTCCAGGACATGGTGGTGCTGTTCTTCTCCACCCGCCGTGACGGACGCTCGCTGGGCCAGATGGCACGCGAGGAGATCGGCCCGTTCGGCGGCGCGGCCGCGCTGGTGGCCACCTTCGTCATCATGATCATCCTGCTCGGTGTGCTGGCCCTGGTCATCGTCAACGCCCTCGCGCAGTCCCCCTGGGGCACCTTCTCCATCGCGATGACGATCCCGATCGCCCTGCTGATGGGCTTCTACCTGCGGGTCCTGCGCCCCGGCCGGGTCAGCGAGGTCTCCGCCATCGGCGTCGCCCTGCTGCTGCTCGCGCTGGTCGCGGGCCGCTGGGTGGCCGAGTCGTCCTGGGCCGACACCTTCACCCTCACGCCCTCGACGCTGGTCGTGTGGATGGTGGCGTACGGCTTCATCGCCTCGATCCTGCCGGTGTGGATGCTGCTGGCGCCCCGCGACTACCTGTCCACCTTCATGAAGATCGGCACGATCTTCCTGCTCGCCCTCGGCGTGGTCGTGGCCCTGCCGACGCTGAAGATGGACCCGGTCACGGACTTCGCCTCCCGCGGCGACGGCCCCGTCTTCGCCGGCTCGCTCTTCCCCTTCGTCTTCATCACCATCGCCTGCGGCGCCCTGTCCGGCTTCCACGCGCTCATCTCCTCCGGTACGACGCCGAAGATGATCCAGAAGGAGACGCAGGTCCGGATGATCGGCTACGGCTCCATGCTGATGGAGTCGTCGGTCGCCGTGATGGCGCTGGTCGCGGCGAGCATCATCGACCCGGGCCTGTACTTCGCGATGAACGCGCCCGCCGGGGTCATCGGCGACACCGTGCAGAACGCCTCGCAGGTGGTGGGCAGTTGGGGCTACCAGATCTCCCCGGAGGCGCTCGCGCGGGCGGCGGAGAACGTCGAGGAGGCGTCCCTGCTCTCCCGGACCGGCGGCGCACCCACCCTGGCCATCGGAGTCTCGGAGATCTTCTCGCAGGTCACGGGCGGTGGCCTGCGTGCCTTCTGGTATCACTTCGCGATCATGTTCGAGGCGCTGTTCATCCTGACCGCGCTGGACGCCGGCACCCGAGTGGGCCGGTTCATGCTCCAGGACATGCTGGGCAACGTCTACCGGCCCTTCAAGAACGTCAGTTGGAAGCCCGGTCTGGCCATCACCAGCGCGATCGTGTGCGGCCTGTGGGGCTACTTCCTCTGGGTCGGCGTCCACGAGCCGCTCGGCGGCATCAACCAGCTCTTCCCGATCTTCGGCATCTCCAACCAGTTGCTCGCGGCCGTGGCGCTCGCCGTCTGCACGACCCTGCTGGTGAAGTCCGGGCGCCTCAAGTGGGCCTGGATCACGGGGGTTCCGCTCGTCTGGGACGCGACGGTCACCCTGACCGCCAGCTGGCAGAAGGTGTTCTCCAGCGACCCGAAGGTCGGCTTCTTCAAGCAGCGCCAGGTCTTCCAGGACGCCATCGACCGGGGCGAGGTGCTGCCGCCCGCCAAGTCCATGGACGACATGCACACCGTGGTCACCAACTCCACGGTGGACGGCGTCCTGACGGCGGCCCTCGCGATCCTGATCGTCGTCGTGATCGCCGACGCCGCCCGCGTCTGCGTCCGGCACATCCGGCGCCCGGCGCTGTCCACGCTGAGCGAGGCACCGTACGTCGAGTCGAAGATCATCGCTCCGGCGGGGCTGTTCCCGACCAAGGAGGAGAAGGAGGAGGAGCGCGATGCACTCGCTTCGGCGCGTACTCCGTAGCGTCCGCTGGTACCTGCGGGAGCTGACCGACGAGTCGGCGTACGACCGCTATGTCACGCATGTACGGCATCGGCATCCGGACGCCCGGGTGCCCTCCCGGCGTGACTTCGAACGGATGCGGACGGACCGTCAGGAGGCCGACCCGCGCCAGGGGTTCCGCTGCTGCTGAGCGCGCCGGCTCCCTGTGAGTGCCGTGCACACCAATCCTCCACATCCGATATGCGGACAGGGTCTTCCGCTGTAGTTGCACCGTCACCTACATTGCCCGGGCGTTTCTCAGGTGATCAGTGAGGGGACGGAGCCGTCAGATGTCAGATGCCCCAGAAGTGAACAGAGGGCCGGTGGTGACGCCTGTACGGGTCGTCATCGCGCTCTGTCTCGTCGCACCGTTCGTGGCGATGCTGTGGGTCGGTTCGTACGCCAAGACCGACCCGGCGTTCGCCGGCGTCCCGTTCTTCTACTGGTACCAGATGCTCTGGGTGCTGATCTCCACGCTGCTGACGATGGTGGCGTACAAGCTGTGGCAGCGTGACCAGCGTGCCCGCGCTTCCCAGAAGGGCGGTGCGGCGGAATGAACGACGGCGTGAACGGCGTCGCGCTCGGCGTCTTCATCTTCTTCTTCCTGGCCGTCACGGTCATGGGCTTCCTGGCCGCGCGCTGGCGCAAGGCCGAGAACGAGCACAGCCTCGACGAATGGGGCCTGGGCGGCCGGTCGTTCGGCACCTGGGTCACCTGGTTCCTGCTCGGCGGCGACCTGTACACGGCGTATACGTTCGTGGCGGTCCCGGCGGCGATCTACGCGGCCGGCGCGGCGGGCTTCTTCGCGGTGCCGTACACGATCCTGGTGTACCCCCTGATCTTCACGTTCCTCCCCCGCCTGTGGTCGGTGTCCCACAAGCACGGCTACGTCACGACGTCGGACTTCGTGCGCGGCCGGTTCGGCTCGAAGGGACTGTCGCTGGCGGTGGCCGTCACCGGCATCCTGGCGACGATGCCGTACATCGCGCTCCAGTTGGTCGGCATCCAGGCGGTGCTCGACGTGATGGGCGTGGGCGGCGGCGAGAACACCAACTGGTTCATCAAGGACCTGCCGCTGCTCATCGCGTTCGGCGTGCTGGCGGCGTACACCTACTCCTCGGGCCTTCGTGCCCCCGCGCTGATCGCGTTCGTGAAGGACACGCTGATCTACATCGTCATCGCGGTGGCGATCATCTACATCCCGATCAAGCTGGGCGGCTTCGACGAGATCTTCGCCAAGGCGGGCGAGGCGTACAGCCAGACCAACCCGGCCACGGGCGCGCCGCGCGGTGCGCTGGTCCCGGCCGAGGCGGGGCAGTGGACGTACGCCACTCTGGCGCTGGGCTCCGCTCTCGCGCTGTTCATGTACCCGCACTCGATCACCGCGACGCTGTCCTCGCGCAGCCGTGAGGTGATCCGCCGCAACACCACGATCCTGCCGCTGTACTCCCTGATGCTGGGCCTGCTGGCGCTGCTGGGCTTCATGGCGATCGCGGCCGGCATCAAGGTGCAGAACGGCCAGCTGGCGATCCCGCAGCTGTTCGAGAACATGTTCCCCGACTGGTTCGCGGGCGTGGCCTTCGCGGCGATCGGCATCGGCGCCCTCGTCCCGGCGGCCATCATGTCCATCGCGGCCGCGAATCTCTTCACCCGCAACATCTACAAGGACTTCATCAAGCCCGACGCCACGCCCGCGCAGGAGACCAAGGTCTCCAAACTGGTCTCCCTGCTGGTGAAGGTGGGCGCGCTGGTCTTCGTGCTGACGATGGACAAGACGGTCGCCATCAACTTCCAGCTGCTGGGCGGCATCTGGATCCTGCAGACCTTCCCGGCCCTGGTCGGCGGCCTGTTCACCCGCTGGTTCCACCGCTGGGCCCTGCTGGCCGGCTGGGCGGTCGGCATGATCTACGGCACGGTCGCCGCGTACGGCGTCGCCTCCCCGACCCAGAAGCACTTCGGCGGCTCGGCGAAGGAGATCCCGGGTATCGGTGAGATCGGTTACATCGGCCTGACCGCGTTCGTGCTCAACGTCGTCGTCACGGTGGTCCTGACGTTCGCCCTGAAGGCGGCGAAGGCCCCCGAGGGCATCGACGAGACGAAGCCCGAGGACTACACGGCCGATGCGGGCGACCCCGGCGTCCAGGTCGAACTGCCCCCGGCGACGGCGGGTTCGAGCCACTGACACACCGGATCCACCCGCACCCTGGCCGGGCGTACCGCACTAACTGCGGGTACGCCCGGCCATCTGCTGCCAGAAGCCGTCGAGTTCACGGACGCGCATGCCGACCCAGCTCGGTGTCTTCCTGTGCAGCAGCCTGGGCAGGTGACGGCGCATCCGTCCCGGCAGCAGGGCCTGCTGCTGACGGCAGAACGGCTCGCGGATCTCCCCGCGCGGCACACAGCCCCGGGGCGGGTACGGACAGAGCTGGAACTTGCAGTCGGGCAGGCAGGTCGCGCCGGGTGTGGGCGGGTCCCCCATGCCGGCCCGCAGGCCGGGGCGCAGCGGGCCGCGGTCGCCGCTGATGCAGGGCGGCAGCGACGTCCCCGGCTGTTCCGCCCGGGTCATCCGCTCCTCGACCTCGTCCGGATGCCCGTCCCGTTCGATGAGGTTCAGCATCACCAGCACATCGGCGACCAGGCACTGGGCACGCGCGTCGAGGGTGCTCCAGCCGACCGAGGGCGGGATCCAGAGGTTGTGCCTGCGGTACCACTCGCGGCTGCCGGTGCGGGCGCCGATGTTGTCGGCGACCCCCTTCTCGTCGATCCAGAGGTACCGCTCGGGCTGCCCGGTCTCCAGCGCGAGGGCCACCAGGTCGCCCGCTTCGGCGACGAACGGATGCAGGGACTGCCGGGGCGAGGCGCCGTTCGCTTCGGGATGCCCGGGTGGCCGGTTCACGGTGCCGGCCATCGACAGCCAGCGCTCCACTGTCTGCACGGCGGTCGCCCCGCCCAGCGTCCGGTGCGGCTCGCGTCCGCCGGCGTGCCCGTCCCCGCCCGGCGTGGTGTGCGCCTGCTGCTCATGGACGCCCACGATGTCGGGGAGCTCCCACAGGCACAGCGCCTGGAGCAGCATGACCTGCGCGTACCAGCACCGGGACTGCTGGAGCACGGTCTCCGCCTGCCGGATCAGATCGTCGCGACCGCCCTGGTCGGCCTGTGGATGCCGGATCCGGCGGTTGGCCGCGTACTTGAAGCCCTGGGCCAGCGCGGCCTCCAGGGCGAGCGGCAGATCGGGGGTGCCGCCGGTGGCCTTGGGGTCCAGGTGGCGCAGCCACTTGGTGAGGCGTTCGCGGGCCTCGTCACGGTGCGCCTCGTCGACGGAGCCCAGCAGCATGGGGATCATCCAGGCACGCATCACGAACTCCCGGAACAGAACGACCCGTTTCCTGCGGTACTCCTGATTGAGCGTGCGCCGGTCCTG
This sequence comes from Streptomyces coerulescens, assembly GCF_042657965.1. Taxonomy (NCBI): domain Bacteria; kingdom Bacillati; phylum Actinomycetota; class Actinomycetes; order Kitasatosporales; family Streptomycetaceae; genus Streptomyces; species Streptomyces coerulescens. The sequence continues at coordinate 237,704 of NZ_JBHSKM010000001.1, forward strand.
CTGGAGCCGGGCGATGCGCTCGGTCCTGGCCCTGGAGGGCGCGCTCGTGGCCCGCGCCCGTGCCATGTGCTCGGCCCACTGCTCGTACTCCCGGCGCTTCCAGGCCCGCAGCTCGCCGAGCCGGTCGTTGTACTCCTCCACGGGGTCGGTGCTCAGCCCGATCCGGCCGCGGATCACGGCGAACGCCGCGTTACCGCCGGTGCCGAACTCCTGGGCGACGGCCAGGCGTATCGAGTAGGAGGGCTCCTTCACGCCGATCTGCACGAACTGCTCGTACAGCGGTGTGGTGTCGATCCGGTCGGAGACGCTCCGCAGGGCGGCCCCGAACTGCCTGAGCAGCCTCAGTTTGGCGTCGTCGAGGCTGCGCCGGTCGCCCTTGAAACCGGCCCAGGTCCCGAGCACCTCGTCCAGGATGTGGCCGAGCAGCCGCGGCGCGTCCTCCACGCTCTCGATCTCCACGGCGGCCGCGTAGAGGTCGAGCGCCTTCGGATCGTCCGTGCGGCGTTCCGCGGCCCGGCAGAGCCGGTGGGCCAGGGTGTGCCCGCGCACCCGTGAGCGGCGGAGCCGTTCCTCGATCTCCTTGGTCACCTCGGCGCGGACGCCTTCCCGGCGGGCCCTGACCCCCGTGGCCCGGCGGCGCGACAACAGCACCAGGGCCATGAGCAGTTCACGGCTGGGTCCGGGCGGCTGGAGCACGTGCTCGACGAGTTCCCCTGCGCCCCGCTCCCCCAGCTGTCGCAGTACGCGGTAGCCGAAGTAGGCCTGGATGATGCTGTGCGGGAAACGGACCTTGCGCTCGAAGCCCTCCACCAGGCCCAGCCTGTCGGCGTTGCGCGCGATCCGGGCGAGGGCGGCGCGGCACTGGTCCATGTTGCCCCCGCGCAGCCGCTTCCTCTCGTCCGGGCCGATCCGCCGGCACAGCACGTCCCAGATCTGCTGTCGGTGCCACTCGGAGAAGACGTTCCCGCGCCTGCCGTACCGGTCGAAGCCGCGTCCGCCGGCCCACAGGTGCTCGGCGCGGGCCTGCGCGCGCCGCATCGGGCCGGGGTGGACGTCCGAGTCGAACAGTTCCCCGAGGCCGACCTCCAGCTTGTCCTGGAGCAGTCCCACGCAGGCCAGGGCGGAGACCACCTCGACGGCGTCGCGGCGCTCGCGCCGGCTGAGGGCGACGTCCCGGCGCAGCCGGCCCTCGCACAGCGCCTCGTCCCAGGTCTCCAGCAGCCACAGCCGCAGCATGCCGCGGTCACGGCTGCGGGTGTTCATGTGCTGCGGGTCGTTGTCCGGCCGGTCGTGCTCCAGGGCGCCGTGACGGTGCAGTTCACGGGCGATCTGGAGGTAGACGGGCGACTCGGTCACCTCCGCCGTCTCCACGATCCAGTCGACGCGGCGCTCGTCCGTCTCCGGGACACGTGCCTGCACGAACCGCAGCGCGTCCTCCTCGCTGAGCGGTTCCAGCTCCACGATCGCGGCCGGGGTGCTCTCCAGCGGGCTGTGCGGCCGGGACGCGATGACCAGGGGCAGCTTCTCCTCGTAGGCACGCTCGATGGCCCGCCTGATGATGTTGTCCCGGTTCTGTTCGAGGCCGTCGCCGAGGAGCGCCTCCTCCAGTCCGTCGGCGATGACGACCGGCTTGTCGTCGGCGAGGAGTTGCTGCCAGACCCGCTCGGTCTTGGTGCGCGCGAGGATGCCCCGGGGTGCCTCTTCGGTGAAGCGCTGCTTGGCCATGCGCTCGAAGTCCAGGTCGGTGGCGCCGTTCGCGTCCCGCAGCCGGATCGGCACGGGTACGGCGTTGTGCTCCGCCAGCAGTTCGGTGAGCCGTACCAGGACGGCGGTCTTGCCCACGCCGACGCCGCCGACCAGCAGATACGGCCGACGGGTGGAGCGGTCCCGCAGTCGCTCGGCGATGACCTGGGCGATCTCCTCCCGGCCCACGATCTCTGCGGTGTCCGGGCCGGCGGTGAGGACCAGCCGGTGGGGAGCGTCCTGCGCCTTGGCGAGATAGCGACGCTTGGTCCACCGGTACCACCAGAACAGAAAGAGGGCGGCGGCCAGTGACGCGGCGAGCACCGGGCCGAGGAAGCGCAGGAAGGTATCGAATCCGTCGTTGCCCTTCCGCCACTTCTCGAAGCCGGTCGTATGACCCGCGATCACGATGTACAGGCCCTCCACGACCCACGCGAGCACGGCCAGCGCGGCCACGGTCCAGATGACCCGGGTGACATTGGTGTAGGTGAACCACCGGCGCCACTTCTTGGGGCGGGCGGTGCCACCACGGGCCTCCAGGCGGATCGCCATCCTGTGCCGGTGGCCCACGAATCCGTGTCTGACCCGGTCGGCCGCCCGCCTCGGAGCCAGCGTCGCCATCGGCGCGTTGCGCGGCCGCTTCTTGCCGGGCGGGCTGCCGACGACCCTCGTCATCGTTCGTCTCCTTCCGAGAACAGCTCTCGAAACGGAGCGGCCGCGGGGCGCCGACACCTATCTCCATGGAAGCACTCCCGGAACTCCCCGCAACCCGGCGGCCCTCGGCGGAAAACCCCGGGCCCGCCCGCCCGGCCGTCCGGCAGACTCGGGCCCATGGACATCGCGATCCGGCCGGCGGAACCCGGCGAGTTCGACGCGCTCGGCGAGATCACCGCCCGGGCCTATCTCCACGACGGGCTCCTCGACTTCGGTGAGGGCGACGAGTACCTCGGCGAGCTCAGGGCCGTGGCCAAGCGCGCGGCGGCCGCCGAGGTGCTCGTGGCCGTCGCGGACGGCCGGCTGCTGGGCGGGGTGACCTTCGTGCCGAGCGGCGGCCCCATGGCCGACATCGCGCGCTCCGACGAGGCCGAGATCCGGATGCTGGCCGTCGACCGGGCGGGCCGTGGACGCGGCGCCGGCGAGGCCCTCGTCCGCGCCTGCGTGGACCGCGCCCGGGGCACGGAGGGCTGCGTACGGATCGTCCTGTCGACCCAGCGCACCATGCACGGCGCCCACCGCATCTACGAACGGCTGGGTTTCGTTCGCACACCCGAGCGGGACTGGAATCCGATCCCGCAGCTCGTCGACATCACTCTCCTCACTTATGAGTTGACGCTCTGAAACCAGCGCGACACAACATCTGGGGGTGGCGTGGCGGGTGAGCACAAGATGTATGCTCATGCTCGCTGTCGCCGCAGGGGAATCCGGTGTGAATCCGGAACTGTCCCGCAACGGTGTACTTGTGCATGTCTGTTCCCGAACGTCTGCACAGGAGTCAGTCCGAGGACCTGCCGACAGCGCGCCCGGCCGACCCGGCCGGTGCGCCCTGACGTCCGGGCCTCGTGGAATGGGCCGGTGGACGCGACGCCGCGTGCGCTCGTGTGCTGCCCCCTGCCCTCCGCAAGGCCCCCGTGCCGAGCGAGGGAGAGCCCCACGTGACCATCGCGCCAGCCGAACCGGCTTCAGCAGCGGTCGAGCAGGAGAACGACGGTCCCGGTGCCGCGCTGCTGCGGACCCTGACCGAGCTGACCGCCGACCTCCCCGACGCCGACCCCGGCCGGGTCGCCGCCGCCGCGCTGCGCGGCCGGTCCGCCCGGGCCGACGAGGCGGAGCTGCGCGAGTTGGCCACCGAGGCGGCGGCCGGTCTCATCTCCGAGGACCCCGCCTACAGCAGGCTCGCCGCCCGGCTGCTGACCATCTCCATCGCCGCCGAGGCCGCCTCGCAGGGGGTGACGTCCTTCACCGAGTCGGTCGCCGTCGGGCATCGGGAGGGGCTCATCGCCGACCGGACCGCCGAGTTCGTGCGGATCCACGCGGCCCGCCTGGACGTGCTCGTCGACACCGCCGCCGACGACCGCTTCGGCTACTTCGGCCTGCGCACCCTGCACAGCCGCTACCTGCTCCGGCACCCGATCACCCGTCGCGTGATCGAGACGCCGCAGCACTTCATGCTCCGGGTCGCCGCCGGTCTCGCCGAGGACGACAGCGTCCGCGCGCTGGACGAAGTCGCCGCGCTCTACGGGCTGATGAGCCGCCTCGACTATCTGCCGTCCTCCCCCACACTCTTCAACTCCGGCACCCGGCACCCCCAGATGTCGTCCTGCTATCTCCTCGACTCCCCGATCGACGAGCTGGACTCCATCTACGACCGCTACCACCAGGTCGCCCGCCTCTCGAAGCACGCCGGCGGCATCGGCCTGTCGTACAGCCGCATCCGCTCGCGCGGGTCCCTGATCCGCGGCACCAACGGGCACTCCAACGGCATCGTCCCGTTCCTGAAGACCCTGGACGCCTCCGTCGCCGCCGTGAACCAGGGCGGCCGGCGCAAGGGAGCGGCCGCGGTCTACCTGGAGACCTGGCACTCCGACATCGAGGAGTTCCTGGAGCTGCGGGACAACACCGGTGAGGACGCCCGCCGTACGCACAACCTGAACCTCGCGCACTGGATCCCGGACGAGTTCATGCGCCGGGTCGACGCCGACGGTGAGTGGTCCCTGTTCTCCCCCGCCGACGTTCCGGAGCTCGTCGACCTGTGGGGCGAGGAGTTCGACGCGGCCTACCGCGAGGCCGAGGAGCGCGGCCTCGCGCGCAGGACCATCCCGGCCCGCGATCTGTACGGCCGCATGATGCGTACCCTCGCGCAGACCGGCAACGGCTGGATGACCTTCAAGGACGCCGCCAACCGCACCGCCAACCAGACGGCCGTGCCGGGCCATGTCGTGCACTCCTCCAACCTGTGCACGGAGATCCTGGAGGTCACCGACGACGGTGAGACCGCGGTCTGCAACCTGGGTTCGGTCAACCTCGGCGCCTTCGTGAGCAACGGGGAGATCGACTGGGAGCGCCTGGACGAGACGGTCCGCACGGCCGTCACCTTCCTCGACCGGGTCGTCGACATCAACTTCTACCCGACCGAGCAGGCGGGCCGGTCCAACGCCAAGTGGCGGCCGGTGGGCCTGGGCGCGATGGGCCTGCAGGACGTCTTCTTCAAACTGCGGCTGCCGTTCGACTCGGCCGAGGCGAAGCAGCTCTCCACGCGTATCGCCGAGCGCATCATGCTCGCCGCGTACGAGGCGTCCGCCGACCTCGCCGAGCGCAGCGGCCCGTTGCCGGCCTGGGAGAAGACCCGTACGGCCAGGGGTGTCCTGCACCCCGACCATTTCGCGAGCGTTCGCCTGACCTGGCCGGAGCGCTGGGCCGCGCTGCGCGACCGTATCGCCACCACCGGCATGCGCAACTCGCTGCTGCTGGCCATCGCGCCCACCGCCACCATCGCGTCCATCGCCGGTGTCTACGAGTGCATCGAGCCGCAGGTCTCCAACCTGTTCAAGCGCGAGACGCTGTCCGGCGAGTTCCTCCAGGTCAACTCCTACCTGGTGCAGGATCTGAAGAAACTCGGCGTCTGGGACGCCCGCACCCGTGAGGCGCTGCGCGAGTCGGGCGGCTCGGTGCAGGACTTCGCCTGGATCCCGGCCGACGTACGGGCGCTGTACCGCACGGCGTGGGAGATCCCGCAGCGCGGGCTGATCGACATGGCCGCCGCCCGGACCCCGTTCCTGGACCAGTCGCAGTCCCTGAACCTGTTCCTGGAGACGCCGACCATCGGCAAGCTCTCCTCGATGTACGCGTACGCCTGGAAGTCGGGTCTGAAGACGACGTACTACCTGCGCTCGCGCCCGGCGACCCGCATCGCCCGTGCCGCCCAGGCCACCATCCCCGTACAGCAGCCGACGCCCGAAGACGCCGTCGCCTGCTCCCTTGAGAACCCCGAGTCCTGCGAGGCCTGCCAGTAATGACCGCCCGAAACGCCAACCTGCTCGACCCGGGCTTCGAGCTCACCCTGCGCCCCATGCGCTACCCGGACTTCTACGAGCGCTACCGGGACGCCATCAAGAACACCTGGACCGTGGAGGAGGTCGACCTCCACTCGGACGTCGCCGACCTCGCGAAGCTGTCCGAGGGCGAGCAGCACATGATCGGCCGGCTGGTCGCGTTCTTCGCCACGGGCGACTCGATCGTGGCGAACAACCTGGTGCTGACGCTGTACAAGCACATCAACTCCCCGGAGGCGCGCCTGTATCTGTCGCGCCAGCTGTTCGAGGAGGCCGTGCACGTCCAGTTCTATCTGACGCTGCTGGACACCTATCTGCCCGACCCGGAGGACCGTGCGGCGGCCTTCGACGCCGTCGAGAACATCCCCTCGATCCGCGAGAAGGCCGAGTTCTGCTTCAAGTGGATCAACGAGGTCGAGAAGCTGGAGAGCCTGCAGACCCGGGCCGACCGGCGCCGCTTCCTGCTCAACCTGATCTGCTTCGCGGCGTGCATCGAGGGCCTTTTCTTCTACGGCGCCTTCGCGTACGTCTACTGGTTCCGCAGCCGGGGCCTGCTGCACGGCCTCGCCACCGGCACCAACTGGGTGTTCCGCGACGAGACCATGCACATGTCCTTCGCGTTCGACGTCGTCGACACCGTCCGCAAGGAGGAGCCGGAGCTCTTCGACGACCAGCTCAAGGAGCAGGTCACCGACATGCTGCGGGAGGCCGTCGAGGCCGAGCTGCAGTTCGCGCGCGACCTGTGCGGTGACGGCCTCCCGGGCATGAACACCGACTCGATGCGGCAGTACCTGGAGTGTGTCGCCGATCAGCGTCTGACGCGGCTCGGCTTCGCTCCGGTGTACGGCTCCGAGAACCCCTTCTCCTTCATGGAGCTCCAGGGTGTTCAGGAGCTCACCAACTTCTTCGAGCGGCGTCCGTCGGCGTACCAGGTGGCGGTGGAGGGCACCGTCGACCTGGACGAGGACTTCTGAGCCTCGATCTTGTCGCGTTCCTGGGCCTCCCTGATCTGACGGTCGATGCGCCGGTCGTGCACGATCCCGATCAGTGACGGGAGGACCAGGACTGCGAACATTCCCAGCACGACGACCATGGCGAGCAGTGTCTGTGTCTGTTCTGTATTCATGACACCACTGTCGCGCCGGACACTCCTTACGAACAGTGGCAGGACTGCCGCGCACCCTCGATTTACTGCCAATGGCGAGGCACACTGGCAGCATGTTGAAGAACGTCGCCGCCGTCCTCCTCGACGGTGTTCACCCCTTTGAACTGGGCGTCGTCTGCGAGGTGTTCGGCATCGACCGCAGCGACGAAGGGCTGCCCACGTACGACTTCGCCGTCGTCTCGGCGGAGGGGCCGACGCTGGGCACCCATGTCGGCGGACTCTCCGTCTCCACGCCGTACGGTCTGGAGCGGCTGGAGGAGGCCGACCTGATCGCGCTGCCGGCCGGCCGCGACTATGTCGTGCGCGACTATCCGCCCGAGCTGCTGGACTGCCTGGTCAGAGCGGTCGAGCGGGGTGCGCGGGTGCTCAGCGTGTGCTCCGGCGTCTTCGTGCTGGGCGCGGCCGGGCTGCTCGACGGGCGGCGGTGCAGTGCGCACTGGAAGCACGCCGATGAGCTGTCCCGGCAGCACCCCGGAGCGATCGTCCAGCCCGATGTGCTGTACGTCGACGAAGGGCCGGTGGTCACCAGCGCCGGCACCGCCGCCGGTATCGACGCCTGTCTGCACATCGTGCGCCAGGAGCAGGGGCCGGAGGTCGCCAACAAGATCGCCCGGCGCATGGTGGTGCCGCCGCACCGGGACGGCGGACAGGCCCAGTACATCGAGCGCCCGCTGCCGCGCACCCGGTGCGACACGGTCGGCGAGGTGCTGGGCTGGATGGAGCGCCATCTCGACGAGGACGTCACGGTCGAGCACCTCGCCGAGCGCGCGCACATGTCCCCGCGCACCTTCGCCCGCCGCTTCCAGCAGGAGACGGGGACGACTCCCTACCGCTGGATCCTGCGTCAACGTGTACTGCTGGCACAGGAGTTGCTGGAAGCGACGGACGAGACGGTGGACGCGATCGCGGGCCGGACGGGGTTCGGCACCGCGGCCGCGCTGCGCCATCAGTTCGTCACGGCGCTGGGGACGACGCCCCAGGCGTACCGTCGGACGTTCCGGGGGCCGACCGCCGCATAGGCCGCAGCAGCAGGGTGTGCGGGTGCAGCGTGATCCCGACCCGCGTCGCGTCGTTGGAAGCGGGCACCTGCTCGAACCGGTACTCCGTGGACAGGGCCGACGTGATCAGCGTCAGCATCGCCATGGAGAAGTGGTCGCTCGGGCACTTGCGGTTGCCGACGCCGAACGGGCTCATGGCGTATTTCGGCACCTCCTTCGCCCGTTCCGGAAGCCAGCGGTCGGGGTCGAAGTCGAGGTTGCGCGCGTAGGACTTCGGGTCGCGCTGGACGGCGTAGGGGCTGTAGACGATGTCGGCTCCGGCCGGAATGCGATAGCCACCGAGTGACGTATCGGTCACCGCCCGTCGTGTGAGAATCCAGATCGCGGGGCGCAAACGCATCGCCTCCACCACGACATTGTTGGTGTGCCGCAGGCTGCGTACGTCCTCGAATGCCACGGGACGCCCGCCGGTGACGGATTCGGTCTCCGCGCGTATCTTGTCGGCGTGTTCCGGGTGTTCCGCGAGCACATGGAGCAGCCACAAGATCGTGGAGGCCACGGTTTCGGCGCCCGCGGTGAATATCGCGACGACCTGATCGTGGATCTCCTGCTCCCCGATGGGGTCGCCATTCCCGTCCTTCGCCTCCAGCAATGCCGTCAGCAAATCGTCCGGCTTTTGACCGGATGCCCGGCGTTCGGCGACGACCTCGTCGACCAGGAGATGGAAATCGGCCAGGGCGCGGTCGAATGCGCGGTTGGCTGGGAGAGGCAGCTTGTAAAGCGGCCCGAGCGGGATCACCATCCGCCGGTACATACTGCGGAAGAGGGTGTCGAGCGCGGCGCACAGCCGGTCGGCCCGCTCGTCCATGTACGCGCCGCGCAGCAGACACCGGGCGACGATCCGCACGGCGATCCGGAAGGACTCGGCGGTGCAGTCGATGGTCTCGCCGGGCTGCCAGCGCTCGGTCAGCGCATGCGCCTCCTCGGCCATGATCGGCCCGTAGCCGGGGATCGCGTCGAGCCGGAAGGCGGGCTGGATGGTACGCCGCTGACGCCGGTGACGGGGGCCGTTGGCGGTGGCCACGCCCTCCTTGCCGAGCAGGCTCTCCAGCGATTCCCACAGCGGCCCGGCGACATGGAAGTCGGTGCTCAGCGCCAGCGCGCCGGTGAGGTCCGGCGTGGTGAGGGCGTACACCGTCTTCGGTCCGAGCTTGATCCGTACGACGTCGCCGTGCTCGCGCAGCGTCGTCATGAAGGCCAGCGGATCACGCACCATCCGCCAGCCGTGGCCGAGAAGCGGAACTCCCCCGCCCGCGAGGGGCGGTTCACGCAGTTGGGCAGCCGCAACCGGCTGGGCCTCGGGACGTACCGACTCGACGGTCATTTCTCACCTGCCGCTTCGTTGTTGACGTACGGGGGCGTGGACCGGTCGTCCCAGCTGTCGACCCGGTAACGGCCGGACTCGTGGTGGAACCAGTAGACGGAGCTGAACCAGTTGCGCATATTGCCGACGCAGGCGCGCACGGCGGCGCCGAGTTCTCTGCCCCACAAGGTTCCGTCGGCGAGCAGGTCCGCGAATTCCAGGGCCTCCCGCTCGGCCGCCAGGAAATCGGAGACGCAGTCCTCGACGCGTCGCCTTACTTCCGTCACCGTCTCTTCGAGCGTCAGCCCCTTGTGGGTGATGAGACTGATTCCGAGATTGTGCACCTCGTCGCCCGCTATTTCCTTCGGGAATGAACACAGATCGTTGTACCAGGCGGCGAATTCCTGGCTCAGCAGAGCCGCCCGTCGAAATGCGGGATGTTGTCGTACGGAGTCCGGCAGTTCCATTCCTGCGCTCGGCTCCAGCAGATCGGTCCAGATCGCGTGGGCGAATGTGAGCCGGCGCAGTTCGAGGTATTCCTCGACGCTGGGTATTATCCCTTCGCTGCGGTTGCGGAACTCCTGGTCGTACGCCTCGATCACGGCGTGGAAGTGCCGGGCGAACCGGATGTTCCAGGTATCGGTCAGGAACGAGTACAACCGCCTCACACTGTCCGCGAACCCCGCGACCAGCGGGTCCGCATGGTGCAGATGGTCCTCGGGGGATTCGAGCGCCCGGTGCAGCAGGTCTCTGAGCCGTCGCCAGGCGACGGGGCGTCGGTGGACGATGTCGCGGTCGTGCCGGTCGTCCCAGACGAAGAACCACGCGCTGTAGTCCGCAATCGCCTGGAGCACGTCGTTGGGCGCACCAATGTAGTACCCCGCCATCAGGTCCGTGTAGCAAAGGCCGTCGGCATATTCTTCGACCTTGTCGGCCGGCATCAGCCGTTTTTCAAGCAGCCAGGCACGGGTCTTCTCCTGGAGCTGGGGCCAATACGGATGCAGTTGCCTGGGAAAGGCCGCTTCGATCATCGGGAGAGAGAGCGACGGTGGAACCGGGACCGCCGTCGGTGTCGCTGTGGTGCTGTCCGAGAAAGCATGCACGAACAAACTCCTCTCAGCCGCCAGTTGTGCAGTCGTGCACGCCCCTGGCGCAGTGCCGGGCGTGCGCCGTCGCGTATCCCCGCACTTCCATTCAGCACCATAACTGACCGTTTTGGGAACGGATTTGCTTCTTTCACTACCCCCGAGTGCCGAGATTCTCCCTCTTTGTGACTGGATCTGGATCACTACTTGCGTGTATGGGTTCGAACATGCGACGGACATGCGAACGGCGCCTGGTCAGGAGGGGGAACCTGACCAGGCGCCGTGCGTAAGTGACGTGTGGGGCCGAAGAGCCTTCTCAGTCGTTGGCGACCACGGGGTAGCGGGGCTCGTTCTCGGCCATCTGCCGCAGCGCGTCCTTGCGCTCGCGCTTGGAGAGCCGGTCGATGTAGAGGTACCCGTACAGGTGGTCCGTCTCGTGCTGCAAACACCGAGCGAAGTAGCCCGTGCCGCGCACCTTGATCGGGTTGCCCTTCTCGTCCTGCCCCGTCACCTCGGCGTAGTCGGGCCGGGCGAGCGGCGCGTACGCGGTCGGCACGGACAGGCAGCCCTCGTTGCTGTCGTCCAGCCGGCGCCGCTCGGCGGGCAGCTCGACGAGCTTCGGGTTGCAGACGACGCCGACGTGCCGCTTGCCCTCGTCGTCCATGCAGTCGTAGACGAAGACCTTCAGGTCGACGCCGATCTGGTTGGCGGCCAGACCCACGCCCTCGGCGGTGCGCTGCGAGGCGAACATGTCCGCCACCAGCCGGTCCAGCTCGGCGCCGAACTCGGTGACGTCCTTGCACTCCTTGTGCAGGACCGGGTTCCCCACCACGGTGATCGGCCGCGAGGTGCCGCGCTCACGCCAGGCGTTCTCGCGCTCCTCCGTGTCCTCGGTGTCGACGACGAACCCCTCGTCGTCCACGGGGAGCACGCCCGCGTGCTGCTGCTCGGTGTCCTGCTGGGCCATGACCGACGTATGCCTTCCTCAGAAAAACAGGGGGTGTGGTGCTGATACAGGGTACGGGGAGTCGCGCCCCCGAAGGGGCGCGGGACTGTGTCGATATGCGGCTCCGCCGCGTGGGCGCGACCGGCCGCACACAGCCTGTGGCCTGCTGACGACCTGGCCCCAACGGCGACTAGCAGACCTCTTCCAAGTCCCGCCAATCCCTGGAATCCGGACTGTCCGCAACCCACCCGTCCAGCAACCCCCGCACCAAGGCGGCCGGGGCGGCAACACCACACTCCCGCTCCGGCACCCACAGCTGCCCGTCCGTCCGATGCCCCAGCGGCCCGGGATGCCCCGGCTCACTGTGATCGTGCGGATCCAGATGCTCCCCGTCGCCCTCATCGGACGGCATCCGCGACTCGGAACACATCCGGCACAGCAACCGCACCGAGGAAGACCAGTCCTCGGCGGCAAACCCCGCGTCCGCGGCCAGCTGCTCCAGCGCGTCCCGGTCCGCCTCGGTGGCGGCCTCCAGGAGAACCACCCAGGTGGGCACGGGCGAGGGCGCCCACAGCTCGATCTCGTCGAAGACGGGGAAGGCGTGCCCGGACGCCGTGGTCCGCTCACCGTGCGGCACCCCGTCGTGCAGCACGACCTCGCCCCAGCGCCGCCCGGAGGACGGCAGCGGAATCGACAGGACCTCGATCCGGGCGGGGTCGAGCCGTCGCCCCCACACGACCTCGGCCTCCCCCTCCGGGGACAGCCGTACGGCCGCGCTGCCGAGGTCCATGCCGACCGGCTCGCCGGACTCGGTCGCCCCACCGGGCACCCGCAGCCCGTAGGCCTGCCAGGCCCGCCGGGCCAGCGGCCAGTCCTGCAGGGCGGTGGCCGCGATGCCGACGTTCCACCAGTCGGGCGCCCCGGTCTCCCGGTCGAGCAGCGCCACGGCACGCAGTCCGGCCGCCCGGGCCTGTTCCCAGTCGTGCCGGAACTTGTGCAGCAGCGCGAGGTTGAACCAGGACTCCGAAAGCCAGGGCTCCAGATCGGCGGCACGTGTCAGCAGCGCGCCCGCGTCCTCGTACCGGCCGTCGCCGATGAGCGTGAACGCCCGGTCGGTGGCCTGCCGCCAGGAGGCGGAGGGCCTGTGCCGTCCCTTGCCGAAGATCCTCACGATTCCCGCCTGCCAGTTCCGTGGAGTGGGCTGGCTAGTGCTCGCCCCCGGACACACTCTCATTCGCATCCAACCACGTACGGCTGGAAGGGCGCTCATTACCCATGGGTTACCCCGCACCAGGCCCTGTCAGACCGTCTCTGGACAGGACCGTCGCCAGTGACCCCACCACCTCCGGCGAGTAGTCCCCGGCGGTGGCAAGGCGCAGCTCCTCCAGGGCCTTCAGCGGCCCGCCCGGCCCGGCGCCCCGCGCCTTCTCCTCGTAGGCGTTGACCGCCCGCACGATCCGCGCGGCGACCGGTTGCTCGGGACCGGGGTCGGCGAGCCGCTCCACGACCGTCGCGACCTGCGGACTCACCCCGGTCTGCCGTACGACCGCCCCGCCGAGCAGCGCGATCCTGCGCTGCTCCTCGACGGGCAGTACGGCGGTGGCGCCGGCCGGCACCGGGTCGAGCAGGCTGAGCTGCCCGATGTCGTGCATGAGGGCCGCGTGCTCCAGCACGGTGAGCTCGGCCTCCGACAGGCCCATCTCCCGCCCGACCTCCCTGCTGAGCGCCGCCACCCGCCGGGCGTGTCCCACCGGGGTGTACCCGGCGATCTCGGTGGCCCGGGCGAGTGAGGCGATGGTCTGCCGGTAGGTGGTCCGCACCGCGGCGTACCGGCGGACGGACATCTGCGTGAGCAGCAGGGGCAACGAGAAGACGGGCAGCGCCCACAGCCCGACCACCGCGACCGCCGGCGCCATCACCGCGCCCGTCGCGCAGACGGCCGACCCGACCCCGAGGGTCGCCCGCAGCTCGTCGCGCAGCAGCGGCCCGAAGGGCCACCGGGTGCGCGCGTGCGCCAGCGCGGCCGCGAGCACGGCGTCGCACAGGGTGGTGAGGGTGAGGATCGCCAGCAGGAGCAGCGCGTAGGAGGTGCCCCAGCCGTGGAACGTGCCCTGGTTGAACAGGGGTTGGAAGCAGGCGGCGGCGAAGCCGACGGTGAGCACACGCCGGGCGAGATGGTCCAGCACGGGGCGACCGCGCGCGATGTGCGGGACGCAGCCGAGCAGCGAGGCGGCCAGGACGACACAGACGACCTGGGCGACGCCGTGCCGGCTGGGCTCACCGCCGCTCTCCCCCAGCAGGGCGTACGACAGCGCGGCGGCGGCTCCGAGCGGCGCGGTCTCCCTGCCTTCGGCACCGGTCCAGCGGGTGAGCTCACCGAGAGTGACAAGAGTCCCGAACGCGAGGGCGATGCCGCGGTCGACGAGGCCGTTCCCCAGCATGCCGAGCAGACAGCCCGTGGCGAGGAGGGCGGCACAGCCGCGGACGGCAGTGAGCAGGGCGGGTGGCCGTGGGCCGCTCATCGGTGCGCCCCGGGGGCGCCTGCGACCTGCGGGCGGAGCACGAGCGCGGCTCTCTCGTCGGCGGTCACTGCGGGGTGCCAGCCGTGCTGGTCGACGGCCCGGACGAGGGCGGTGACCATCCGGGGGTCGAACTGAGAGCCCGCGCACTTCTCCAGCTCCCGCAGGGCGACGGACACGGGGCGGGCCCGCGAGTAGGACCGGGTCGACGTCATCGCGTCGAAGGCGTCCGCGACCGCCACCACGCGTGCCGACTCCGGGATCTGACTCCCGCTCAGCCCGTAGGGGTACCCGGTGCCGTCCAGCCGCTCATGGTGATGCAGTACGGCGGCCCGCGCCTCGCCGAGGAAGGAGATCCCGCGGACCATCTCGTGTCCGTACTCGGGGTGCAGCTCGATGACCCGGCGCTCCTCGGGCGTCAGCGGCCCGCTCTTGCGCAGCAGCCGGGTGGGCACGCCCAGCTTGCCGACGTCGTGCAGGATCCCGGCGAAGCGCAGCACCTCGACCCGCTCGTCGGCGAGGCCCAGCTCACGCGCGATCATCATGGTGGCCTGTCCGACCCGCTCGCTGTGGCCTCGGGTGTAGCCGTCCTTGATGTCGACGGCCTGCACGAGCGCCCGGATGGTGGCCTGATGGGCCGCGCGTTCCCGGTGGTACTGGGCGAACGCCCACCACGACACGCACATGGGCAGCAGCACGAGCAGCGCGGACACGGGGCCGTAGGGACTGCGCCACAGCACGGCCATCATCAGGCCGGCGAGACCGTGCACGGCGATCGGCGCGAGCGAGCGCGGGAACAGCTCGCGCCAGGCCCGGCGCAGGGGCCGGCGCTCGGCGAGCGCGAGGATCCCGCCGTCGAGGGCGGTCAGGACCAGGCAGAACGCCAGGACCGCTGCTCCGGCGTGCCCGAGCACATGCGGGAAGTCGGCCGCCGCCACGGCGTCCCGCTCGCCCAGCGCCCCGTACACCCATGCGGCCGCCCATACCGCGACCACCAGCTGGGCCGCCCGCCACATCCGCCGCAGTGGCTGTGGCCGGCCGCCGGCCGGGGTGATCAGCGCCCCCGGCACCGCGACCAGCGCGGCGGCGGACGGTGACAGCAGGAAGGCGGCGGCGAGCAGCACAGGGTAGAACGAGCCGGACAGCCGCTCGCCCCCGGCGTAGAGCGCGGCCAGCAGGACCACGGCCCACCAGGGGATGTGCGGCGACGGCAGTGTGTGCAGACAGCACAGGGCGCCGAGGGCGACGAGGCCGATGTAGACACGGGCCCGTACGGGTGTCGCCTCCATACGCCCCTCCCCGGCCGCGCGCTTCAGGCATCGGAGCCTAGGGCGGCGAGGGGGAGGTTCGTGGTCCTACGACCGGGGGATTAGCACGTTCGAGTGACGGGTGTGCGTTCAGGATTCCTGTGGCGTGGCCGAGACGTCGTGCTCGGGCACGGCCTGTCCCGAACGGATCAGATCGAGCCGTCCGAGGACCTTCGAACGCAGGTCGGTGGGCACGTCGTCATGTCCGCAGCACCGCTTGACCAGCTTCTTCACGGCCTCTTCGAGCCCGTACTTCTCCAGGCACGGCGAGCACTCCCGGAAGTGCTGCTTGAACTTGTCGCGGTCGACGTCCGGCATCTCGCTGTCGAGGAACTCGTAGAGATGATCGAGTACCTCAGAGCAGTCCGTCTCGTGCGGCTCTCCGCAGCTCATGAGCCCGAGCCTTTCGCTTCGTTCGACTCTCCGGCGCCGGCCGGGACCAGCCCACGCTCACGGGCGTAGTCCTCGAGCATGCCGCGCAGTTGACGGCGGCCCCGGTGCAGCCGGGACATCACCGTACCGATGGGTGTCCCCATGATGTCCGCGATCTCCTTGTACGCAAAGCCCTCTACGTCGGCCAGGTACACGGCGATACGGAATTCCTCGGGGATGGCCTGGAGCGCTTCCTTCACGTCCGAGTCCGGCAGATGGTCCAGCGCCTGCGACTCCGCGGAGCGCAGACCCGTCGACATGTGCGACTCGGCGCGGGCGAGCTGCCAGTCCTCGATCTCCTCCGCCGCCGAACGCTGCGGCTCACGCTGCTTCTTGCGGTAGGAGTTGATGAAGGTGTTGGTGAGGATCCGGTACAGCCACGCCTTGAGGTTGGTCCCCTCGCGGAACTGGTGGAAGGACGCGTACGCCTTGGCGTACGTCTCCTGCACCAGGTCCTCCGCGTCGGCCGGGTTGCGCGTCATGCGCAGTGCGGCCGAATACATCTGGTCGAGGAATTCGAGCGCGTCCCGCTCGAAGCGCGCGCTGCGCTCGGCGGTCGACTCCGCGGACATGTCCACGCTCGTGCCCAGGCCCTCGGGCTGCTCCGCCTGGCCGTTGTCGGTCCCTGCGTCGGTACCGGGAACCGGACCCACCTCCTCAAGATTGCGGGCAGGGCCGAAACCGGTCCCACCTGAATCGGAGGATAGACGACCTGCCGTACCTGCCGCCCCTCGAATAGGCGTGGTCTTGGCCGCGTGCAGCACCGTCCAGTCCAGGTCGGCGCGGCTGCTGCGGCTCTGGCAGTGGGTCGAACCCATGCGGCGGACTTCCTCTCCCACGACGTCGGCGCTGGTGCTTCAGCACCCGTGTCCGCCACAACAGAGGCCGGGTCCGCAACATTCCCGAACCTTTACCCCAGTGACCCGACCCACTTCACCACGGCATCAGTGATGATCGCCACGGCCGCGTCCTGATCGAGCGGCGCCCGCTTGGGCACGGCGAAGCCGTGATCGCCGTAGGCCACCTCGACCAGCTCGAAGTCCCCGTCCGGGAACTCCTCCGGCTTCCCGAAGGGGTCGTTGCCGCCCTGCACGACCAGGGTCGGCACCCCGGACCCGAGCAGCTCCTCGGCGCGGGACTTCTCGGGCTTGCCCGGCGGGTGCAGGGGGAAGCTGAGCGCGAGGACGGCGTGCGCGCCGAGTCCGACGGCCGTACGGCAGGCCACGCGGGCGCCGGCGCTGCGGCCGCCGGAGATCACGGGCAGTCCGGGCGCGGCGAGCGCGGGCCACAGGCCCCGCCAGCCGACGTCCAGCGTCTTCGGCGCGGGCGCCACCTTCTTGCCGGCCACCCGCCAGGGCTGCTCGACGAGGGCGACGGTCACACCGTGGGCGGGCAGGACCGCGGCGAGCGCCACGAGGTCGCGCGCCCCGATGCCGCCGCCGGCGCCGTGGCTCGCGGCCACGACCAGGCGCGGCTTCCTCGCCGGGTGCCAGGTGATGCGGGCGTCCCCCGCATCCGTACCGATGATCTCGGTCGTCACGTCAGACTTGGTCGTCACGTCAGAAAAGTGTGCCCTCTTCGGGCCCGTCCAGCTCCTTCAGCAGCTCCGGGCCGTTGTTGCGGACGTTGCTGACCAGGGTGGAGACGGGGTAGGCGCGCATCAGCCCGGCGGGCGGCGGGGTGAGCAGGGTGCGCAGTTCCTCGGGGTCCTTGCGGGACGGGTCGAGCCAGGCGTCCCAGCGGTCCGGCGTCAGCATCAGCGGCATCCGGGGGTGGATCTCGGCGAGCGTGTGCGGGCCCTCCTCGGGTGCGACGGCCAGCGGGGTCGTCTCGGCCTCCGTGGTGATGACGGAGCAGGTGACCCACCAGGCCTGCGGGTGCTCGTCGGGCAGGGTGGAGTCCCGCCAGAACTCGTAGAGCCCGGCCATCGCGAACACCGAGCCGTCGGCGGGCAGCACGAAGTACGGCTGCTTGCGCGGCCGCTTCCGCTTCCCCTCGACCTCCAGGTCCCGCTCCTGCCGGCCGGTGACCCATTCGTAGTAGCCGTCGGCGGGGATGATGCAGCGCCGGGAGGTGAACGCCCGCCGGTACGACGGCTTCTCGTGCACCGTCTCCGCGCGTGCGTTGATCATCTTGAAGGCGCTCTCGGGGGTCTTGGACCAGCTGGGCACCAGACCCCACTTCAGCTTGCGCAGCTGCCGGACCGGTCGCGGGTCTTCCGCGTCCTTCAAGGGGCGGTCGAGGACGACGTGGACCTCCTTGGTCGGAGCCACGTTGTAGTCCGCCTCGAGGGTCTCCTCGGGCTCCCACTTCTCGATCTCGAAGATTCCTGCGAGATCCTCGGCTCCACGACTGGCCGCATACCGTCCGCACATCTGCACTCACCCCTCCGAGCTGACGTTCAAGAGTGGCAGACCGCTCCCGCACGAGCCACGGCGCTCCGCCGTCGGTCAGCCCGTCCGGTCTTCCGCTGTGAGGTGTGCGGCGAAGAAGCCGTCGATGCGCCGCCAGGCGTCGGCGGCGGACTCCGGGTGCGGCCCGATCCCGGCGACACGCATCAGCGGACGCAGCGCGCGCGGCCCGACCTCGGCGTCGTTGAGGAAGGAGTGCCCGGCCTCCGGGTACTCCTTGACATCGTGGACGACGGCGAGCCGGTCGAGCGCCGCCTCCAGCCTGGGGGCCACGCCGCGCAGCGTCCGGTCGCGGGCTCCGTAGCTCGCGACGACGGGGCAGGAGCCGTCGAGCGCTGCGTCGAGATCCTTCGGCGGACGGCCGTAGTTGACGGAAGCGGCGTCGAACTCCCCGTCGCTCACGGCCAGGAGAGCGAAGGAACCGCCCATGCAGAAGCCGATGATGCCGATCCGTCCGGTGCAGCCGGGATCCTGGGCGAGGCGGGTGCGGGCGGCCCCGATGTCGCGGAAGGCACGGCCGTGTCCGGTCAGGGCGGCCCGGAAGGTCGGCACCAGGCAGCGCACGGCCCCTCCGTCGGTGAACAGGTCCGGCATCAGCACGAGGTACCCGGCGTTCGCCAGCCGCTCCGTCTGCCGGTGCATCACGTCATTGACGCCCAGCGCCTCATGCACCACGACGACACCGGGCCAGGGCCCCGGCCCGGCGGGCCGGGTCAGATGGCCGGTGAGCCGACGGGAGCCACCGCGGGCGGCGCTGAGCTCGCTGAGATCGACGATGCTGGTCGTGGCGGGCATACGGTCCTCCGGACGCGGGGACGGGACGGCCGTCGCGCAGCCTACGGCGCGATGTACGGCCGGACGTTCTCGCGGAAGTCCCTGGGCCGCACTTCGTTGTAGTACTTGTCCGCGTCCTCGCCCTTCGAGGTGAGCATGTACACCGGGCACTCGTCGGACCTGGCCTCCCCCGTGTGCTGGTACAGCTCTTCGCCGGTGCGCGCCTCGACGACCTTCAGGCGGTACGAGGTGTTGTACGTACGTACCTTGAACGGTTTGCCGCCGTCGCCCTCCATGTCGCACACCTTGCCGGTCGCGGTCGCCTTGGTGCGCTCCACGCAGACGACCAGTTCGGCCTCGGCCGGCTTGTCCGAGTAGCCGAGGAACCAGCCCTTCGGGAAGTCGCCGGCGGACGGTTCGGACTGCGACCAGTCGTCGCCGGGCTTGTTCATGAGCATCGCCGGGTGCACGGTCTTCTTCGTGCGGTCGTAGGCGGGCAGCCCCGGGTAGCCGAGCCCGTCCGTGCACACCCGCTCCAGGTCCTGGGCGAACGCCGGTACGTCCGGTCCGTCCGGTGCCGAGCCCGCCGACGGCGATCCGCCGGTGTCCCCTCCCGTACCGGCGGTGAGCGACGAGCACCCGCACAGCGCCACGCCCAGAAGCCCGGCGGTGATCCATCTGACGCCACGCGGCGTGGAAGACATCTCGGCAACCCCCGATCGAAGAAAGAACAGCAGGCAGGGCATGTCCCCCGAGCCATGCCCTGTCCCCCGTGCCCTGCTGGAGGAAAGCGTGCCGCCCACCGGGGGTCCCGTACATCGGGGAAGAACCCCCATGTAGTGGTGCGGCCACCGTGACTCGTGGGTACTACGCTGTGCGGGCTCGAAGGAGTATTCGACGGGTGCCGGCGGGGGACATCCCGGAAGAGGGCGCAGGGGGCCTGAGTGTCGTCGTTGTCGTCATCGGCACTGGTCGGCAGAGAACCGGAGCGGGATCTTCTGACCGCGGCGGTGGCATCGGCGGGCGAGGGGCGGGGCTCGTCGGTGTTCGTGCTGGGCGAGCCGGGCATCGGCAAGTCGCGCCTCGTCGAGGAGACCGCGGCCGCCGCCGCACGCTCCGGATGGCGGGTGCTGCGCGGGCGGGCCGCGTCCGCCGGGCGGGCGGTGCCGCTGCGACCGCTGGCGGAGGCCGTGTTCTCCGGGCTGCGCGGCGAAGGGGCACCCGAAGGCGGTGACCTGGGCCCCTACGAGCCGCTGCTGTCGCGGCTGTGCGGGCTGGCGCCGCAGGACGGTGCGCCGCTGGTGGGCTACGCCGAGGCGGTGCTGCGCCTCCTGGGTGCCCTCGGACGCTCCGGCGGCTGTGTCCTGGTGCTGGAGGACCTGCACGACGCGGACGCCGACACGCTCACCATCGTCGACTACCTCACGGACAACCTCCCCGGCCGGCGGGCCGTTCTGCTGGCCACCCTGCGCGGTGGGCCCGGTCCCGCCCTCGACCTCGCCGAGGCCGCCGCGTCCCGCCGTACGGCCCGTACCGTGCGCCTCGCCGGCCTCGGCCCCGCGCACACCGCTGAACTGGCGGCCCGCTGTCTGGGCCACGACGACGCGGGCAGGGTACCGGCAGCCGTACTGGAGCGGCTGCACGCCGTGTCCGAGGGTGTCCCCTTCGTCGTGGAGGAGATGCTGACCGCGATGGTCGACAGCGGCAGCCTCGTGCGGGGGCAGGGCGGCGGCTGGACGGTGACCGGCTCGCTGGACGCCGGCGTGCCCAGGACGGTCGCCGCCGCCGTTCTCCAGCGCGTGGACCACCTGGAACCGCCGGGCGTGGCACTTCTGGAAGCGGCGGCCGTCCTGGGCAGACGCTTCCCCGTGGACATCGCCGCCCGCGTCGCCGGCCTCGACCGGACGACGGCGCTCCGCCAGCTGCGGCAGGCGGCACACGCCCATCTGGTCACCGACGGCGCCACCGCGGAGGAGCCCGGCTGGCACTCCTTCCGTCACGCCCTGACCGCCGACGCCATCACCCACCGGCTGCTGCCCGCGGAACGCGCGGCGCTCTGCCTCGCCGCCGCCGACGCGATCGAGTCGGCCGGTGCGATCGAGCCCGCCACCGCGATCGAGCCCGCCGACGCGACGGGTCACCGGCCGCGGGGCACCGGCCGGCCTGCCCGGCAGGCCGGGGACGACGGCCGGGCAGGACCTCCTGGCCAGCAGGCCGGAGACGACGGCCAGGCGGGACCTCCTGCCCGACACCGGCAGGCCAGGGACGACGGCCAGGCAGGACCTCCTGGCCAGCAGGCCGGAGACGACGGCCAGGCGGGACGTCCTGCCCGACACCGGCAGGCCAGGGACGACGGCCAGGCAGGACCCCCTGGCCAGCAGGCCGGAGACGACGGCCAGGCGGGACCTCCTGCCCGGCGGGCCGGGAAGCCCGGTGGTCCGGTCGGCGGTGACCCCGGCGACGACCTGTACCGCTTGGCCGCGGAGCTGTACGTCGCCGGTGGGCAGCGGGCCCGGGCGGCCGTACTGCTCACCCGAGCCGGCCGGCAGGCGGTCCTGCGGGGTGCTCTGCTGACCGCGGTGGAACTCCTCGACCGGGGCCTGGAGCTGACCGCCGACGCGGCGCACGCCCCGCCCGAGGCCCTGGCCGGACTGCTGGAGGAACTCCTTGGAACGCTCGTCCTCACGGGCGACGTCCGGCGCGTCCCGGAACTCGGCGACCGGCTGGACCATGTCCTGTCCTCGTGGGGTGCGCCGCCCGCCCGCCGCGCCGCGGGTTTCCTGATCCGGGCCAGGGCCGCGGCCACCGCACAGCAGTGGGAGGAGGGCCTGACCTCCGTACGGCGGGCACGGGAGTTGCTAGGCGCCGAGCCGGACCCGGCGTCCCGCGCCGCCCTGGACTCGGTCGCCGCGCACCTGGTGCTCAACTCGCAGCGCCCGGACCGGCTGGAGAGCGCCAGGGCCCTGGCCGAAGGGGCCGTGGCGACCGCCGAGGCGGTCGGGCTGCCGGAGGTGAGCTGCAAGGCGCTGAACATGCTGGGGTACTGCCTGCGGCCGCTGGATCTGGACGGGACGGAGAAGGTGTTCGCACGTCTGGTGGCCACGGCCGACGCCCATGCGCTGCCGGTCTGGCGGATACGCGGCCTGCTGGAGCTCGGTGTACTGGACCGGATCAGGATCACCGGGACCGATCGGCTGCTGGCCGCGCGGAGGGCGGCCGAGGAGACCGGTGCCGTGCTCATGACGGCCTGGGCCGACATGCATCTGGCGCAGGCCCATGTGCTGCGCGACGAGCACGATCAGGCCCTGGAGGCCGCCCGGCGACTGCGGACGACGGCCCGCAGACTGCGGCTGGACGAGGTGCAGCTGATCGGCATCGGGGTGGACGCCATCATCGCCGCCTCCCGTGGCGAGCGGGAGAAGCTCCAGGCCGCGCTGCACGCCATGGAGAGCGCACTGGCCGGACGGAGCGCCGGAGCCCTCTGGGGCTACGCCGACACCTCCGTGTGGGGCTGGGCCCAGGGCATCTGCTCCCTGCTGCGGGAGGAACCCGACCGTGCGCTGGCCGAGTTCACCGAGGCGGACCGGGCCATGCGCGCCCTGCCCAGCACCCGCGGGGTCACCGGATTCCTGGGCCCGTACCTGCTCCTGCGTACCGTGCGGGGCGCGGCCGGCTGGGCGGAGCTGGACGGGGCCGTCGCGGACCGGCTCAGCCAGGTCCACTGGGACCGGCCCTTCGCGGGGTGGGCCCGGGCCGTGCTGCTGGGCCGTGAAGGCCGCGCCGGAGAGGCCGCCAAGGCGGCCGAGGAGGCACTGGCCGGGACCGACGCCATCCCCCTGGCCCGTCACCTGTGTCTGCGCCTGGGCGCCTCCGCGGCGCTCGCCGACGGCTGGGGGCACCCGGTGGAGTGGCTGTGCGCCGCCGAGCAGTTCTTCCACGACCGGGGCACGACACGGGTGTCGGCGGCCTGCCGCGCCCTGCTGCGGGAAGCCGGCTCTCCCGTTCCCCGCCGCCGCCAGGGCCACGACACGATTCCGCGGGAACTGCGTCGGGCGGGGGTGACCGCGCGGGAGTACGAGGTGCTGCGTCTGCTCGGCCGGGGGCTCGGCAACCAGGAGATCGCCGAGCACCTCTTCCTCTCGCCCCGGACCGTCGAGAAGCACCTCGCAAGTCTCAGGAACCGCACGGACCGCAGCGGCCGGGCCGCTCTGATCGCCCTGGCACGCCGGTACACCGACGGGCACTGACCCGTACTCCCCTACTCCCCGTACTCCCCGGAGCATTCCCGACCTCCGCGCTGTGACCTGCGCGTTCGCCGCCAGGAACGTTCGCCGCCGAGTCTGCGTCTCAACCAGCGCCCAGGCACGCGTGCCAGACTGCCAGCTTCCATCCGACCCCAAGGGAGCCAAAGCCTTACATGGACAGCACCGCATCCGCCTCGCTCGCCTCCCTCTGGGACGAGGTCGCCGGCACCCAGCCCGACCCGGACCTGTGGGTGGTGATCGCCACCCTGGTCGCCGCGCTCGTCGTGGTCGTCCCGCACGGCCTGTGGCGTCTGTCACGCAACGCCATCACGATCGCCCACGAGGGCGGCCACGGCCTGATCGCGCTGCTGACCGGCCGGACCCTGACCGGCATACGCCTGCACTCCGACACCAGCGGCCTCACCGTCAGCCGGGGCAAGCCGCACGGCATCGGCATGATCCTCACCGCGGCCGCGGGCTACACGGCGCCCCCGCTGCTGGGCCTGGGCGGCGCGGCACTGCTGGCCGCGGGCCGTATCACCCTGCTGCTGTGGCTGGCGACGATCCTGCTGGTGGCGATGCTGGTGATGATCCGCAACGCGTACGGCGCGCTGACGGTGTTCCTCACGGGCGGCACGTTCGTGGTGGTCTCGTGGCTCGCGGGACCCCAGATCCAGGCGGCGTTCGCGTACACCGTCGTCTGGTTCCTCCTCGTGGGCGGAGTGCGGCCCGCCTTCGAACTGCAGGCGAAGAGGTCGCGGGGCGGCGCGGGCGACTCGGACGCGGACCAGCTGTCCCGGCTGACGCACGTGCCGGCGGGATTGTGGCTGTTCCTGTTCCACGCGGTGTCGTTGTGTTCCCTGATAGGTGGGGGAAGGTGGCTCCTGGAGCTGTGACGCGTCCCGAAGGGGCGCAGGTCACAGGGGCGCGGGGAACTGCGCGACCGGCCCCCACGGCGCCGCACCCGAACGACCGCCTCCTTATAAAGTGAACCCATGGCCCAAAACCCCGCCGCACACCCCGCCCTCTGGCCCGCCCCCCACGCGAGCGGACCCGTCGACGCGACGGTCCACGTGCCGGGGTCCAAGTCGGTCACCAACCGCGCCCTGGTCCTCGCCGCCCTGGCGAGCGAGCCCGGCTGGCTGCGCCGCCCGCTGCGCTCCCGCGACACCCTGCTGATGGCGGGCGCCCTGCGCACCATGGGCGTCGGCATCGAGGAGGGCGTCGGCCCCGAGGGCACCGGTGAGGCGTGGCGTGTGCTCCCGGCGGGCCTGCGCGGCCCGGCCACGGTCGACGTCGGCAACGCCGGCACGGTGATGCGTTTCCTGCCGCCGGTCGCCGCGCTGGCCGACGGCCCCGTCCGCTTCGACGGCGACCCCCGCTCCTACGAGCGTCCCCTGCACGGAGTGATCGACGCCCTGCGCGCCCTCGGTGCCCGGATCGACGACGACGGCCGGGGCGCGCTGCCGCTCACCGTGCACGGCGGGGGTGCGCTGGAGGGCGGCACGGTGGAGATCGACGCCTCGTCGTCGTCCCAGTTCGTGTCCGCGCTGCTGCTGTCGGGCCCGCGTTTCAACCAGGGCGTCGAGGTCCGGCACACGGGCTCCTCGCTGCCCTCCATGCCGCACATCCGCATGACCGTCGACATGCTGCGGGCCGTCGGCGCCCAGGTGGACACCCCGGAGTCGGGCGGCGAGCCGAACGTCTGGCGGGTCACGCCGGGCGCCCTGCTGGGCCGTGATCTGACCATCGAGCCGGACCTGTCCAACGCCCAGCCGTTCCTGGCCGCCGCGCTGGTGACCGGCGGCAAGGTGCTCATCCCGGACTGGCCGGCCCGCACCACCCAGCCCGGTGACCGGCTGCGTGAGATCTTCACCGAGATGGGCGGTTCCTGCGAACTCACCGAATACGGGCTCGTGTTCACCGGTTCGGGTGCCATCCACGGCATCGATGTGGACCTGGGCGAGGTCGGCGAACTCACCCCGGGCATCGCGGCCGTGGCGGCCCTCGCGGACTCCCCCTCCACCCTGCGCGGGGTCGCGCACCTGCGGCTGCACGAGACGGACCGGCTGGCCGCGCTCACCAAGGAGATCAACGAACTCGGCGGTGACGTGACCGAGACCGCCGACGGCCTGCACATCCGCCCGCGCCGGCTGCACGGCGGCGTCTTCCACACCTACGAGGACCACCGTATGGCGACGGCCGGCGCGATCATCGGCCTCGCCGTGGACGGGGTGCGGATCGAGAACGTGGCGACGACGGCGAAGACCTTGCCGGACTTCCCCGAGCTGTGGACCGGGATGCTCGGGGCGTAGGGACACCGCCATGCGCCGCTACGGCAAGCACACCGACGAGGACGACATCCGCACCCGCCCCGGCCGCCGGAACACCCGGCCCCGGACGAACATCCGCCCCAAGCACGAGGACGCCGCCGAGGGCATGGTCCTCACCGTCGACCGGGGAAGGCTCACCTGTCTCGTCGACGACCGGGTCGTGATGGCGATGAAGGCCCGCGAACTCGGCCGCAAGGCCGCGGTGGTCGGGGACCGGGTGGCGCTGGTCGGCGATCTGTCCGGCAAGAAGGACACCCTCGCGCGCATCGTGCGGATCGAGGAGCGCAGTTCGGTGCTGCGCCGTACCGCCGACGACGACGATCCGTTCGAGCGGGTGGTGGTCGCCAACGCCGACCAACTCGCCATCGTCACCGCCCTCGCCGACCCCGAGCCGCGGCCCCGGCTGATCGACCGCTGTCTGGTGGCGGCGTTCGACGGAGGACTCGAACCGCTGCTGGTGCTGACCAAGTCGGATCTGGCTTCGCCGGACGAACTCCTGGACCTGTACGGGGCGTTGGACATCCCCTATGTCGTCACCAGCCGTGCCGAACTGGAGACCGGTAACGCCGCGGACCGGGTGCGCGAGCAACTGGACGGCCGTGTCACGGCGTTCGTCGGGCACTCCGGCGTCGGCAAGACGACGCTGGTGAACGCGCTGGTGCCGCGAGACCGCCGGCGTTCGACGGGACATGTGAACGCGGTGACGGGACGCGGCCGGCACACCACGACGTCGGCACTGGCCCTGCCGTTGCCGGAGCGGGAGGGCTGGGTGATCGACACCCCCGGGGTGCGGTCGTTCGGACTGGCCCACATCGATCCCTCGCGTGTGATCCACGCGTTTCCCGACCTGGAATCGGGAACCGAGGGCTGTCCGCGTGCGTGCAGTCATGACGAACCGGACTGCGCGCTGGACGACTGGGTCGCCCAGGGGCACGCCGATCCCGCGCGGCTGTACTCCCTGCGACGGCTGCTGGCCACGCGTGAGCGCAAGGAAGGCGACTGAGGAAGGCGATTGACCTTCGCGTTGTTTGTCTTCCTGTGAGTCCGGTAAAGGCATAATCGCACCGAGCCGGATCCAAGCCTGACGAAGCGGTCACAGTACGTGGGGATACGGGAGGACAGCACATGGCGTGGCTGCTGGTCATCGTGGCGGGGCTGCTCGAAACCGGCTTCGCCGTCTGTCTGAAGCTGTCGCACGGATTCACCCGGCTCTGGCCGACCGTCGCCTTCTGCATCTTCGCCCTGGGCAGCTTCGGATTGCTGACGCTCTCGCTGCGCAAGCTCGACGTCGGGCCGGCGTACGCGGTGTGGACGGGGATCGGCGCGGCGGGCACGGCGATCTACGGGATGATCTTCCTCGGGGACATCGTGTCGACGTTGAAGATCGTGTCGATCAGTCTGGTGATCGTGGGGGTCGTCGGCCTGCAACTGTCCGGATCGGCGCACTGAGGCCCGTCCGTCCCGCGGGGTCAGCCCGGCAACTGCCGGTACAGCGCGCTGCGTACGAGATCGGCGACACCTCCCTCGCCGGGTGGGGCGGCGACGCAGGACAGGGCCAGCCGCACGACGAGTTCGCAGGAGCGGGCCAGATCGGCGGTGTCGTGCTTGTTGTTGCCGGGCCCGGCCAGTACCGACACGGCGCGGTCGCGCACGATCCCCACGAAGTCCCCGGGTGACGGCAGGGGTCCGTCGGCACGGCGCTGTGCCGGGACCGCCGAGGAGGAGGGGACGGCGGACAGGGTCGGCGAGGGCAGGCGTTCGCTCCAGCAGCCGGTGAGCATGGCGCGTACGAGGGCGTTGTCCCGGGCGAGACCGGCGGTCCACTCCGCGGCGGCGGTGAGGCGGTCGCGGGCGTCGCTGGGGGTGGCGAGGGCGCGGTCGACGCCGGCGAGGTAGCCGTCGGCCTCCCTCCGCACCAGCGCACGCGCGAGCCCTTCCTTGCTTCCGAACTCGTTGTACAGCGTCTGCCGGGACA
Organism: Streptomyces coerulescens; assembly: GCF_042657965.1. Lineage (NCBI taxonomy): Bacteria > Bacillati > Actinomycetota > Actinomycetes > Kitasatosporales > Streptomycetaceae > Streptomyces > Streptomyces coerulescens. Next base: position 265,048 of record NZ_JBHSKM010000001.1, read on the forward strand.
CTCCGGCCGCCGCGGCGACGTCCACCATCCGCACGGCGGACCACGGCCGGCGCGCCAGCGCCGTGTAAGCGGCGTCCAGCAGGGATTCCCGCGCTGCAGGCATCATCGCCTCCCGGAGACGAGCGGCTCTGCGCCCAGATTTGACGCGCACCGGGTCACTGTCAAGGGTTCGCGAAGGCGTGCGGGGGCGCCATTCGGCCGGGGTGCGCGGGGTTTCGAGGGGCGTACCGGCCCAATACACCTCGGCCACGCCGCCAACCGTGGGCAACCCGCCCATGAGCCCCCGGCCTAGTAGCCCCAGCCCGACCACGGCAGATAGCGTTCGTCCCATGCCGGACTACCTCGACGATCTTCGCCTCGCCCACGTCCTCGCGGACGCCGCCGACGCCACCACCATGGACCGATTCAAGGCCCTCGACCTCAAGGTCGAGACGAAGCCGGACATGACCCCGGTGAGCGAGGCCGACAAGGGCGCCGAGGAGCTGATCCGGAGCCAGTTGCAGCGCGCCCGCCCCAGAGACGCGATCCTCGGCGAGGAATACGGCGTCGAGGGCACCGGGCCCCGCCGCTGGGTGATCGATCCGATCGACGGCACCAAGAACTACGTGCGCGGCGTCCCCGTGTGGGCCACCCTGATCTCGCTGATGGAGGCCGTGGAGGGCGGGTTCCAGCCGGTGGTCGGTCTGGTGTCAGCGCCCGCGCTCGGCCGGCGCTGGTGGGCCGCCAAGGGGCACGGCGCCTTCGCCGGCCGCAGCCTGTCGTCGGCGTCCCGGCTGCACGTCTCCCGGGTCTCGACGCTGGCGGACGCCTCGTTCGCGTACTCCTCGCTCGGCGGCTGGGAGGAGCGGGGCCGGCTGAACGGTTTCCTCGATCTGACGCGCGAGGTGTGGCGCACGCGCGCGTACGGCGACTTCTGGCCGTACATGATGGTCGCCGAGGGTTCGGTGGACATCTGCGCCGAGCCGGAGCTCTCGCTGTGGGACATGGCCGCCAACGCGATCATCGTGACGGAGGCGGGCGGCTCCTTCACCGGACTCGACGGCCGCCCCGGCCCGCACAGCGGCAACGCGGCCGCCTCGAACGGCCTGCTGCACGACGAGCTCCTGGGCTACCTCAACGAGCGCTACTGAACGCCCCCTTGTTGACCCCCTCTTTACCTGTCACTCTGAGAGTCCCCCCACTTGTGAATTTGTGAATCCATGAACTATCGGTGCGGGGGCACTTCAGGAGGTGGCTCCATCCATGCTCGTACGTGACGCCATGAGCACCGTGGTCCTCACCATCGGCCCCACCCACACCCTTCGCCAGGCCGCCGCACTCATGTCCACCCGCCGGGTCGGCGCGGCCGTGGTCCACGATCCCGACGCGGGCGGTATCGGCATCCTCACCGAACGCGACATCCTGATCTCCGTCGGCCTCGGGCAGAGCCCGGACACCGAACACGCCCACGACCACACCACCACCGACGTCGTGTTCGCCGCGCCGTCCTGGACCCTGGAGGAGGCGGCCCGCGCCATGGCACACGGTGGCTTCCGGCATCTGATCGTCCTGGATCACGAGGAGCCCGTGGGCATCGTCTCGGTCCGCGACATCATCCGCTGCTGGGCACCCGTACGACAGCACGTGCCCGCCTGAGCACGCACGACGGGCCGGGTCCCGGAAGGAACCCGGCCCGTCCGCCACGGCAGGCGATCCAGTGCCGGTGTCAGCCGCGCAGGTCCTGGACCGCGGCCTCCAGCCGCTTGCCGAAGTCGTCGTCCGCCCGGCGGAAGTTGTCGATCGCCCGCTCGACGATGTCCTCGCGCGAGACCGGCGCCATGGCACCCGCCAGGTTGGCGATCAGGCGCTCCTTCTCGTCCTGCGACATCAGGCGGTAGAGGTTGCCCGCCTGCACGAAGTCGTCGTCCTCGGCGTGGACGGGCGCCTCGTGGTTGCCGGTGCCGGCGGTGAAGCCGGTGAACGGCTGCCACAGCGGACGGTCCGTCTGGGCCGGGCCGCCGAAGCTGTTCGGCTCGTAGTTCTTCGCCCCGCCATGGCGGCCGTCGTAGAGGAAGCCGTCACGGGAGTTGGTGCGCGCCTCGGTGGCGTGCGGGCGGTTCACCGGCAGGTGGTCGGCGTTGATGCCGACGCGGTAGCGGTGCGCGTCGCCGTAGGCGAACAGGCGGCCCTGGAGCATCTTGTCGGGCGACGGACCGATACCCGGCACGAAGTGAGCGGGGCTGAAGATGCTCTGCTCGACCTCGGCGAAGACGTTCCGCGGATTGCGGTTGAGCTCCAGCCGGCCGATCTCGATCGGCGGGTAGTCCTCGTGCGGCCACACCTTGGTGAGGTCGAACGGGTTGAAGCGGTACGTCGCCGCGTCCGCCGCCGGCATGATCTGCACCTGCACGGTCCAGCTCGGGAACTCCCCGCGCTCGATGGCCTGACGCAGATCGCGCTGGTGGGAGTCGGGGTCCTCACCGGCGAGCCTGTTGGCCTCCTCCTGCGTGAGATTGCGGATCCCCTGGTCGGTCTTGAAGTGGTACTTGACCCAGAAGACCTCGCCGGCCTCGTTGTTCCACTGGTAGGTGTGCGAGCCGTAGCCGTTCATGTGGCGGTAGGACGCCGGGATGCCGCGGTCGCCGAACAGCCAGGTCACCTGGTGCGTGGCCTCGGGGCTCAGGCTCCAGAAGTCCCAGACGTTGTCCGCCTCCTGGCTGCCCGTGTACGGGTCGCGCTTCTGGGTGTGGATGAAGTCGGGGAACTTGATGGCGTCCTTGATGAAGAAGACCGGGGTGTTGTTGCCGACGAGGTCGTAGTTGCCCTCCTCGGTGTAGAACTTCAGCGCCCAGCCGCGCGGGTCGCGGACGGCGTCGGCCGCGCCGAGGTTGCCGGCCACCGTCGAGAAGCGCAGGAACGTCTCCGTCTGCTTGCCGACCTCGGAGAGGAAGGCGGCGCGCGTGTACGGGGTGAGATCGGCGGTCACGGTGAAGGTGCCGTAGGCCCCGGCACCGCGCGCGTGCACCACACGCTCCGGGATGCGCTCCCGGTTGAAGTGGGCGAGCTTCTCCAGCAGGAGCTGGTCCTGGACGAGGACCGGGCCGCCGATGCCCGCGGTCTCGCTGTTCTGGTTGTCGGCGACCGGAGCACCGGCCTCCGTCGTGAGCGGTCCCTGGGTCACGTGCGCCTCCTGCGTCGGTTCGAACAACTCCGGCCACTCCTGTCCACTGACCAAAGTCGAACTCCACCCTATCTTGGACTTTGTCTAAGTCAAGCCGAGCTCCAAAGTCACATCCATTCGGAACCTGGTCCTTATGCTGTTAAGGTGTCCTCATGAGCGACCTTCTGGAACGGCTGCGCGGACGCGGATGGCGGATGACCGCGCAGCGGCGCGTCGTGGCCGAGGTTCTCGCCGGCGATCACGTCCACCTGACGGCGGACGAGGTGCACGCGCGGGCCGTCGCCAAGCTGCCCGAGATCTCCCGGGCGACCGTCTACAACACGCTGGGCGAGCTGGTCACCCTCGGCGAGGTCCTTGAGGTCTCCACGGACAAGCGCGCCAAGCGGTACGACCCGAACGCCCACCGGCCCCACCACCACCTGGTCTGCGCCCAGTGCGGCTCCATCCGGGACGTCCACCCCACGGGCAACCCGATGGCCGACCTCCCCGCTTCCGAGCGCTTCGGCTTCACGGTCTCGGACGTCGAGGTGACGTACCGCGGCATCTGCCCGAACTGCGCGAAGGCCTAGTCGCCCACCTCCTGAGCCCCGGCACCGATGAGTGCCGGGGCTTTGCGCTGCCCCGGTGGAGGCGGGCGGGGTTTCGGAATCTGACGGGTCGTCATATGGTCAACGACACCCACACGTCCGTTCCGCACTCCGCGAGGAGACCGAAGTGGGAGAGCCGTATCCCAAACTCAGAGCGAACGACCTGACACGCACCTTCGGCCGAACCCCCCACACGGTCGATGCCCTCGGCCCCCTCGATCTGACCGTCGCCCACGGCGAGTTCGTCTGTGTCGTGGGCCCGTCCGGCTGCGGCAAGTCGACCCTCCTGCGGATCGCCGCGGGCCTGCTCCGCCCCAGCACCGGAACCCTGGAGATCCGCGCCACGAGCCCGCGCCCGGCCGCCATGATCTTCCAGGACTACGGCATCTACGACTGGAAGTCCGTCCGCGCCAACGTCCGCTTCGGCCTGGACATCCAGCGCGTCCCGCGCCGCGAAGCGAACGCCCGCACCGACGACTGGCTGGCCCGCATGGGCCTGTCGGACTTCGCGGACGCCTATCCGGCGGCCCTCTCCGGTGGCATGCGCCAGCGCGTCGCGATCGCCCGAGCCCTGGCGGTGGAGCCCGAACTCCTTCTGATGGACGAGCCCTTCGCGGCCCTGGACGCCCAGCTGCGCACGATCCTCCAGGACGAACTCCTCGACATCACCCAGTCCCTGAGGACGACCACGCTCTTCATCACCCACAGCCTGGAGGAGGCCATCGTCCTCGGCGACCGCGTCCTGGTCATGTCCGCCCGGCCGGGCCGGATCATCGCCGAGCACCGGCCGCCCTTCCCGCGACCGCGCACCGGCGACATCCGCGCCACACCCGAGTTCACCGCCCTGAAGAGCGAGCTGTGGGACCTGCTGCGGAAGGAGGCCGTACCGGCATGACGACGCTCACGAAGCCGCCCGCCGAGTCGGTCCTGATCCGCCGCCCGGGCCCGCACGAACTCCATCCCGCCCGCACCCACCGCCGCAGGCGGGCACTGGAGCTGTCCCTGGCACTCGCCGTGCCCGTCGCCCTGCTCCTGCTGTGGCAACTGGCCGCGTCCCGCGCCTGGATCGACGACCGGGTCTACCCGGCCCCGTCCACGATCCTCGCCGACGGCTGGGACCGGGCCGCGGCCGGCGAGCTGTGGCCGGACGTGTGGGCGACGCTGAAGCGCGTCCTGGCGGGCTACGCGGCGGGCACGGCGGCGGGATACGCCCTGGGCCTGCTGATGGGTTCCCTGTCCCTGGTACGGGCGGCGCTGGAGCCTCTCCTCGACGCGCTGTACGTCGTACCGAAGCTGGCCCTGCTGCCGGTCTTCCTGAACATGTTCGGCCTGGGCGAGGGCCCGCAGGTGGCCCTGGTGGCGGCGACGGTGTTCTTCTTCGTGTGGATCTCGACCATGTCGGCGGTGATGTCCATCCCGTCCGGTCACCGTGACGCCGGCCAGGTCTTCGGCGCCTCGCACCGGCAGATGTTCCGCCATGTCCTCCTCCCGGCGTCGCTCCCCGCCGTCCTGGTGGGCGCGCGGATCGCGGCGGGCGTGGCGGTGCTGGTCATCGTGGCCTCCGAGCAGATCGCCGCGACGAACGGCCTGGGCCATCTGATCTTCGACTCACGCGCGCTGTTCCAGAACGACGTCATGTTCGTCGGCATCGTCTGCGTGGCGGCCCTCGGAGTCCTCTTCTCCGAACTGATCCGCTTCGCCGGACGCCTGCTCACACCCTGGGCACCGAGGGACCGAGGAAGGGGCCAGTCATGAGACGAAGGCCACATGCGTACGGCGTCCTCCTCACCGCGGGGGCGCTGCTGGCGTCGGCGGCGTGCTCGTCGCCGTACGAGTCGGACTCCTCGCCGAAGGCGGCCGGAAACCGCACGATCCGCCCGGTCGACGGCTGCGGCACGAAGGCGTGGACGGACCCGGAGGACCTCTCCCCCGACCGCACACCGGCCCGCTGCCTGCCTGGCGCCCCTTCCCCGAATCCACTCCCCGAGCCCCGCAAGGTAACGATCGCGACGGGGACGCTGAGCGCGGAGTACGTGGCCCCGCTGCAAGTGGCGCTCGACAAGGGCGAGTTCAAGAAGGAGGGCCTCGACGTCACGCTGAAGGTCCTGCCGACCCCGGACGCGCTGCCCCTGCTGGCGAAGGGCGACATCGACGCGTTGTGGGCGGCCCCGGAGGCGGCCGTGATGAACGGCATCGAGGGCGGCTTCGACATCAAATGGGTCGCGGGGAACTTCTCTCCGGCCCAGAAGTCGAAGAGCGGCCTGTGGGTGCGCCTGAAGGAGGGCGAGAGCGCGAACCAGGTGGCGATGGCCGGCCGCAGGATGGGCACGATGATCGGCAAGGGCTCGGTCATCGCGTACCCCATGGAGAAGGCGCTGGAGAAACACGGCGGCGGCCTCGCCGACATCCAGTACCAGCAACTCGGCTCGGCCGACGTCCTCACGGCCCTGCAGAACGGCGGCGTCGACTCCGCGTGGCTCTTGGACCCGGTCTGGCGCGAGGTGGACGGCGAGCAGGGGTACGCCTTCCTGGGCGGCCAGCCGCGCGGCGAGCCCCTGGGCGGCATGCTCTACGGCCCCGCGCTCCTCCAGGACGACGTGGACGCCGGGGTGGCCCTTCTGAGGGCCTACATCCGCACGCTGAACTCGTACTTCGCCTCGGACTACAAGCAGGATGCGACCTTCGTCACCTATCTCGCCGAACTCCTCAAGGCGGAGGAGTCGATCCTCGAATCGACCCCGTCCCTGGTCATGGACTGGGAGATCCGCTCCGGCACGACGACCCGCCTCCAGGCGGCCTACGAGGCCCAGGGCGTGGCCGAGGGCACCCCGCTACCGGAGTCCCGGACGGTGAACCGTGCCCTGTACGAGGAGGCGGTGGGCCACCGGCCCTGACCCACCGGACCTGCGAAAACACCGAGGGCCGGGACCCTTTCGGATCCCGGCCCTCGGCCTTCAGTAGCGGGGACAGGATTTGAACCTGCGACCTCTGGGTTATGAGCCCAGCGAGCTACCGAGCTGCTCCACCCCGCGTCGGTGAACGCAACATTACGTCAAGGGCGAGGACAGAGGCAAATCGCTTTTCCGGCAGCTTTCCTTCAGGGCTGACCAGCACGTTTCAGGCTCGTCCCATTCAGCCCGTCCGGCGTTTGAGGACGAGGCCCGTTCAGGGCCGGAGCGGGGGTCTGGGGGCGGCAGCCCCCAGAGTCGGCCGGGGTCGAAGGGGCAGCGCCCCCTGGAGGACGGGACGGGTAGGGGCGGCGAGGGCGAGACCTGAGACGCCGGCCACAATGCCCCCGCACCCAGCACCACCCTCAGGCCGACAGCTCCTCCCGCAGAGCGTCCCGCAGCCGAGCCGCCCGCTCGGAAACCTCCGCCGGCCCCAGACTCACCGCCCGGTCGGCCCACCGCTTGCCCTCCGCCAGCTCGCCGCGACGCGCGTAGACCAGGGCGAGCCGCAAAGCCGACCGCCCGTGCCCGGCGTCGGCCGCCCGCGTCCACCACACCGCCGCCTCGGGCTCACTGCCCTCCCGGGCCAGCAGCAGCCCCAGATTGAACGCACCGTTGCGCGACCCGGCCTCGGCGGCCGTCCGGTACCACCGAGCCGCCTCCACCACGTCCCCGCGAGCCGCGGCCAGCATCCCGACCCGCACCTGTGCCCGCCGATGCCCCTGGGAGGCCGCCCGCTCGTACCACTCCTCGCACTCGGCCTTCTCCCGTACCGGCTCCCCCAGCTCGTGCGCGGGCTCCGGCGGCCGCCGCGCGTCCAGCACGGTCGCCAGCCGATACGCAGCCTCCGCGCTGCCGCCCCCGGCCGCGCACCGCAGATGCCGCTCCGCCGCGAGCTCGTCGCCGTCCCGCAGCCGGGCGATACCGACCTGCAGCGCGGCCTCCGTGTGCCCGGCGGCAGCGGCACGCTCGTACCAGCGCAGCCCGGCCCGCTCCTCGCCCCGCCCGGCGTACAGGATCCCGAGGTTGAACGCGGCGTCGACGCTCCCCGCCTCGGCGGCCTTGGAGAACCACGGCTCGGCACCGGTGGTGTCGCCGACCTGGAGCAGCAGGATCGCCAGCGCGTTCGCCGCCTCGCGGTGCCCGGCGTACGCCGCACGCCGGTACCACTGCTCGGCCTGCGCGGTACGGGCCTGCTCGGCGCAGAGCAGGCCGAGGTTGTACGCGCCGTTGACATCACCGGCGTCCATCGCGGCCCGGTACCACCGCTCGGCGGTCTGTGTCTCGCCGCGCTCGGCGTGCAGCGCGCCCAGCGCGTTCGCGGCGTTGCCGTCGCCGTCCTGCGCGGCCCGCAGCCACCACACGGCGGCGCTCTCGCTGTCCCCGGCGTCGCGCAGCAGGAAGCCGAGCGCACAGGCGGCGCGCGCCTCCCCGTCCTTGGCGGACGTCAGATACCAGCGCCCGGCCTCCTTGAGCTCCCCGCGCTTCTCCAGGATCGCCCCGAGGTGCAGCGCGGCCCGGCGGTGCCCGCGCGCGGCGGCCTGCCGGTACCACTGCTCGACCTCGTCCAGCACGGCCTCGTCCGGTTCGACACCGTTGTCGGCGCCGTCCTCGCCCGACCGTGTCACCTGCCGGTCGAGCGCGCGCGCCAGCCGGTACGCCGCCTCGCGGTGCCCGCGCTCGGCGGCGGCCCGCATCCACTGCTCGGCACGGTCGTCGCTGCGGTGCTCCAGCAGATCGGCGAGCGCGTACGCGCCGAGCGCGTGTCCCTGTTCGGCGGACTGCCGCAGCCAGTACTCGGCGGCGGGCTCGTCGCCCCGCTCACGGTGATGGCGTCCCAGCGCGTGCGCGGCCGCGGCCGACCCGGCGACGGCGGCGATCCGCCACCATCCGGCGGCCTCGTCGGCGTAGCCGCGCTGGTGCAGCAGCACTCCCAGATTGTTCGCGGCCGCCCGGTCCCCCACCGCGGTCGCGGCCCGCAGATGAGGCTCGGCCCCGTCGAGATCACCGCGGCGCAGCAGCATGGCCCCGACGACACTCATCGCCTCGACGTCGCCGGTCTCCGCGGCGAGCAACTGGCGCGCCTCCTCGGCGGCCTGTCCCGTCTCGTCCTGGTCGGCCGGCCGGTCGACGCCGAAGTCGCCCTCCGGTCGCACGAGCTCACCCACCGGCTGCGAGGCACCGTCCGTAGGACGCGGGGCATCGTTCTCCGGCTGCACGAAATCACCCGTCGACTGCACAAAGTCGGCAGGCTGCACAAACCGCCCTGTCTCCAACAGAGTTGCCTTGTCCCCCATAACGTCCATCGTCGCACCACCTGCAACCCGGGTACACCTGGTATACCGCAGCCCGTGAGGTCACTTCAGCGTTTTGTCGACATGCCCACAGAGAGACAAGTCAAACACAGTTCTGCCAACTCCCCACAGCGGCACGACCATCCCGGCACCCGGCACATGCGTTCGCACACCACGAAGGCCCGGATCCTTGGAGGATCCGGGCCTTCGCTGTCGTACGAAATGTTCGCCGACTTCAGTAGCGGGGACAGGATTTGAACCTGCGACCTCTGGGTTATGAGCCCAGCGAGCTACCGAGCTGCTCCACCCCGCGCCGTTGTGAAACAACCGTATCACGGCGCGGGGTGGGCTGTTCGATCAGTCCGCCCTCCCTAGGTTCCGGAGGGACTGCCGCTCGGTTTGGGACTCGCACTCGGGCTCGCGCTCGCGCCACCGCCGCTGCCCGCGCCGCCGCCGGTCTTGTCGGGCTGCGACTGCGCGTCCTCGGCGCGCCTGAGCGCGTCCTCCAGATCCTTCTGCGCCTTGCCGTACGCCTCCCAGTCGCCCTTCTTCAGGGCGTCCTGGCCGGCCTCGAAGGCCTTCTGAGCGTCGTCCAGCGCTTCTTGGACCGTCGGATTGTTGGACGTCGGCGGTGGTGTGGTGCCGCCGTCGTCGTCGCCCTCGTCCGGTGGCTGGGTGGTCGTGCCCTCCGCCCCGAAGACCTTGCTCAGGGCCTCGTCGAGGGTGTCCTCGAAGGCGGTGGTGCCGCCGTAGGACACCAACACCTTGCGCAGCAGCGGGTACTTGAGTCCACCACCGCGGACATAGACCGGCTCCACGTAGAGCAGTCCGCCGTCGAGCGGCACCGCGAGCAGGTTGCCGTACTCGACCTCGGAGTCGCCGCCTCTGAGGAGCCTGATGGTCTCGGCGATGTCCTGTTCGGAGTTGAACTGACTCTGGACCTGACTGGGACCGTTGACCGTGGTGTTGGTCGGCAGTTTCAGAATTCTGATCTTGCCGTAGTCACTGGTGCCCGCCTCGGCGTCGACCGCCATGAAGCCACTGAGGTTGTCCCGGCCGTTCGGCGTGAACGTCGTCGTCAGCGAGAACGCCTGCGCCGCCTGGTCGGGCATCTTCATGCTCAGGTAGTACGGCGGTGTCGCACTGCCCGACTTGTTGGTCGGGTCGTCCGGCACCTGCCAGACCTCGCTGCCGCTGAGGAACGTCGTGGCGTCCTTCACGTGGTAGCGGGTGAGCAGTTCACGCTGGACCTTGAACAGATCCTGCGGGTAGCGCAGATGATCCATCAGATCCTTGGAGATCTTGCTCTTGGACTCCACCGTGCCCGGGAAGGCCTTCATCCAGGTCTTCAGGACCGGGTCCTTGGTGTCCCACTGGTAGAGCTTGACCTCGCCGGTGTAGGCGTCGACCGTCGCCTTCACCGAGTTGCGGATGTAGTTGACCTGGTTCTGTTGGGCCACCACCGCGCGGTTGTCGTTGGTGGCGGTCAGCGAGTCGGCCGTGGTGTCACCGAGGGTCGTACGGGACGAGTACGGGTAGCCGTTCGTCGTCGTGTACGCGTCGACGATCCACTGGATGCGGTTGTTCACCACCGCCGGGTAGGCGTCGCCGTCGATGGTCAGCCACGGGGCGACCGCCTCGACGCGCTCCTTGGGCGTGCGGTTGTACAGGATGCGCGAACCGTCGCCGATCGCGCCCGAGTACAGGATCTGCGGCTCGCCGAACGCCACCGCGTACGCGGCCCGGTTGACCGGGTTGGAGAGGCTTACGCCGCTGTCGGCCTTGTAGCTGTAGGTCTTCTCGCCGCTGTCGTCGGAGTAGTCGATCTCCTTCTGGGGACCGCCGACGATCGAGTACATCGTGGTCTTCTCGCCGTAGTAGACCCGCTGCTCGTACGTCCCGAGGTCGCCCTTGGACGGCAGGTCGGACTCGGTGAAGTCCGGCCGGCCCTGGGAGTCGGCGCTGGTGCCCTCGGCGGCGACCACGCCGTAGCCGTGGGTGTAGCGGAAGTGGTCGTTGATCCAGTTCCGCTTCGGGATGCCGTTGAGGTTGATCTCACGCAGACCGATGACGGTGTCCTGGTCCTTGCCGTCCTTGGCGTACCGGTCGACGTCCAGGTTGGTCGGGAACGCGTAGTAGTTCCTGATCTGCTGGAGCTGCTGGAACGTGGGCGAGACGATGTTCGGGTCCAGGATGCGGATGCTCGCCGTGGCGTCGACGTCGTCGCGCAGCTTCGTCTTGTCCTCGGTCTTGCTGGTGCCCGGGTACTCGGTGACCTGGGTGCCGTCGATGCCGTACGCGTCGCGCGTCGCCTTGAGGTTCTTCTCGACGTACGGCGCTTCCTTGGCCTGCTCGTTGGGCTGGACCTGGAACTTCTGCACGATCGCCGGGTACAGGCCGCCGATGAGGATCGCGGAGAGCACCATCAGGCCGAAGCCGATGACGGGCAGCTGCCAGGTGCGCCGCCACAGGGTGGCGAAGAACAGCAGCGCGCAGATGACGGCGATGCAGAACAGGATCGTCTTGGCCGGCAGATAGGCGTTGGCGTCGACGTACCTGAGGCCGGTCCAGTTGTCGGTCGCCTTGAAGTCGCTGGACTTCACGGCCAGTCCGTACCGGTCGAGCCAGTACGCGACCGCCTTCAGGGCGACGAAGATGCCGATGAGGACCGACAGATGACCGGTGGCGGCGGCCGTGGCGCGCGCGCCCGGGCTGGTGATCCGCAGCCCGCCGTACAGGTAGTGGGTGAGCGCGGCGGCGATCACGGAGAGGATCGCGGCGGCGAAGCCGAAGCCGAGCAGGAACCGGTACCAGGGCAGGTCGAAGGCGTAGAAGCCGACGTCGAGGTGGAACTGGGGGTCCTTCTCACCGAAGGGGACGCCGTTGACCCACATCAGCCAGGTCCGCCACTGGCTGGAGGCGGAGGCGCCGGCGATCAGGCCGACGAGCGCGGTGATCGCGAGCAGCAGCCACTTCTTGTACGGCGCGATGCCCATGCGGTAGCGGTCGAGGCTCTGCTGCTCCATCGACATGGCGCTCAGCGGCGGACGCAGCCGGTGGGCCAGCCAGATGTTGAAGCCGACGGCGAGGGCCATCAACAGACCGAAGACGAAGAAGAGTCCGATCTTCGTCCACAGCGTGGTGGTGAACACCGAGGAGTAGTTCACCGACCGGTACCAGAGCCAGTCGGTCCAGAACCCCGCGAACATGGTGAAGGCCATGCCGAGGACGGCGAGTACGCCCAGTGTCATGAGCAGGGTCCGGACACGCCGGGACGGGCGTCCCACTCTGATCCGTGGCCCGGTCGGGCCTCCGCCGCGGTCCGGCATCTGGAAAGCCAAGGTTCGCACCCCGAAGTTCGCTGTTGGTCTTCGTCAGGCCCGCGTCTTCGTGGACCCCTCGTGGCCCCCCGTGATCGCGGGCCCACACCTATGCAACTTACTCACCGTTTACTCGGTTCCCGATTCCGGCCAGGAACGAGAGAGGATTGTGACCATGTCCAACACTCCCATGGCTGCGAACCCGCTGACCCGGGCCGTCCTCGAGATCGACGAGTACGCCTCCGGCCTCGGCTGGGACCAGCCCGCCCGCCTTTTCGCCCTCGTCGACACCGCACGGCTGCGAGTCCAGGAACCCGGCCTCGCCGCCCAGCTCGGCCTGGGGGACGAGGAGGAGTCCTCCGGCCTGACCCCGATCGAGCAGGACGAACTTCCAACGGGCAAGCAGCTCGACGAGTTCCTCGGCACCATCGCCTGGCCCGACGCGGTGGCCGGCTGCGCGCTCACGGTGGAGCGTCTGATGCTTCCACCGTCCGCCGAGGCGCAGGTCCCGCAGGGCCTGAGTGACGCCAAGCTCACGAAGTGGGTGGCGGAGCACCCGGACCGTCAGGAGGTCCGTATGACGGTCGCGGTCCTGCGCGACGGCACCCGCGAGTCGGCCCTGCGCCTGCGCGAGAAGGACACCCCGACGGAGGTCCTCACCGGCCCGGACCTGGTCCCGGGCCTGGCGGAAGCGCTGAAGGCGACCTTCGAGGACTGAGGTCCTCCGGTACGGCTTCCTGCTCTTCCGGTACTACGACGGCGGGGGCGCCCCTCGGTGTGAGGGGCGCCCCCGCCGTCGTACGGATGCCTGTTTCTCAGCCCTTGGTCGTGCACTTCGGCAGGTCGGCAGTTGCTCCGGAGCGGATGTCCTTCAGAGCGCCGAGGGCGTCGTCGATGGTGTCGACCTTGACGAGGGTGAGTCCGCCGGGCACGTCTCTGGCGGCGGTCGCGCAGTTGTCGGCGGGCGTCATGAAGTACCGGGCGCCCTTCTCGCGCGCGGCGATGGTCTTCATCTCGATGCCGCCGATGGGGCCGACCTTGCCGTCGTCGTCGATGGTGCCGGTGCCGGCCACGAACCTGCCGCCGGTGAGGCTGCCCGGGGTGAGCTTGTCGTAGAGGCCGAGCGAGAACATCAGGCCCGCGCTGGGGCCGCCGACGTCGGCGAGCTTGATGTCGATGCTGAACGGGAAGGTGTGGTCGGTCCCGGCGGAGATCCCGACGATGGCGCGCTTGTCGCCGGTGTCGGTGGACTCGGCGGTCCTGATGGTGACCTTCTCGGTCTTCGTCGGTGTCCGGCGCTCCTTCTCCGCGGCGGCCTGCTCCTTGGCGGGGACGATCGTGAAGACGACGTCCTGTCCGGGCTTGTGCTTGGTCACCAGCTCGGCGACGTCCCCGGGCTCCTTGATCGTCCTGCCGTCGACGGCCTTGATCACGTCACCGGCGTGCAGTTTGCCCTCGGCCGGGGTGCCCTTGACGACGGTGGAGACGATCACCCAGCTCTGCACGGGGATGTCCAGCGCCTTCAGGGCGGCGACCTTGGCGCTCTCCTGGGACTGGCTGAACTCCTCGGCGTTCTCCTGGGTGGACTGCTCCTCGGTCTTGCCGTCCGGGTAGAGGGTGTCGTGCGGCACGACCTTGTTGTCGTGCGCGAGCCAGCCGTAGACGGCCTCGACCAGGTTCATCTTGTAGTCGGCGCTGGTGACCCGGACCGTGGTCATGTTGAGATGCCCGCTCGTCGGGTAGGTCCTGCGCCCGGAGATCTGCAGCACCGGCTCACCGTCGTGATCGCCGAGGGTGTTGACGGTCGGCCCCGGGGACATCTCCGCGTACGGCACGGGAATGAACACTCCCGCGCACAGGAGCGCGATCAGCATCAAGGTGGAGGCGAGCATCGTCGCGGTGCGGCGTGGCATGCCAAGACAGTACGTGACGGTCCTGTCAGAGCCCCGTCAGGGCCGCGAACCCGACTTCGTGATCATGTGCTGGGCGATCATGCAGCGATCATGTGCGGGAGGAAGGCTTCTCCATGGCCGCGCGGAAGCGTGCGTAGCCGTCGAGCTCCGGGCCGTCGCCCCGCGCCTTGCGGGTCCGGTTGGCCCAACTGCCCCACAGGCCGGCGATGACCGCAGCCACGAGCGGAATCAGCAACCAGGCGAGCGCCGCCATGCCGTCCTCCCATCCCCAATGAGTGACCGACTGATCAGCAGATTAACCACTGGCACTGACAACGCTCACGCCAGGGGTGCGGTTACGCAAGCCGAGTGGGGTGGACGGGGCCGGCGGGGGCTCGGGAGGGGGCCCTCAGCAGGCGCCGACCCACTCCTCCGTGCCGTCCGAGAACTTCTGGTGCTTCCAGATCGGCACCTCGTGCTTGAGGTCGTCGATCAGCTTGCGGCACGCCTCGAAGGCCTCGCCGCGGTGGGGGCAGGAGACGGCGACGACGACCGCGAGATCTCCGACCTTGAGGTCCCCGACCCGGTGGACCGCGGCGAGCGCCCGTACCGGGTACTCGGCGACGACCTTCTCGGCGATCCGCCGCATCTCGGCCTCGGCGCTGGGGTGGCACGAGTACCCGAGCTCGTCGACGTCGGCACCCTCGTCGTGGTTGCGCACGGTGCCCACGAACAGCGCGGTCCCACCGGCGGCGTCGTCCCCGACGGCACGGAAGACCTCGTCCAGGGAGAGGGCCGTCTCGCGAATGGCGATGAGCTTGACGGGATCCTGAGCGCCCTGCTCACCGGGGTGATCGTTGGTAGGTGCCATGGCTCCATCGTGCCCCACGCGTGCGAGGACGGGGAATAGCGTCATCGCCCGGCACACACGCGTGCGGCCTTGGAGCCTCCTACAGCTCGGCCCGCTCCAGGGCGCGCAGCGGGGCGGCGGTCAGATCCGCCGCCTGGCCTTCCGCGCCCGCCGTACCACCGCCGCCGCGCCCAGCAGGGCCACCGTCGCTCCCGCCGCGCCGGCCGCCGTGGCGTCCTTGCGGCCGAGTCGCCGCCCGGCGACCGTGTGCCGACCGGAGACCTCTTCCAGCAGCTCCGCGAGAACTTCCTCGTTGGTCCACTGCGGCCGCCACCCCGCGTCGTGCAGCCGGCTGCCGCTGACCACCCAGGGATACATCGTGTAGGCCAGGTCCCCGGCCGGGGACGGCGTCAGCCCGATGCGGTGCAGGCGGGCCGCCGCTCCCAGCGCGACCGCCGACGGCAGCTCCATGCGCCGGATGCCGCTGAGCTCCTCGACCTCCTCCTGCTCCAGCCAGCCGTCGCATCCGACGGCGAGTTCCCCTTCGACCTTCTCCAGGACGGCGTACTCGAGCGCGCTGCACAGGTCCTCGACGTGGCAGAACTGCCAGGCGGGCCTGGATCCGGCGACGACGAGCAGCCGGGGCGACTCGAAGTACCTGGTCAGCGCGGTGTCGGTGCCGCCCACCAGCACGGCGGGGCGCACGACGGTGACATTGAGTCCCGGGTGGGCCCTGGGGGCCCGGCGCGCGAGGCGCTCGATCTCCAGGAGGTCTCCGACGCCGGTCGCCTCGGCCGTGGCCCGCAGTTCGGCGTCCTCGGACAGCGGCAGCTCGTTGTCGTCGAGCGCGCCGTAGACCATCGCGGAGGTGCACAGCACCACCCGGTGGATCCCGGCCGCCGCGGCGGCTGTCAGGACGGTCTGCGTCCCCCGAACGTTGTATGCCGTCCGCGCGGCGGAATCCGTCTCCAGATCCAGGTCCAGCGCCAGGTGCACGACCACGTCGGCGCCGCGCAGCTTCTCGGCGATGGCAGGGTCCCGTACGTCCAGGATGTGCCACTGCGCGGCGGCGCAGTCACCGCGCCGCTCGTCGATGGCGATGACCTGCTTGACCTCGTCGGACGCGACCAGCCGCTCGGTGAGCAGCGCGCCGATCCCGGACGCGGCACCGGTCACCGCGACGACGGGTCCGCGCACGCCGCGCGCGGCGTGCGGGGTTGACTGGTTTCGCGCTGCGCGAACCTGCGGATCAGGGGAACTCACCGGGCGTCTCCAGCGGTTGTCTTTAGTACGAACGCGAGTGACGCGTACGTACCAGGTGGCATCCATCCTGCCGCAGGCCGAGAGTCGGCGAAGCACCGAGGCCCGATCGGCTCGCGGTGTCTACGCTGGGTGGTGTTATCGGGCAGTCGTGCCGCCGGCGCCAGCCGGTGGCCTTACAAGCCGAGGAATCCCGTGAGTGACACCCCATTCGGATTCGGCCTTCCGCCGGAGGAGCCGGAAGACGGCGACGAGGGCAAGAAGAAGGACCAGCAGAGCGGTGGTGGTCAGGGCCCGGCCAACCCGTTCGGTTTCGGGCTGCCGGGCGCCGGAGGCATGGGAGGAGGTGCGGACAATCCGTTCGCAGCCATGTTCGGCTCGCTGAACCCCACCGACCTCGGGGCCGCGTTCCAGCAGCTCGGGCAGATGCTCTCGTACGAGGGCGGCCCGGTGAACTGGGACATGGCCAAGCAGATCGCCCGCCAGACGGTCTCCCAGGGCACCGCGGACGGCACCAAGGACGCGAGCGTCGGCCCGTCCGAGCGCACCGCCGTCCAGGAGGCCGTACGCCTGGCGGATCTGTGGCTGGACGACGCGACGTCGCTGCCGTCCGGCGCGGGCACCGCCGTCGCGTGGAGCCGCGCGGAGTGGGTCGAGGCGACCCTGCCCGCGTGGCAGGAGCTCGTCGACCCGGTCGCGGAGCGCGTCGGCACCGCGATGGGCGATGTCCTGCCGGAGGAGATGCAGGCCATGGCGGGCCCGCTGATCGGCATGATGCGTTCGATGGGCGGCGCCATGTTCGGCACGCAGATCGGGCAGGCCGTCGGCGTGCTCGCGGGTGAGGTCGTCGGGTCCACCGACATCGGCCTGCCGCTCGGCCCGGCCGGCAAGGCCGCGCTGCTGCCGGTGAACATCGAGACGTTCGGCAAGGACCTGGGCGTGCCGAAGGAGGAGGTGCGGCTGTATCTCGCCCTGCGCGAGGCCGCCCACCAGCGCCTCTTCGCGCATGTGCCGTGGCTGCGCTCGCACCTGTTCGGCGCTGTCGACGGCTACGCGCGCGGGATCAAGGTCGACACCGCCAAGCTGGAGGACGTGGTCGGCCAGTTCGACCCGCAGAATCCCGAGCAGCTTCAGGACGCGCTCCAGCAGGGCATGTTCCAGCCGGAGGACACCCCGGAGCAGAAGGCGGCCCTGGCCCGTCTGGAGACGGCTCTGGCGCTCGTGGAGGGCTGGGTCGACGCGGTGGTCCACGCCGCCGCCAAGCCCCGTCTGTCGTCCGCCGACGCGCTGCGCGAGACGCTGCGCCGCCGGCGTGCCTCGGGCGGCCCGGCGGAGCAGACGTTCGCCACGCTGATCGGTCTGGAGCTGCGCCCGCGGCGCCTGCGTGACGCCTCCCGCCTGTGGGCCTCGCTCACGGACGCGCGCGGTGTCGACGGCCGTGACGCCCTGTGGGCCCACCCGGACATGCTGCCGACGGCCGGCGACCTGGACGACCCGGACGGTTTCGTGCACCGCGAGCAGATCGACTTCTCCGAGCTGGACAAGATGCTCGGCGAGGCGGCGAGCGGCGCCGGCGAGAAGCCCAACCTGAAGAAGGACGACGACTCCAAGGACGACGGCTCCAAGGGCGACGACGCAAAGGGCGACGGCACCGAGTGAGCCTGTACGACGACGCGGTCCTCGTGCTGAAGGGGTACGAGGACCAGGAAGAGCTGCGCCGGACGTATCTGGAGCATCTGGAGACGCACCCGGACGGCATGTGGAAGGTCTGCGGCGACGGGCACATCACGGCGAGCGCGCTGGTGATCGACCCCACGCGCGGGCGGGTGCTGCTGACGCTGCACAAGAAGCTGCGGATGTGGCTTCAGATGGGCGGCCACTGCGAGCCGTCCGACGACACGCTGGCGGCGGTCGCCCTGCGCGAGGCGACCGAGGAGTCAGGCGTGGCGGGGCTGTCCCTGCTGCCGGGCGGCCCGGTCCGCCTGGACCGCCATCACACACCGTGCGCCTGGCACCTCGATGTCCAGTACGCGGCACTGGCCCCGGCAGGCGCCGTGGAGGCGATCAGCGACGAGTCCCTGGACCTGCGCTGGTTCGCCTACGACGAGGTGGCGGATGTGGCCGACGAGTCGGTCGTACGTCTGCTGGAGGCGACGCAAGCGCGGCTGGCGGCCTGAGAAGGTCGGGCTGCGCCCCTGGAGCGGGGCGCAGCCCCGGCTCCAGGGGCGCGGGGCTGCATCGATTTGCGGCTCCGCCGCGCGGGCGCGACCAGCCACACACGGCCCGCAGCCGAAATGCGCCCCTCAGCCCCGCAGTCCGCGGCCGTCAACTCCAGACGTTGCCCTGGTTCTGCCCCCGCGCCCCCTGCTGCCCCATGCCGTACTGGGCGGCGAGGCCCGAGCCGATCTGGGCGTTCTGCGGCGGCAGCAGTTCGCTGGGCTGAACCAGCGCGTAGCCGGAGCCCATGAAACTGAGCTCCCAGCCCTCACCGGTGTTGCCGCGGCGCCGCCACACCCCGGAGGAGTGCGTCTGGGCCTGCATCTGCACCCGCAGCGCGGTGGACCAGGCGACGATCGCGTCGGCGTCGCAGTTGACGTACTTGTCGGGCGTCACCGTCATCATCAGCGGCATGCCGGAGGTCATGAGGGCGACCTTGCCGCGGCCGGTGATGTTGAGCTGGTACTTACCCGAGCCGGAGATGCCGTAGAGGCTGTCCACGGCGATGACCTCGTGGTGCAGCGAGGACTCCATCGCCAGCACGTAGCTGCTGTCGACGGTCAGCCCGTCCTGGTCGACGTCCATCAGATGGATGTGCTGCTTGAGGTTGGCGAGGTAGACCGTGCCCTGTCCGTGACAGCGCATGAGGTCGAGGCCCTCACCGGTGTGGGCGCGCGAGCGCGACTGCTGGTTGCTTTGGTACTCGGCGTCGAACTCGACGAGTCCCTGGTAGGCGACCATCGTGCCCTTGCGGGCGAGGATGTCGTCGTGACCCTCCAGGTTGACGCGGAGCATCTGCTTGTTCTGCAGGCTCCAGCGGTCCTGGGTCTGCTGGTCGTTGTAGGCGAAAATCGGGCTCTGCATGGCGTTCTCTCGCTCCCCCTCAGCCCCGGACCCGGAGACGGTCGGTGCTGTCCTCGCTGGGCTGGACGACGACGATGCCCTGGCCGGAGAAGGCCATCTGGTAGGCCTCACCGCTGCCCCGGCCGATGAGTGACTGCGCCTTGAAGCTGCGCTTGCCCTTCACCTTGAGGTTCGGCGACCAGGCGACGAGCGCGTCGGGGTCGACGTACGTCTCGTCCTCGCCGCCGCCGCAGTCGACGACGATCGGCTTGCCCCGGGAGGTCAGCGCGACCCAGCCCTGCCCGGAGATCTTGGTGTTCCACAGGCCCTGCCCGGCGAACTTCGCCAGGCCCTTGACCCGCTCCACGCCCCACGTCAGATGCGCGTCGAAGGCGAGCAGGTTGGTGGCGTTGACGGAGATGCCGTCGCCGTTGAGGTTGATCACGACGACGTTGGCGCCGTAGTCGGCGAGGTAGAGCAGTCCGTCGCCGGAGCACTTCATCAGGGGCGCGCCCTCGCCGGTCATCCAGTCCTTGGCGATCTGGCGCACGGCGGGCGGGTTCGGCTCGTACTGGACGAACCCTTCGTAGGCGACCATCGAGCCCACGCGCGCGAGGAGGTCGTTGCCCGTCTGCATGGCGACCTTCAGCATGTGGTTGCCGTGGTTCTCCATGCGGGCGGTGACAGGTGCGGGGGCGTAGCCCGCGAGTGGCTGGTTCATGACGGGCTCCCTCAGATCTCGTACGGCTGGACGACGATGAAGTTGCCGGGAGCGGCCCGGAACTGCAGGTTCACGCTCTCACCGGTGTCGCCGGGGTAGGCGTTGCGGCGCATGCGGACCTGGCTGGAGACGACCACCTGGGCGGCGGACGACCAGGCGACCACGGCGTTGCAGTCGGCGAACGTCGTGGGCGTCACCGGCAGCACCACGGGCGTGCCGTGCGTCTTGACGACGATCGTGCCGGTGCCCGTGAACTGCATCGTGAACAGCGCGCCACCGGGGATGCCGTGCCCCTCGATGCGGCGGACCTCGTACTGGAGGCCCTCGTCGAAGGCGAGGACGTTCTCCGCGGAGACACAGATGCCGTCGCCCTGGAGCTCGATGGGGTGCACCATCGAGTTGTTCTCGGCGAGGAAGACCTGGCCCTGGCCGGAACAGCGCATCAGCTGCATCTCCTGGCCGGTCGCGTTGCCGACGATCCGGCCGGCGAACCCGGCGCCCTTGTAGCTGAAG
This sequence comes from Streptomyces coerulescens, assembly GCF_042657965.1. Lineage (NCBI taxonomy): Bacteria > Bacillati > Actinomycetota > Actinomycetes > Kitasatosporales > Streptomycetaceae > Streptomyces > Streptomyces coerulescens. Next base: position 285,653 of record NZ_JBHSKM010000001.1, read on the forward strand.
TCGACCTTGCCCTGGTAGAGCACCATGCTGCCCTGCCGGGCGAGCACGGGCTGTCCGCCGATGCCGAGGTCGACGCGGACCATCTTCTTGTTCTGCTGTGTCCAGCGCTGACCGGTCGGCGTCTCCTTGAACTGCTGGAGCGCGGCGGCGACGCCGGGGCCCTGGGGCGCGCCTTGCGGGGCACCCTGCGGGGCTCCGTAGGGCGCCTGCTGGCCCGGGACCTGCCCGTAGGGGGGCTGCTGGCCGTAGCCCGGGGGCGGGGTCGGCTGGCCGCCGTAGCCGGGCGGCGGGGCCGGGGCCTGCGGCGCCTGGGGTGCCGCGGGCGCCTGAGGGTAGCCGTAGCCGGGAGGCGGCGGCGCCGAGGGCTGGCCGTACGGCTGCTGCCCCGGCTGGCCGTAGGGCGCGGGCGCCGGGGCGGGCGGCGGCGGGGTGCCTCCGGGCGGCGTCATGGGCGCGATGATGGTCGGCTGCGCGTGCACCGAGGGCGCCGGGCTCGGCGGGGGCGGGGTGGCTCCCGGCGGGGGCGGGGTGGCTCCCGGCGGGGGCGCGAAACCCTGTGCGGCCGGGGCCGGTGCGGGCGCCGGAGGGGGCGGCTGCGGGGCCGGAGCGGGAGCTCCGGCAGGGGCGCCGAACGCGGGCGGCGCGGCGGCCTGGGCGGGCGGCGCGAAGCCGGGATTCGCACCGGCCTGGGGCTGCTGCGGGGCGGCGGGCGCCTCGTCCTCGGCGACCTCGCCACCGAAGTTCTTCAGCAGCGCCTCGAGACCGCCGTCGAAGCCCTGGCCGACGGCGGCGAACCGCCAGACGTCCTTCAGGTAGAAGTCGCCCAGCATCACGGCACGTTCGGTGGTGAACTCCGAGCCGTTGAAGGCGTACCGGGCCACCTCCTCGCCACCGGCGACGATACGGATGTATCCGGGGCTGATCTGCGACATCTGTCCGGCGCCGTCGATCGTCGCCGTGAAGGACAGCTTCTGGATCTGCGGGGGGATCCTGTCGAGCGTGACCCGGAAGGACTCCGTGTCACCGGCCTGGGTGCCGAGGAGCTGAATGGACTCCTCGGGGGACTTCGGCTGGTTGAAGAAGACGAAATAGCGGTCGTCCGAGAGCCGTTCGTCGGCGTCGAGACCGAAGCAGCTGATGTCGAAGCTCAGCCCTGGGGCGGCGATCTGTACCCCTACGTACAGATCCGTGCCCGCGGTGAGGTCACTGATCTTGGCCTTGTGGCCGCGTTGGAATTCCCTGGCCATGCGTAACGACCGTCCCCCATCCCGAATGTAAGTGCGTCGCGCCAGGCTAACGGCAAACTCGGACATCGGACGAAGCCGGTACAGACCCGGTACACAACCCGCGCCCCGTCGAACCGGAAACACTGCCCACGGGCTGCCTCATGAACCGCCCCATGAACCCGCCCTATGGACCGCTTGGCCGCCTCATGGGCTACCGCACGGACCGTCTCACGAACTGCCTCATCGATTGCGTCGGAGAACGGAACGGCCCCGCGGCCGGCCCCTTCGGGCTCATTCGCCGCGCGCGCCGGGCAGATGGGGCAATCGCTCGGCGGCGACCACGCCTTCGAGGTAGCCCTTCGCCCGCTCGGTGCGCGGATACGCCTCCAACAGCCGCCAGAAACGGGGCCCGTGTCCGGGCACCAGCAGATGCGCGAGTTCGTGCAGGAGAACGTAGTCGACGACGTATTCGGGCATGCCCTGCAGCCGGTGCGAAAGCCGGATGCTGCCCTCGGCCGGGGTGCACGAACCCCAGCGGGTGTTCTGGTTGGTGACCCAGCGCACCGAGTTGGGGTGAGCACGGCCGTCCAGGTACTGGTCCGACAGCCGCTCGGCCCGCTCCGCAAGCTCCGCGTCCCCGATGACCCGCTTGCTCTCCTGGGCGGCCAGTTTGTCCAGCATGACGTTGACCCAGCGTTGCTCCTCGGCCTCGGACATCCGGGCAGGGATGAGCACGACGGTGCGATCGCCCTCGCGGTACGCCGAGACCGTCCGGCGGCGCCGGGCGCTCCTGCGGACCTCGATCGCGCTCGCCCCCGAGCCGCTCGTCGGCGGGCTCGTCGTACTGCGCTGTGGCGTTCCGGCGCGGTGCAGTGGGTCGGCGGACACGCCCCGACGTTACCCGTTGCACATGGGGGAAGTCCCGACTCCGGGACGGTTCGATCCCGATCCCCCACCATGCGTTTGATTTGTACGACGAATATCCACTGCCTGTGGACAACTTTCGGCACCGGCCGCCGCATCAGGGCATGCTGAAAGTCGTCGGCGAAGCTGCGACCAAGCTTCCCCGACATACGGGGATGTTCCATGACGCCTACGGGGGCCAGTTCATGTATGCGGGGAATTCGACCAATTCAACCAATTCAACTCCACAAGCTGCACGGGCTCCAGGGGCTGCACGAGTTCCGCGGACTGCGCGGGCTCCACGAGCACCACGGGCTCCACGGGCTCCGCTGGTGAAGCCGTCTCTCAGGCGCGGCTGGCGCGACCTCAACACCGTGCAATTCGGGATGACTCCGGCACACGCACTGACGCTGGGACCGATGGACACGGCGACGGGCAGCTTCCTCGATCTGCTGAACGGCACACGCGGACTGGAGTTGCTGCGCGAGGAAGGCCGTCGCATGGACCTGCCGGACGGTCATGTCGACGGGCTGGTGCGACGCCTGGCCGGGGCCGGACTGCTCGACGACGCGAAGGGCGGCGGCCCGGCCGGCGACGCCCTTCGCCACAAGAAGGAGGTACTGGACCGGCTGCGCCCCGATCTGGCCTCACTGTCCCTGACCACGTCCGAACCCGGTGAGGCGATGAGCCGCCTGACCGCCCGCCGCTCACTGCGTGTGCAGGTACAGGGCGCCGGCCGGGTGGGCTCGATGGTGGCCTCGCTGCTGTCGGCAGCCGGGGTGGGCGACATCGACGTACGCGACGTCGGCCGGGTCGAGCCCTGGGACGTGGCACCGGGCGGACTGCCCGCGGATGCCGTAGGCGACCGCAGGGACGAGGCCGCGCGACGCACCGCACGCCGCTGCGCACCCGGCCGCCCACCACGCCGCGGCCCCCACTCACCCCCGGGCGAGGAGACCACCGGCCACTCCCTGGTGATCATCGCGCCCCGCGACGACGTCGCCGTGCACGCCCCCTCCCCCTCCACCGCCGAACCCCTCGTCTCCTCCGGCACGCCCCACCTGTACGCCGGTGTCGTGGAGGGAACCGGCATGGTGGGCCCGCTCGTACTGCCCGGCGAGACCGGCTGCGCCGGCTGTCTGAACGAGGGGCGTACGGATCGGGACCCGGCGTGGCCCCGGCTGGTCGCGCAGTGGCGCTCGGGCTCGGGAAGGACGCGCGAGGTACGGCCCTGCGACCTCACGCTGGCCACCACGGTCGCCGGTCTGGCCGCCGCGCACGCCCTCGCTTTTCTGGACGGCCGGGTTCCGTCCAGCGCGGGTGCACGCTGGGAAGTGTCACTACCCGGTCTGACCTGGCAGGCCCGGCCGGTGTGGGCGCGTCCTACATGCGCATGCGGCGCAGCGGAGAAAGGTGAGGGAGAACACCCCTCCGAGGACGAGGAGCGGCACGAGACAATGGCCGAGCAGCGGTCGTCGAAGGAGTCACGCCGTAGGGCAGACGCGGAGCGGCCCGCTGGGACCTGGAGGGCGCATGTCTGATCTTCCCCGCAAGGCGGTCACCCGTACCGCCAAGCTCGCCGCACTCCCGCTCGGCTTCGCCGGACGGGCAACCTGGGGACTCGGCAAGCGGATCGTCGGCGAGTCCGCGGAGCTCGTCGGCCGCGAGCTGCAGCAGCGCACCGCGGAGCAGATGTTCAAGGTGCTCGGCGAGCTCAAGGGCGGCGCCATGAAGTTCGGCCAGGCTCTGTCCGTCTTCGAGTCGGCTCTGCCCGAGGAGATCGCCGGCCCGTATCGAGCGGCGCTCACCAAGCTTCAGGAGGCGGCGCCTCCGATGCCGACGCGCACCGTGCACTCGGTGCTGGCGGAGCGGCTCGGCGAGGACTGGCAGGGCCTGTTCCTGGAATTCGAGGACAAGCCGGCCGCCGCCGCCTCGATCGGCCAGGTGCATCGCGGGGTGTGGCACGACGGTCGCGAGGTGGCCGTCAAGGTGCAGTACCCGGGAGCCGGCGAGGCCCTGCTCTCCGACCTGAACCAATTGAGCCGCTTCGCCCGACTCTTGGGTCCGCTGATCCCCGGCATGGACATCAAGCCGCTGATCGCCGAACTCAAGGACCGCGTCTCGGAAGAGCTGGACTACGGCCTGGAGGCACAGGCCCAGCAGGCCCACGCGGAGGAGTTCGCCGGCGATCCGGACGTCGTCGTGCCTGCGGTGGTCCATCAGTGCGAACAGGTCCTGATCACGGAGTGGATCGACGGCATCCCACTCTCGGAGGTGATCTCCGACGGCACCGAGGAGCAGCGCAACCGCGCCGGCCAGCTCCTCGCCCGCTTCCTCTTCTCCGGCCCGGCCCGCACCGGCCTGCTGCACGCCGACCCCCACCCCGGGAACTTCCGCCTCCTGCCGGCAGACCCCGACGGCGAGGACGACTGGCGACTGGGCGTCCTGGACTTCGGCACGGTCGACCGTCTCCCGGGAGGCCTGCCGACGCCCATCGGCGACTCCCTGCGCATGACCCTGGACGGCGACGCCGAAGCGGTCTACGAACTCCTCTGCGAGGAGGGCTTCGTCAAGGAGTCCATCGACCTGGACCCCGAGGCCGTCATGGACTACCTGCTGCCGATCATCGAACCGGCTCAGATCGACGAGTTCACCTTCACCCGCGGCTGGATGCGCAGCCAGGCCGCACGGGTGGCCGACCCCCGCTCCCCCGCCTACCAACTGGGCAAACAGCTCAACCTGCCCCCGGCGTATCTCCTCATCCACCGGGTGACGCTGAGCACGATCGGGGTGCTGTGCCAGCTGGGCGCGACGGTACGACTACGCGAGGAACTGGAGGAGTGGCTACCAGGATTCGTCCTGGAGGAGCCGACCGCTGAGGAGGGGTCGGCGGCGGAGGCGTGAGCTGACGCTGCCTGCGCGGAAACGCTGGGGGCGGGGAGGGGGGAGGGGCGGGGGGAGGCCCCCAAGGTGGAGCAACCGCCGCCCTACCACCAGCCCGAATCCAGCCGCCCCTCGATCGCCCTGAGGTTCTCCCGCGAGCAGGTGTCGCAGATGTAGCGCCGGGTGCCGTTCTCCACGGAGCAGGTCCACGTGGGCTGCGGGGACCGGGCCTCGGTGCCGCATCGGGCACACACGAGAGGCTGGGGCTCTGTGGTGGAGCCGCCGTTTTCGCTGCCTCTGTCACTGTCTCCGGAACGACTCGTCACGCGGCGACGATACCGCCGCCTCCTCCCGATCGCCGGGCACAACGCACCGCGGGGGCCGGTCCGTTCGTACGGACCGGCCCCCGCGGGGTGTAGTCAGTGCCTCCCCGCTCGGGAGGCGACCGCATGGCGGTGGCGTGGGCTACTGCATGACCGCCATGGCCAGCGCACGGCGAGCACGCATCGAGGCGCGCTCGGCCCTGCGCTGCATCCGGCGCGCGGACGCCAGGCGCACGGCCCGGCGTTCCCGCGCGGCCTCGTGCTGTCGCTCGTGCATATGCGCACGTGCCAGGGCTTCTTGGATGAGTTGCATCTCTCGGTTCCTGTTCTGACGCGAGTCGTTCGCGCCACTGGTGGTGAAGTCTTCAGGCGCGGAGCCTGCGAGCTCGTTGGTGGACGGCTTCATCGGGGCCTGCTTCTGGGGGTCGTGCGTGAGGGGACGGTCGATCGTGCCTGCGGTGTTCATGCCGTGACCGGGTTCTTGCGCGGGCGACCACGCGGCCGCTTCCGGGCGACGACAACACCCTGGACGAACAGCTCGCCACCCCAGACGCCCCAGGGCTCACGCCGCTCCTTGGCGCCGGCGAGGCAGGCCTCGATCAGCGGGCAGGTGCGGCAGAGGGACTTGGCGTACTCGACGTCCGCCGGCGACTCGGCGAAGAAGACCTCCGGGTCGTAGGAGCGGCAGGGGACGGGTACGCCGAGGTTCTCGATGGCGTCGTCGAGCGCGGTGAGCGCAGTGAGCGGGGTCAAGGTCGTGTCCTCCGTGGGGCCGGGCTTGGGGATCGCTTCTGAGGGCGGTACTGACGGGGCGTGCGCTTCGAGTTGCACGGTTGGTTTTCCTCGTCTGTTCGTTCCGGCCCTGTTGGGCCGGGTGGCGGCTGGTACCGGGTTTTCCTTTGTCCCGAGGCCCCTTCGCTCTGTCGTCCCTGTGGGAGGACAAACAGAAGGGCCGCGGATCCCGGATGGGGTTCCGCGGCCCTGAAGGCGCCGGCCTGATCGGCTGTCAGGCTGGATCACTCCAGGGTTCTGGCCCACGGAAGGCCCACATCTGGTGGTGCTGCGTCGTCTGCTTCCGGAATCCGGCACCGGTCGCTGCAAAGGCATAGGCCTGCGCCTTTGCCTCTACTGCCGCTTCCAGTGCCTTGGTCGGTCGCTCATTGCGCTCACGGACGGGAAGACCCGCCAGAGACACGGAGGACGCCGGACGGACGGCACGGATGCCGGACAGACCGGTGCCCTGGTTCGAGGCGCCGAGCATGCACAGGGAGGCGACGACCGAGCGATCGGTCATTTTGACGTTGCTGATGGAGCTGGCGTTGATGCTGATCACTGGACTCGCCTCCTCTCGGCGTCTCGGGGGACTGGGGTGAGCCAGTCCGACGGGTATGCAAGTACAACACGGAATTGGGGCCTCCGAGAAGGCCTCCGTTCCCGTGGCTAAGAACCTATGGGGATTGCTGGGGCATGCGCAAACTATTTTTTCGACGAGTTCGTGTCATTCCCCGTCCGGGCCCTGCTCAAGCTCCTGGCCTGCGCAGATGGCCAGCACATCGGCTCCGTAGCGGTCGAGCTTGCGCTTGAGGACTCCTGGGATGCGGGACAGATCATCCGGACTGGTCGGTTCCGCCTCGGCGATGGCCATCAGGGTCCTGTCCGTGAAGACGCAGAAGTCGGGCTGTCCACTGAGCCGCGCCTGGACGCCCCGCCATTCGCGAAGGCGCTCGTAGAGGCCCTCGTCCATGTCGGTCGGGCAGTCCTCGCAGCGCATCAGTTTCATCTCGCCGGCGTCGGTGAGGGTGCGCCCGCAGACGCGGCAGCGGGCCGGGCTGCGCTGTGTCCGTCTCGGGGCGGCGTCCGGTCTGGTGGTGAATCCTCGCTCGACGCCACCGGAGCCGTGGGCTGCGGCGCGTCCGACGGTGGCGGTGGAGCCGGGGCGCAGTCCGTCGAGGAAGCGGCTGGGGCGGCGGTTGGGGCGGCCCCCGGGGGCGCGGGTGAGTGCCCAGGAGACGTGGAGGTGGCGGCGGGCGCGGGTGACGCCGACGTAGAGCAGGCGGCGCTCCTCCTCGACCTGCTCGTCGGTCTTTGCGTAGGTGATCGGCATCATGCCCTCGGCGACGCCGACGAGGAAGACGACGTCCCACTCCAGGCCCTTGGCCGAGTGCAGGGAGGCGAGGGTGACGCCTTGGACGGTCGGGGCGTGCTGGGCGTTGGCGCGCTCGTCGAGTTCGGCGAGGAGGTCGGCGAGGGTGGCGCCGGGTTTGGCGGTGGCGAAGTCCTGGGCGAGGTTCACCAGTGCCGCCAGTGACTCCCAGCGCTCTCTGACGGCGCCGGAGCCGGCCGGTGGCTCGGTGGTCCAGCCCTCCCCCGAGAGCACGGCTCGCACTTGGGAGGGCAGGTCGACGGCGTCGTCGAGGAGGCTGTCGTTGCCGCCGAAGCGGGCGGCGCCGCGCAGGGCGATGCCGGCCTTGCGCACTTCGGGCCGGTCGAAGAAGCGCTCGGCGCCGCGCAGCTGGTAGGGGACGCCGGCGTCGGCGAGGGCCTGTTCGTAGGCCTCGGACTGGGAGTTCGTGCGGAACAGGATGGCGATCTCGCTGGCGGGGACGCCGGCGTCCATGAGTTCCCGGATGCGGCGGGCGGCGCCTTCGGCTTCGGCGGGCTCGTCCGTGTACTCGGTGTAGACGGGTTCGGGGCCGGGGTCGCGCTGGGAGATCAGTTCCAGGCGGTGGTCGGCGGCGCGTCCGCCGGCCTGGGCGAGCAGGCCGTTGGCCAGGTGGACGACCTGGGGGGTGGAGCGGTAGTCCCGCACCAGTTTGACGACGGTGGCGCCGGGGTGGCGGGTGCGGAAGTCGAGCAGGTGGTCGGGGGTTGCACCGGTGAAGGAGTAGATCGTCTGGCTGGCGTCGCCGACGACGCAGAGGTTGTCCCGTTCGCCGAGCCAGAGTTCCAGCAGGCGTTGCTGGAGGGGGCTGACGTCCTGGTATTCGTCGACGACGAAGTGCTGGTACTGGGAGCGGACCTGGTCGGCGATGTCGTGCCGGTCCTGGAGGATCGCGACGGTGAGCAGCAGGACGTCTTCGAAGTCGATGACGGAGCGGTCTCGCTTGAGGTCCTCGTAGACGTTGTAGATCTGGGCGATCTCGGCAGGGTCGCGGGGGGCTTCGCGGCCTGCTTTTGCTGCGGCGGGGGCGTAGTCGGTGGGGACGGTCTGGGTGACTTTGGACCACTCGATCTCGGCGGTGACGTCGCGCAGCTCGTTGCGGTCGAGGCGGATGCGGCAGGCGGCGGCCGCGTCGGCGACGAGTTGGATCTTGCGGTCGGCGATCCGGGGCATGGAGCCACCGATCGCTTTCGGCCAGAAGTACTGGAGCTGTCGCAGGGCGGCGGAGTGGAATGTACGGGCCTGTACTCCGGCGGCGCCGAGGTGGCGCAGTCGGCCGCGCATCTCTCCGGCGGCCCGGTTGGTGAAGGTGACGGCGAGCACGCTGGAGGGCTGGAGGATGCCGGCTCGGACTCCGTAGGCGATGCGGTGGGTGATCGCTCTTGTCTTGCCGGTGCCGGCGCCCGCGAGTACGCACACCGGTCCGTGCAGGGCGGTGGCCACCTCGCGCTGCTCGGGGTCGAGCCCGTCGAGCACCGCGTCGGCCGTGTCCGGTGCCTGCGGGAAGAGGGTGGAGTGCGTTGCTGCTGTCACACGGCCATGCTGCCAGGTCGCCGGGGACGGCTGTGTCGGTTGTCCACAGGCAGGTATCGATTGTCGTACTTATGCGGCAGGCGTCACGTGGGGGGCATACCCCGGGTGGGAATGGTGGCCCGGTCGCGTACGTTCCCTCTCTGGACGACCTGTTCCGCCGAGCTATCAGAGGAGCGCGCGAGACATGCAGGGCACTGTGACGATGTACAGCACCACCTGGTGCGGTTACTGCCAGCGGCTGAAGAAGCAGCTGGACCGCGAGGGCATCGCGTACACGGAGATCAACATCGAGCAGGACCCCGCGTCCGCGGCTTTCGTCGAGAAGGCGAATGGCGGAAACCAGACGGTCCCGACCGTGCTCTTCGCGGACGGTTCGACGATGACGAACCCGTCGCTGGCTCAGGTCAAGCAGAAGATCAGCGCCTGATCGCACCGTCGGTGCGGTCCTTGGAAGGCGGTCCCTGAGGCGCTTCAGGGGCCGCCTTCGTGCTGTCCGCGTGGCGCTGACGCGGGTCGTCTCAGACGAAGCTCCTCGTGGGCAGGGGCTTGCCGTACCAGAGCTCGATCAGGCGGGCCGCGATGGAGATGCCGTACGGCGGCAGGACCTCGCCGGCTTCGAAGGCGACGCGCAGTTCCTCGCGGGAGAACCAGCGGGCTTCGTGGATCTCGTCGCCGTCGACCTCGACGTCGGTGGAGGTGGCGCGGGCCATGAAGCCGAGCATGAGGCTGGACGGGAAGGGCCAGGGCTGGCTGGCGACGTACTCGACCTGGCCGACGGTGATGCCGGCTTCCTCGAAGACCTCGCGGCGCACGGTCTGCTCGATGGACTCGCCGGGCTCGACGAAGCCGGCGAGCGTGGAGAAGCGGCCCTCGGGCCAGTGGACCTGGCGGCCGAGGAGGATGCGGTCGTCCTCGTCGGTGACGGCCATGATCACGGCGGGGTCGGTGCGGGGGTAGTGCTCGGCGCCGCAGGCGGGGCAGCGGCGGATGTGGCCGGCCGCGGCGATCACGGTGCGCTCTCCGCAGCGGGAGCAGAAGCGGTGGGTGCGCTGCCAGTTCTCCAGGCCGACGGCGTGCACCATCAGTCCTGTGTCGCGCGGTGACAGCAGCAGGCCAGCCTCGCGCAGGCCGGCCGCGCGGGCGGACTGGTCGATGCGGCCGGGCAGGGCGTCCTTCTGGAGGGCGAAGTAGCTTACGCCGTCCTCGTCGATGCCGAGGAAGTAGCGGTGGGCTTCGGTGAGGGGGGCCTCGAAGGAGGGGGTCATGACGAGTTCGGTGCGCCCGTCCGCCGTCTCGTCGATGAGGACCTGGCCGCCGGAGACCACGAAGCAGCGGGTTGTGGGGTGGCTCCACGCTGCGGCGAGCCAGGCCTCGTCGAGCCGGTGGTGGGCGGCGCGGTCGACGCCGCTCGGGGCGGTGAGCGAGATGGGTCGTTCGGCGGTGTGGTCGGTCCAGGTGGTCACGGGTGCTTCCAACTCCCCCAGTGGAACGGTGTGCTTCGGCGGGCGGATCGGCGGGATGCGGGACGGGAGGCGCCCGGTCGCGGCAGGGCTGGGCGGTGCGGGGCGGCGTCTCCAGTGTGCCCCGCGCGCGGTGCGCCTCCGGACGGGTCCGGTGGCTCAGGGCTCATGGCGCCAGTTCGCGGCGAGGTCGCCCCACAGGTAGGCGGTGGTTTCGACGCCCTTGAGGAGCAGGTCCAGCTCGACCTTCTCGTTCGGGGCGTGCCAGCCGTCGGAGGGGACGGAGATGCCGAGGAAGAGCACGGGTGCGGCGAGGACGTCCTGGAGGTCGGCGGCCGGTCCGGAGCCGCCTTCGCGGGTGTAGCGGACGGGGCCTTCGAAGGCTCGGCTCATGGCGCGTACGACGGACTGCAGGGCCGGGTGGTCCAGGGGCGTCAGGCACGGGCGGGTGCCCCCGGTGAACGTGATCTCGCTGCGGATGCCCGCGGGCATCTGATCGGTGGCCCAGGTGTGGACGGCCTTCTCGATGTGCTCGAGGTCCTGTCCGGCGACCAGCCGGAAGGAGATCTTCACCATCGCGGAGGACGGGATGATCGTTTTGCTGCCGGGGCCCTGGTAGCCGCCGCCGATGCCGTTGACCTCGGCGGTCGGGCGGGCCCAGATGCGCTCCAGGGTGGTGAGGCCGGCCTCGCCGTGGGTGGCGTACGACTTGGCGGTGCGCAGCCAGCGTGCTTCGTCGAAGGGCAGCTCGGCGAAGAGTTCGCGCTCGCGGTCGGTCAGCTCGACGACGCCGTCGTAGAAGCCGGGGATCGCCACGCGTGCGTGGTCGTCGTGCAGGGCGGCGACCAGGCGGGCGGCGGCGGTCGCCGGGTTGGGGACGGCGCCGCCGAAGGAGCCGGAGTGGATGTCCTGGTCGGGGCCGTGGAGCCGGATCTCGCATTCGGCGAGGCCGCGCATGCCGGTGCATACGGTGGGGGTGTCCTCGGCCCACATACCGGTGTCGGACACGATCACGGCGTCGGCCGCGAGCCGCTGCGCGTGCTCTTCGACGAGGGCGCGGAAGTGCGTGGAGCCGGATTCCTCTTCGCCCTCGATGAGCAGTTTGAGGTGGACGGCGGGGGTGGTGCGGCCGGTGGTGGCGAGGTGGGTGCGGACGCCGAGTGTGTGGAAGAACACCTGGCCCTTGTCGTCCGCCGCCCCGCGCGCGTAGAGGCGTCCTTCGCGGACGACGGGCTCGAAGGGCTCGCTGTCCCAGCCGTCCTCGCGGGCGGCGGGCTGGACGTCGTGGTGGCCGTAGACGAGGACCGTGGGGGCTTCGGGGTCGTCGCAGGGCCACTCGGCGAAGACCGCGGGGGCGCCGGGCGTCGGCCAGACCTCGGTGGTCGGGAAGCCGGTCTCCTTGAGTTTGGCGGCGAGCCAGTCGGCGCTGCGGCGTACGTCGGGCGCGTGGTCGGGCTGGGCCGACACGGAGGGGATGCGCAGCCATTCGGCGAGGTCGTCGAGGAAGGCTGCACGGTGCTGCCCGATGTACGTGCGGACGGCGCTGTCCGGGGTCTGGCTCATGGTCACGAGCCTATCGGCCCGCACCGACATCCTGGTTGGGCGGTTCCTCACAGTTCATCTCGTCGACGGGCTCTTCGCTCAGCAGTCGCTCCAGGGCCGACCGGCCCGGCAGGTCGTCCGGGCGTACGACTTCGCCGGTGCGGACGTACAGGAACGCGGCGTCGACGGACTCCAGGGGTACGCCCTGCTGCTCGGCCCAGGCGAGCCGGTACAGGGCGAGCTGGAGCGGGTCGGCGGTGGGGGCGCGGTTGGTCTTCCAGTCGACGATCTCGTACGTCGTCCCGTCGCCGTCGCCGGTCCGGTAGACGGCGTCGATACGGCCCCGTACGACGCGGCCGGCGATCGCGACCTGGAAGGGAGCCTCGACGCGGTACGGCGTGCGGTGGGCGTACTCGGTGCGTTCGAAGGCGTCCTTGAGGGCCTCCAGGTCGCGCTCGTCGGCGATCTCTGCCTCGCTGCCGGGGAGGTCGTCCGGCTCCAGCATGGGCAGCGTCAGCGCCTCGAAGCGGGTTTCGACCCAGGCGTGGAATCGGGTGCCTCGACGTGCGGCGGGTTGTGGGGGGCGCGGCATGGGGCGCGCGAGTTCCTGCGCGAATCCGTCGGGGTCGGCGGCGAGGCGCAGCAGCTGGGACACGGTGAGCGAGGCGGGCAGGGGTACGTCCGTGACGCTCGTGCGGGCGCGCAGGAGTTCGCCGGTGAGGGCGTCGAGGTCGCGGTCCCAGGAGGCGAGGGTGCGGGCCTCCTCGGGGGTGAGGGGGGCCGGTTGTGCGGGGTGTGGGCGGGCGGGGGGCTCCGGGGGGTGTGCCTGGTGCGGGATGGCCGGGGTGGTCGGGACGGCCCGGGTGGCCGGGGTCGGGCGGTCGCTGGTCCAGGCGTCCCAGTCCTCGGGGTCCTCGTCCTGCGGATCGTCGGCGAACTGCGGATTGTCGGCGAACGCCTCGTCGTCGTCCGGTGGCGGGGGCCAGTCCGGGTCGTCGTAGGTGTCGGGGTCGTGGGTCGCGGCGGGGTGGCCGTCTTCGTGGGCTGCGAGGTTCTCGAGGTGGGTCAGGACGGTCTCGGCGGCCGCGCGGCGGCGGGTCAGGGCGGCCGGGTCGAGGGGCAGGGGCCACAGCTGGTCGGTGGTCTCCCGGTGCAGGGCCGGGTTCTCCTCGTCGTCGGCCGGTTCGTCCGTCCATGCCTCGATCTCGCCGTATCCGGCCGCGCAGTGGTCGTAGAGGGCCTGGAGGAAGTCGGAGGGGCCCCGTCGCTTCTTCTGGGTGGGGCCCCACCAGTGGCCGGAGCCGAGGAGGAGGGAGCGGGGGCGGGTGAAGGTGACGTAGCCGAGGCGGAGTTCTTCGGTGTGCTGGTGGTCCTTCATGGCCTCCTGGAAGGTCTTCAGGCCGCGGGAGTCCCAGGAGGCGACGTCGGGGAGGGTGTCGGTGTCGCCGCGCAGTTCGTGCGGGAGCACCTTGGCCTGGGCGGTCCACTTCTCGCGGCCCTGGGTGCTGGGGAAGGTGCCGGTGACCAGGCCGGGGGCGACGACGACGTCCCATTCGAGGCCCTTGGACTTGTGCGCGGTGAGCACCTTGACGGTGTTCTCACCGCCGGGGAGGGCGTTGTCGAGGCCTTTCTCGTACTGGGCGGCGGTGCGCAGGAAGCCGAGGAAGGCGAGCAGGGTCGCCTCGTTGTCGCCGGCCGCGAAGGAGGCGGCGATGTCGAGGAAGTTGGACAGGGTCTCGCGGCGGCGGGCGGCCAGCGCGTGCGGGGAGGCCGACAGCTCGACCTCCAGGCCGGTGACGGCGAGGACGCGGTGCAGGACGTCCATGAGCGGGTCGGACAGGGCGCGGCGCAGGTCGCGCAGTTCGGTGGCGAGGCGGGCGAAGCGCACGCGCGCGTCCGGTGAGAAGGGCAGCCCGTCGTCCCCGTCGCCGTCCAGCGGTGTCTCCAGGAACGTGTCGAGGGCGTCCGCGAGGGAGATGACCTCGGCGGGGTCGACGCCTTCGACGGCCTCGGCGAGCCGACGGTCGGGGTCGTCGTCGCCGTCCACGCGCGCGTGGGACACCAGTACGCGTGCCCGGCGGCCCAGGAGGGCGAGGTCGCGCGGGCCGATGCGCCAGCGGGGGCCGGTGAGCAGACGGACCAGGGAGGCGTTGGCGCCCGGGTCCTGGAGGACCTCGCAGACGGCGACCAGGTCGGCGATCTCGGGCAGGTGGAGCAGGCCGGACAGGCCGACCACCTCGACGGGGACGTCACGGGCGACGAGCGCGCCCTGGATCTCGGCGAAGTCGGTGGCCGTGCGGCACAGGACGGCGATCTCGCCGGGTGCCTTGCCGGTGTTCACGAGGTGGGCGACGGAGTCGGCGATCCAGTCGATCTCCTCGGCGTGGGTGGGCAGCAGGGCGCAGCGGACGATGCCGTCGCGTTCGGCGCCGGGCGCCGGGCGCAGGGCTTCCACGCCCGCGTGCATGGCGCGCAGGGGCTCCGCGAGGCCGTTGGCGAGGTCGAGGAGGCGGCCGCCGCTGCGGCGGTTCTCGCTGAGGGCCTGGCGGGTGGCGGGGCGGCCGTCGGCGTGGGCGAAGTGCTCGGGGAAGTCGTCGAGGTTGGCGACGGAGGCGCCGCGCCAGCCGTAGATCGCCTGGCAGGGGTCGCCGACGGCCGTCACGGGGTGGCCGGTGCCTTCGCCGAACAGGCCGGCGAGGAGGACGCGTTGGGCGACGGAGGTGTCCTGGTACTCGTCCAGGAGGACGACGCGGAACTCGTCGCGCAGGATGCCGCCCACTTCGGGGATCTGGGCGAGCTGTGCCGACAGGGCGATCTGGTCGCCGAAGTCGAGCAGGTCGCGTTCGCGTTTGGCGGCGCGGTAGCGGACCACCAGGTCGGCGAGTTCACGGCGGGCCGCCGCCGCTTCGGGGACCTTGCGCAGGTCGGCGTTGGTGAGTTTGGCGCTCTGGAGGGTGAGCAGCAGTTCGGCGTCGTGTGCGCGCAGCCTCTCGGGCCGTACGAGGTGCTCGGCGAGTTCGGCGTCGAGGTTGAGGAGGTCGCTGACGAGGTCGGCGAAGGAGCGGGTGAGGGCCGGGTAGGGGCCCGGGGCTTCGCGCAGCACGCGCGCGGCGAGCTGATAGCGGGTGGCGTCGGCGAGGAGGCGGGAGGTCGGTTCGAGGCCGATGCGCAGGCCGTGGTCGGTCAGCAGGCGGCCGGCGAAGGCGTGGTAGGTGGAGATCACCGGCTCGCCCGGCGGGTTGTCGGGGTCGATGACGTCGGGGTCGGTGACGCCCGCCTTGACGAGTGCCTTGCGTACGCGTTCGGCGAGTTCACCGGCGGCCTTGTTGGTGAAGGTCAGGCCGAGGACCTGTTCGGGGGCGACCTGGCCGGTGCCGACCAGCCACACCACGCGGGCCGCCATCACCGTCGTCTTGCCCGACCCGGCTCCGGCCACGATCACCTGCGGGGCGGGCGGCGCGGTGATGCAGGCCGTCTGCTCCGGGGTGAACGGGATGCCGAGGAGCTCCTTGAGCTGATCGGGATCGGTGATACGGGCGGACACCTCAGGAAGGCTAGCGGCGAGCACTGACAGTGGATGCCAGACCGCCTCTCGGGCCGGAAGAAGCACAGGTCAGCACGGGTGGTGTGATCGATCACTCCGGATATCGATCACTCCGGATGCTGACGATGCGTCACTCCACCACGTGTCGCCCCTCGGGTCGCGCACTGCACGACGCCCGGAACGCGCAGTGTGTGCAGTGTTGTCCCGCGTTGGGTGCGAACCGTTCGTCGAGGACCTTGCCCGCGGCCGTGGCGAGCAGGTCGCCGACCCACTCCCCCTCCGGGCCGTCCAGGGGCCGCTGTCCCTGCACCTTGGGCAGGGTCTCGCCGCCGTCGCGTTTGGCGGCGCCCTGACGCAGCTGGACGAGTTCGGCGCCGCCCGGCTCGGGGCGCACGCCGTCGAAGGCCTCGTCGACGGCTCCCTCGCGGACGGCGAGCTGGTAGACGGCGAGCTGGGGGTGCCGGGTCACCTCGGCCGCACTGGGTGCCTGCTTGCCGGTCTTGAAGTCGACGACGTAGGCGCGTCCTTCGCCGTCGGCCTCGACGCGGTCCATCTGACCGCGGATGCGTACCTCGAAGTCCCCGGCTTCCAGGGTCACGTCGAAGTCGTGCTCGCTCGCCACCGG
Organism: Streptomyces coerulescens; assembly: GCF_042657965.1. Taxonomy (NCBI): domain Bacteria; kingdom Bacillati; phylum Actinomycetota; class Actinomycetes; order Kitasatosporales; family Streptomycetaceae; genus Streptomyces; species Streptomyces coerulescens. The sequence continues at coordinate 301,853 of NZ_JBHSKM010000001.1, forward strand.
GGTGCGCCCCGCGCGGTCCATCACGTGCCACTTGAGGAAGCGTTCGAGCGCCACGCGCGCGTTGTCCTTCTCCTGCGCCGACTTCCACGGCGCGTCGAAGGCCAGCGCGTTCCACACGGAGTCGAGGCGTTCCATGAGGACGTCGAGGTCGGCCGGGGTGTGTCCGGAGGCGACCTCGTCGGCGAGGACGTGCACGACGTTGCCGAAGCCCTGGGCGGTGGTGGCGGGCGCGTCGGCCTTCACCTCGCGACCCAGGAACCACTGGAGGGCGCAGGTGTTGGCGAGCTGGTCGAGGGCGCTGCCCGAGAGCACGACGGGCTGGTCGCGGTTGCGCAGCGGCACCTTGGACTCGGTCGGCTCGAACATGCCCCACCAGCGGTACGGGTGGGCGGCCGGGACCAGTGCGCGGCCGTCCTCGTCCGCGAGCGCCGCCAACCGGGCCAGCCTGTGCGCGGCGGCCTCCCTGAGCGTGTCGGAGGCGCGCGGGTCGACCGTCGTCGCCCTGAGTTCGGCGACGAGCGCGGCGACGGACAGCGGGCGGCGCGGGCGGCCGGTCACGTCCCTGGGTTCCACGCCGAGCTCGGTCAGGAAGCGGGAAGGCTGGTCGCCGTCGTCGGCGGCGCCCTTCACCGCTGTGACGACCAGGCGTTCACGCGCGCGTGTGGCTGCGACGTAGAACAGGCGGCGCTCCTCCGCCAGCAGTGCCCCCGGGGTGAGCGGCTCGGCGAGTCCGTCGCGGCCGATGCGGTCGGCCTCCAGGAGGGAACCGCGGCGGCGCAGGTCGGGCCACAGGCCCTCCTGGACGCCTGCGACGACGACCAGGTGCCATTCGAGGCCCTTGGAGCGGTGCGCGGTCATCAGGCGTACGGCGTCGGGGCGTACGGCACGTCGTGTGAGGGTGTCGGCGGCGATGTCCTCGGCGTCGATCTCTTCCAGGAAGTTCAGGGCGCCCCGGCCGCCGGTGCGCTCCTCCGCGCGGGCCGCCGTCGCGAACAGCGCGCACAGGGCGTCCAGGTCACGGTCGGCATTACGCCCGGCGGCGCCGCCACGGCGCGCGGTCCGCTCCAGGCGCGCGGGCCACGGCGTGCCCTCCCACAGGTCCCACAGCGCCTCCTCGGCCGTACCGCCGCCCGCGAGGCGTTCGCGGGCCTTGCGGAGCAGCGCGCCGAGCCGTTGGGCGCCACGCGCGTACGTGGGGTCGTGCACCGCCAGCCGCTCCGGCTCGGCGAGCGCCCGCGCGAGCAGGTCGTCCGAGGGCGGCGGCAGGGCGTTGCCCGCGGCCCGCTCCTCCTCGCGCAGGGCGCGGCCGAGCCGGCGGAGGTCGGCGGCGTCCATGCCGGCGAGAGGGGAGGCGAGCAGGGTGAGGGCGGTCTCGGTATCGAGCCAGCAGGCGTCCTCCCGGGCGGACGCTTCAGAGGCAGTCCCTTCCGGCTCCGCGGAAGAGGCCACCACTGCCGCCTCCGTCGAAAGAGGCTTCTCCGGCGGAGGCTCGTCCGACTTCCCGGAGGGTGCCTCTTCGGGACCGGTCTCCCCTGCCGTCCCGCCCGCCGCCTCCGCCACGGCCACCGCCCGCAACGCCGTCAACAGGGGCGCTACGGCAGGCTCGTGCCGCAGCGGCAGGTCGTCGCCGTCGATGTCCAGGGGCACCCCAGCCGCCGTGAGTGCTCGGCGCACCGTCGGGATCGTGCGCGACCCCGCGCGTACCAGCACGGCCATCTCGCGCCAGGGCACGCCGTCCTCCAGGTGGGCGCGGCGCAGGATGTCGGCGATGTTGTCCAGCTCGGTGCCCGGCGTCGGGTAGGTGAAGACCTCGACGCGGCCGCCCTCGCGGACCGGGGCGAGCTCGCGGTGCGCGCGTACCTTCTCCGCCGGGAGCCGGGTCAGCGGCATGCGCTGGGTCAGCAGCCGGGTCGCGGTCAGCAGGCCGGCGCCGGAGCGGCGGGAGGTGCGCAGCACCTGGACGGGCGCGGGGCGGCCGTCCGCGCGCGGGAAGGCGTGCGGGAACTCCAGGATGCCGTTCACGTCGGCGCCCCGGAACGCGTAGATCGACTGGTCGGGGTCGCCGAACGCGACCAGGTTGCGGCCGTCGCCGGCGAGCGCCCGCAGCAGCCGTACCTGCGCCGGATCGGTGTCCTGGTACTCGTCGACGTACACGGCGTCGTACTGCGCGGCCAGTCGCGCCGCGGTCTCGGGGCGGCGGGCGAGGAGCACCGCGCGGTGGACGAGTTCGGCGTAGTCGAGCACGCCCTGCAGGTCGAGCACGTCGAGGTACTCGGCGAGGAAGGCGGCCGCGGCGCGCCAGTCGGGGCGGCCGATGCGGCGGGCGAAGGCGTCCAGGGCGTCGGGGGCGAGGCCCAGCTCGCGGCTGCGGGCGAGGACCGCGCGGACCTCGTCGGCGAAGCCACGGGTGGTCAGGCAGGCGCGCAGGTCGTCCGGCCAGCGCACATGGGCCAGTCCGAGCCGCTCCAGGTCCGGCTGGCCCGCGAGCAGCCCGCGGACGGTCACGTCCTGCTCGGGGCCGGACAGCAGCCGCAGCGGCTCCGTGAACAGGTCGCTGTCCTGGTGGGCGCGGACCAGGGCGTAGCAGAACGAGTGGAACGTCGTCGCCCGGGGCGCGCGGGCCGCCCCCGTGCGCAGCGCCATGCGGTCGCGCAGTTCCACCGCGGCCTTGCGGCTGAACGTCAACACCAGGACGCGCTCGGGGTCCCCGCCGCGGGCGATGCGTGCCGCCACCGACTCGACGAGCGTGGTGGTCTTGCCGGTGCCCGGACCTGCGAGGACGAGCATCGGGCCGGTGTCGTGGTCAACCACGGCGCTCTGTGCGGCGTCCAGACGAGGGGGAGCCACTCGGACCGCAGGGGTACGCACCAGGCGGTAAGCGCCACGGGTCCCCTGTCGCACCTGGGGGTGCGACAGGCGCCTGGTGGAGGAAGAGGAGCTCACGTGGTTCGCCGGTCCTGGTGGGAGTGCAGGTTGTCACTGCCGGCGCGGAGCGCCGTCTTCGCTGGGTCGTGGTCGGGTGACGGGTGGACGGCCCCTCGCGTGTGCAGGACGGTGGGCACGGGGTGAGGGGGACACGCGCAGCCGACGCTACGCCGCGGGATGGTGCGGAAGCAGGGCTTCCGATTCATCCCTCAGGGCACTCGTGTCACGTGCGTCCCTCGTACAACGAACGTACGTCATGTCACGCGCGTGCCCTGTTTCCCCCGTACGGATCAGGGGTCACACGGCGGGCGCTCCGATGGCGGAAGCTGTCAGGTGTGACCCTGTGCGCGTCCGCCGCCGTCCCACCGCGCCCGCTTCATGTCCAGGCGCGGCAGGTGGCCCTCGGCGGCCCTGCTCGCCTCCTTCAGGGGCGTGCCCTCCGCGCGGTACTGCTCCAGGGCTCTGAGCTCGTGTCCGGGCAGCAGGACGCCGTCCGAGCGGACCACGCGCCACCACGGCACGGCTCCTCCGTAGAGGGCCATCACCCGGCCGACCTGCCGGGGACCGCCCTCTTCCAGCCATTCGGCGACGTCTCCGTACGTCATGACGCGCCCCGGCGGGATCAGCTCGCTGACCTCGAGGACCCGCTCGGCGTACTCCGGCAGCTCGCCGGCGTGCTCCGGGCCGGTATCGGCGGACTCCGGGGCGGTCTCGGCGTACTCCGGACGGGCGTCGTCTTGGGCCGGGCGGGCGTCGTCCGGGAGGCTCTCCTCGCTCATCCGCCCCATCCTGCCCCACGGCACCGACAATGTGACGCGCTCGCCACTGTGCGTATCCCTCGCCCTGCGGCGGCGCTTCCGGCAGACTGTGCGCCCCCGCATTTGCACCCTGATGCCCCCGTGTGTCGGTGGAGCATGCCACCATCGTGCGGGCGGTGACTGGTGATACGAGATCAAGAAGAGACGATGAAGCAGCAGGGTGTGCACCCGGAGGATGCGGAGAGCACCTCTGACGCTTCGTCGCGCCCTGGCACCGTGAACGCCGGCAAGAAGGACGCCGCCGACCGCGACGACGGCAGGAAGCACGAGGCCGGCAAAAGCACCGACCCCAGCGAGGCGGGCCGCAAGGCCGTCGAGGGGAAGGCCGCCTACGACCTCGAACTCGACGAGGTGCACGCCGACGAGGTCGAGGGCGACGAACCGCTGCTCCCCGCGCGCGTGCATCGTCCGTCGGACCTGATGCGGCTCCTGGTGGGCGTGCTCGGCATCGCGTTGCTGCTCGCGATCGCGGCGTTCGCGCACGGCACGACCTCAGGACTCGAGCAGGACATCAACAAGGGCACCGGGCAGGCGCCCGACGTGTTCAGCAAGATGGCCGGGCTGGTCTCCAGCATCGCGATCCTGCTGGTGCCGGTCGCCTTCGCGATCGAGCGCCTGATCAAGCGCGACGGGCTGCGTATCGCCGACGGCGTCCTCGCGGCGGTCCTCGCCCACGGAGTGACGCTCGCCACCGACCTGTGGGTCGCACGGGCCGCCCCGGACTCCATCCGCGACGCCCTCACCCAGCCCGCCCCCGGCGACGTCGGCTCCCTCACCGACCCGGTGCACGGCTATCTCGCGCCGGTCATCGCCTACATGACGGCGGTGGGCATGTCCCGCAGACCGCGCTGGCGTGCGGTGCTGTGGGCGGTCCTGATCCTGTACGCGTTCTCCATGCTGGTCACCGGCTACACCACGCCGTTCTCGATCGTCCTGACGCTGCTGATCGGCTGGACCGTCGCCTACGGCACGCTGTACGCGGTCGGCTCGCCCAATGTCCGCCCCACCGGCCGGACGCTGATGGCGGGCCTCAGGCACGTCGGCTTCCGCCCGGTGAGCGCGGCCCGCGAGGAGCTCTCCGAGACCCAGGAGACCACCGACCGCGGCCGACGCTACTTCGTCACGCTCGAGGACGGTCCGCCGCTCGATGTGACGGTGGTCGACCGGGAGCAGCAGGCTCAGGGCTTCTTCTATCGCGCGTGGCGCAATCTGACGCTGCGCGGCTTCGCCACCCGCAGCAGCCTGCAGTCGCTGCGGCAGGCCCTGGAGCAGGAGGCCCTGCTCGCCTACGCGGCCATCGCGGCCGGTGCGAACGCGCCCAAGCTGATCGCCACCTCCGAGCTCGGCCCGGACGCCGTGATGCTGGTCTACGAGCACACCGGCGGGCACACCCTTGACTCGCTGTCGGACGAGGAGATCACCGACGATCTGCTGCACGGCACCTGGCGCCAGGTCAAGGCATTGCAGTCGCGGCGGATCGCGCATCGCAGGCTCGTCGGCGACGCGATTCTGGTGGATCGTTCCGGCAAAGTGATCATCACAGATCTGCGGATCGGTGAGATCGCGGCCAACACTCTGCTGCTGCGGATGGACATCTCCCAGCTGCTGGTGACGCTCGGCCTGCGCGTCGGTGCCGAGCGCGCGGTGGCCTCGGCGGTGAGCGTGCTCGGCCCCGACGCCGTGGCCGACTGTCTGCCGATGCTCCAGCCCATCGCGCTGAGCCGCTCCACGCGCGCGACGCTGCGCCGGCTCGCACGTGAGCGGGCCCAGCGCGAGCGCGAGGCGGTTCTGGAGGCGTCCCGGCAGGCCAAGCACGCCCGTAGCGAGGAGGCCGCGGACGACACCGAGGCCCCGGTCGACAAGCCCGGCACCAGCCTCGACAAGCCCGACAAGAAGACCGTAAGGGCGCAGGCACGAGCGGAGAAGCGGGCGATCGACGATGCCGTGGAGGAGGCGCGCGAGGAGGACCTCTTGACGCAGATCCGGCACGCGGTGCTGCGCATCAGGCCGCAGGCGCCGGTCGAGCCGGCCCGTCTGGAGCGGGTGCGTCCACGCACGCTGATCAGCCTCATCGCCGGTGCCATCGGCGCGTACTTCCTGCTGACGCAGCTCACGCACATCGAGTTCGGCCCGCTCGTCGCCAACGCGCAGTGGGGCTGGGTGGCCGCGGCCGTGCTGTTCTCGGCGGCCAGCTACTTCGCGGCGGCGATGGCGCTGCTGGGGTTCGTGCCCGAGCGGGTGCCGTTCCGGCGGACCGTGGCGGCGCAGGTCGCGGGGTCGTTCGTGAAGATCGTCGCGCCGGCCGCGGTCGGTGGCGTCGCCCTGAACACGCGCTTCCTCCAGCGCGCGGGAGTGCGGCCCGGGCTCGCGGTGGCGAGTGTCGGCGCTTCGCAGCTGTTCGGGCTCGGCTGCCACATCCTGATGCTGCTGTCCTTCGGCTATCTGACCGGCACCGAGAAGACGCCGTCGCTGTCGCCGTCCCGCACCGTCATCGCGGGTCTGCTGACGGTGGCGGTGCTGGTGCTCGTGGTGACCTCGGTGCCGTTCCTGCGGAAATTCGTCGTCACGCGCGTGAGGTCGCTGTTCGCGGGTGTCGTGCCGCGCATGCTCGATGTGCTCCAGCGGCCGCAGAAGCTGGTCACCGGCATCGGCGGCATGCTGCTGCTGACGGCCTGCTTCGTGATGTGCCTGGACGCGTCGATCCGGGCGTTCGGCAGCGAGGGGACATCACTCAGCATCGCCAGCGTCGCGGTCGTCTTCCTCGCGGGCAACGCGCTCGGCTCCGCCGCCCCCACGCCGGGCGGTGTGGGAGCCGTGGAGGCGACGCTGACCGTCGGTCTGATCGCCGTGGGCCTGCCCAGCGAGGTCGCCGCGCCTGCGGTCCTGCTGTTCCGTCTGCTGACCCTGTGGCTGCCGGTCCTGCCGGGCTGGCTGGCGTTCAACCACCTGACCCGTAAGGGCGCTCTGTAGCGCGAGAGGGCGCACGGGAGGCTGTGCGGGCCGGGCAGGCATCGGCGGCGGGCGCGTCGTACGAGAGACCCCGGGAGGGCTTGTCGTACGAGGACCCGGTCGCCGTACGTTGTAAGGGTCCGGAAGGTGAGGTGCCGCCGTACGTTGTAAGGGCCCGGAAGGTGAGGCGCCGTCGTACCTCGTACGGCCTGTGCCCCGAGCGCCCCACCTCGTGCGACCTCAGGATGGGACCATGCCGAAGCCTCCCCGGATGCGCGCCGCGGCCTTGACCGCCACCGCTCTGCTGCTGTCCTCCCTGCTGGCCGGTTGCAGCGACGACGACTCCGGGAACGACGAGGACCTGACGGCTCAGGAGCTGAGCTGGAAGGACTGCCCGGCCCCCTCCCAGGCGCAGGGCGGCGGAAGCAGCCCGTCCCCGCTGCCGGACGACGGCACCTGGCAGTGCGCCACGATGAAGGCGCCCCTCGACTGGAACGACCCCAAGGGCGACACGATCGGCATCGACCTGATCCGGGTGAAGTCCAGCGGCGGCGAGAACGGGCGCATTGGATCGCTGATCTTCAACTTCGGTGGACCCGGCATCTCCGGAGTCACCACACTGCCCTCCTTCGGCGCCGAGTACGAGAAACTGCGCACCCGCTACGACCTGGTGAGCTTCGACCCCCGCGGGGTCGGCCGCAGCGCGCCGGTGCTGTGCGAGGACGACCAGCAGCTCGACGCCTACTTCCAGCAGGACAGCACACCGGACGACGCCGCCGAGCGGACCGAGCTGGTGGACGGCACCAGGCAGTTCAACGCGGCCTGCGAGAAGAACTCCGAGGAGATGCTGCCGCGTGTGCGCACCACTGACGCCGCCCGCGACATGGACCTGATGCGCCAGGTCCTCGGTGACGACAAACTGCACTACTTCGGCTTCTCGTACGGCACCGAACTCGGCGGCGTCTACGCCCACCTGTTCCCCAGGAACGTGGGCCGCGCGGTCTTCGACGCGGTGGTCGACCCGACGCAGAACTCCGAGCAGGGATCGCTCGCCCAGGCCGCGGGATTCCAGCTCGCGCTCGACAACTTCGCCGCCGACTGCACGTCCCAGGTCGAGGACTGCCCGATCGGGGACACCGCCGAGGACGTCAAGGCCCGCATCGCGAAACTGCTGAAGGACCTCGACAGCAAGCCCATCGAGGGGATCTTCCCGCGCGAGCTGACCGAGTCCGCCGCGACCAGCGGCATCCTGCAGGCGCTGTACTCGAAGGACCTGTGGCCCTACCTCACCCAGGGTCTCCAGGAGGCCTACGACGGCAACGGCAGGATCCTTCTACTGCTGTCCGACTCGCTGAACGGGCGCAGTGAGAACGGCGAGTACAGCAACGTCGCCGCCGCCAACGTCTCGATCAACTGCGCCGACGAAAAACCGCGGTACACCCCCGAGTACGTGCAGAGGAAGCTGCCCGAGTTCCAGTCGGCCTCGAGCGTGTTCGGCGTGGGCTTCGCCTGGTCCATGCTCAGCTGCACCGACTGGGCGGTGGCGGGCGCCGCCGAACGTCCCGACGTCAGCGCGGCCGGTTCGTCGCCGATCCTCGTCGTGGGCAACACGGGCGACCCTGCCACGCCCTACGAGGGCGCGCGGAACATGGCGCAAGCGCTCGGCAGGGGCGTCGGCGTCGAGCTGACGTACAAGGGGCAGGGGCACGGCGCCTACAACAGCAAGAACCGGTGCGTGCAGGACGCGGTCAACGGCTATCTGCTGGACGGGAAGGTCCCGACGGCCGGCACGGTCTGTTCCTGAGACCGATCCGACGGACCTCAACTCATAAGAATCCGCAGGTCAGAGAGTTATCCACAGGCTGCGACGGTCAATTCGTGATCCGCCTACTATGGCCTGACCGCCATCCGCGGCACAGCGCGGACGGCCTGCGAGGGGGGAAGCGACATGACGCGTTTCGTACGGTGGGCGGCCGTGGCGGCCGCCTCCGCGCTCTTGGCGACGGGGTGCAGCGGCAGCTCGTCCGAGGGCGCGCGGGCCGGTGACAGTACGAGCGACGCGGGTTCATCGACGCCCACCACCGGCCCGGCCGCCACCACATTGCCGTCCTCACTGACCTCGCAGAAGCTCGACTGGGGTGACTGCAGGGCGACCGGGGACTCCCCGGCGCCGGGCGACGAGTGGCAGTGCACCACGCTCAAAACGCCGCTGGACTGGGCGAAGCCGGACGGCAGGACGATCGGCGTCGCGCTGATCCGCACGAAGGCCACGGGCGACGACCGCATCGGCTCGCTGCTCTTCAACTTCGGTGGCCCCGGCAGCTCGGGGGTGTCCACGATGCCGTGGTACGCCACCAACACCTCCGAACTGGCCAAGCGGTACGACCTGGTGAGCTTCGACCCGCGCGGGGTAGGTGCCAGCGAGGGCGTGCGGTGCCGCAGCAACGAGGAGATCCAGACCTCCGAGTCGGTAGACATCACCCCGGACACCGCGGCCGAGGAGACCGCCTACTTCCAGGACGCCGCCGCCTTCGGCCAGGGCTGCCAGAAGGCCGAGGGGAAGCTGATGGCGCATGTGTCGACCACCGACACCGCCCGCGACATGGATCTGATCCGCCAGGTCCTCGGCGACCGGAAGATGCACTACTTCGGCATCTCCTACGGCACCGAACTGGGCGGCGTCTACGCCCACTTGTTCCCTCGCACCGTCGGGCGGATGATCCTGGACGCGGTCGTCGACCCGAGCGCCGACTCGCAGGGACACACCGAGAACCAGGCCAGGGGCTTCCAGCGGGCGCTGAACAACTACCTGAAGTCCACCGGCCAGGGCGCCGAAGAGGGCACGCAGAAGATCGTGGACCTACTGAAGCGGATCGACGCGAACCCGCTGCCCACGTCGTCCGACCGCAAGCTCACCGAGTCGCTCGCGCTCACCGGCATCATCCGGCCGCTGTACAGCGAGGCGAGCTGGCCGACCCTGACCAGCGCCCTGGCGGCGGCCGAGCGGGGCGACGGCACGGAACTGCTGGCGCTCGGCGACGACTACAACGACCGCGACGCGTCGGGGCGCTACGGCACGGGGACCCACTCGCAACGAGTCATATCGTGCCTGGACGACAAGCAGCGGCCGACGATCGAGGAGACGAGGAAGCTGCTGCCGCGGTTCGAGAAGGTCTCGCCGGTGTTCGGGCCCATGCTCGGCTGGGACACGGCCGGCTGGTGCCACGACTGGCCGGTGGCCGGACAGTACGACACCCCGGAGGTCAGCGCACCGGGTGCGCCACCGATCCTGCTGGTCGGCAACACGGGCGACCCGGCGACGCCCTACGAGGGCACCCGCAGGATGGCCGACGAACTCGGCAAGGGTGTCGGTGTGACACTCACCTGGAACGGCGAGGGCCACTCCGCGTACGGCAAGGGCAGCGACTGCGTCGACTCCACGGTGAACGCCTATCTGCTCCAGGGCAGGGTGCCGAAGGACGGCAAGGTCTGCTCATGACGACGGCGGGGGCTCCGGGCACCCATGGTGCGCGAAGCCCCCGCCGCTGGAGCAGGACCCGCCCTGACGGCGAGGCCGTTCGCTCAGTAGACCGGCTTGTCCGGCTCGATCTGGTTGACCCAGCCGATCACGCCGCCGCCCACGTGGACGGCGTCGGCGAAGCCCGCGGACTTCAGGACCGCCAGGACTTCCGCACTGCGGACACCCGTCTTGCAGTGCAAGACGATCTTCTTGTCCTGCGGGAGGCTCTCCAGGGCGGTACCCATGAGGAACTCGTTCTTCGGGATCAGACGGGCGCCGGGGATCGAGACGATCTCGTACTCGTTGATCTCGCGGACGTCGATGATGTCGATGTTCTCGCCGTCGTCGATCCACTCCTTGAGCTGCTTGGGAGTGATCGTCGAGCCGGCGGCCGCCTCCTGGGCCTCCTCGGAGACGACGCCGCAGAAGGCCTCGTAGTCGATGAGCTCGGTGACCGTCGGGTTCTCGCCGCACACGGCGCAGTTCGGGTCCTTGCGGACCTTGACCTGGCGGTACTGCATCTCCAGGGCGTCGTAGATCATCAGGCGGCCGACCAGCGGCTCACCGATGCCCGCGAGCAGCTTGATGGCCTCGTTGACCTGGATGGAGCCGATGGACGCGCACAGCACGCCCAGCACGCCACCCTCGGCGCAGGAGGGCACCATGCCCGGCGGCGGCGGCTCCGGGTACAGGCAGCGGTAGCAGGGGCCGTGCTCGGACCAGAAGACCGAGGCCTGGCCGTCGAAGCGGTAGATCGAGCCCCACACGTACGGCTTGTTCAGCAGCACGCAGGCGTCGTTGACCAGGTAGCGGGTCGCGAAGTTGTCGGTGCCGTCGACGATCAGGTCGTACTGGCTGAAGATGTCCATCACGTTGTCGGCCTCGAGCCGCTCTTCGTGCAGGACCACGTTCACGTACGGGTTGATGCCCTTGACGCTGTCGCGGGCGGACTCGGCCTTGGAGCGGCCGATGTCGGCCTGGCTGTGGATGATCTGACGCTGGAGGTTCGACTCGTCGACCTCGTCGAACTCCACGATGCCGAGCGTGCCGACGCCGGCGGCGGCCAGGTACATCAGCGCCGGCGAGCCCAGGCCGCCGGCGCCCACACAGAGCACCTTGGCGTTCTTCAGCCGCTTCTGCCCGTCCATCCCTACATCGGGGATGATCAGGTGGCGGGAGTACCTGCGAACCTCGTCTACGGTGAGCTCGGGGGCCGGCTCGACCAGGGGTGGCAGCGACACGGGGACTCCGTTGGTCGGTCGATCACTACATTTGTTCTCCTGGTAACAGTGCCATGGCCTTTTTCATTCCGAGACACCTGTTCCGATCCGCGAGACGATTTCGTCCCAGTAGCCGGGCATGGTCTCCCAGGGGTCGGCGCGGCCGCCGCGGTCCGTGTGGTCGGTGAACCAGATCGTCGCGGCGCCCTGCCAGCGGGCGATGCGCAGTGCCTCGTCGAGGTGGCCGAGGGGCACTCCGTGGACGAAATGGCAGAAACGGTCGGGGGGATAGTCCGCCGTCCACTCCGCGACCTGCGACCAGCGGTAGTCGCGCCATGCGCCGGAGAAGGTGACGAGCTGGTCGGCGCACTCGGCGTAGCCGGGGTGCGGGTGGGTGCCGTGGCCCAGGACTATGTGGGCCTTGTCACGCAGCGCGCGCAGGGTGGTGATGGTGCGCAGTACCTCGGGCAGTGCGGTGCCGTCGGTCGGGCAGCGGTCCAGGAGGAAGCCGTCGACGCGGTACCAGTCCAGATAGCGGTGTGCCTTGGAGATCACCTCGCCGAAGACCCGGGCGCCGTGGGCGGTGCCGAGGTGCACCCGGTCGAGATGGGCGGTGTCGAGATGGCCGAGAACCCGGACCCCCGCGTTGCGGAGCCGGCCCGCGGCTTCGAGGCAGTGGGGGTCGGGGCGGGCGCCGGGGCCGTCGGCGACGTTGAGGACGACCCAGTCCAGCGGGGTGCCGGGGCGGGTGAGTTCGCCCCATTCGGTGGGGGCGAGGAGGGGGTGGGCATAGCCCGGCACGCCGAGACCGGTGTGCAGACCGGTGCTCGGCGTGGTCCGTTTCATGCCGGTCAGATACGGCATGCCGCCTCCATCCAGATGTCGCCCAGGGACTCCTCGAGGTTGATCCGGGGGCGCCAGCCGAGCCGGTCGCGTGCGGTGCGTACGTCGGCCTGCTGCCAGCTGCCGCAGCCGTCCGGATAGGCGACGGGGGCGCCGTGGGCCGCGTGGGTCGAGTGGACCGCGTGTGCGGTGTGCGCGGTCGCGTGGGCCGTATGGGTCGCGTGGTCCGGGTCGGACCGCGGGTGGCCGATGGTGGGCCGCAACGGGCCGGGCGGGCCGTCGAGTTCGTGCAGGGCGCCGCCGTAGCCGGCCACGCGGGCGAGGATCGCTGCGGCGTCGCGCAGCCGGACGGCGCGGCCGGAGCCGATGTTGATGACGCCCTGTGCGGCGGAGAGCGAGGCGGCGTGCACGGCGCGTGCCACGTCGCGGACGTCGACGAAGTCGCGTTGGGCGCCGAGGCCGGTGAGTTTGAGCTCGCCGTCGCCCGACTGCATGGCGCGGCGCATGGCTTCGGCGAGGCGGCCGAGGGGGGAGCCGGCGGGGGTGCCGGGGCCCGCGGGTGAGAAGACGCGCAGGACCACGGCGTCCAGGCCGGAGCCCAGGACCAGTTCGGTGGCGGCGAGTTTGCTGACGCCGTACGGGCCGCCGGGGCGGGGGACGGCGTCCTCGGCGGTGGAGGAGCCGGGCTGGCTCGGGCCGTATTCGGCGCCGCAGCCGATCTGGACGAGACGGGCGCCGCAGCCGCTGCGGCGCAGGGCCTCGCAGACGGTGGCGACGGCGACGGTGTTGTGGCGGGTGAGTTCGCGGGCACCGCCCCTCGTGGCGCCGGCGCAGTTGATGACGACGCCGGGGTGGACCGCGTCGAGGAAGCGGGTGAGGGCTCCGGGGCTGCCGGACGCGAGGTCGAAACGGACGTCGGCGTCGTCGCCGCGGCCCAGCGCGGTGAGTTGGACCGCGGGGTCGGCGAGGAGGCGGTCGGCTACGAAGCGGCCCAGATAGCCGTTGGCTCCGATCAGCAGGACTCTCATCGGGCGGCTCCCGGGGCCGAGGGGAGGTCGGATCGGGAGGTGATCATTGGGGGTCTCCTTCGAGGACTTCGGGCAGGAGGGTTGCGGCAGTTCTGTGGGGGTGTCCGCCTGCGGTGACGCGCGCGGCTCGATGGGGGTGCGCGTGCCGTGGCCTGCGGGCGTGCCGCGCGGGTGGGGCCGCGCCGGGGGTGTCCGTGGTCGGTCCGGTGACGGCTCGGTGCCGTCGGATGCGCGGCGGTGTGGGGGTGGGCCACGGCGGTGTGAGCGCCGGCCACGGCGGTGTGAGCGCCGACCGCAGCGGTGCGAGCGCCGACCGCAGCGGTGCGAGCGCCGACCGCAGCGGTGCGAGGGCCGACCGCAGCGGTGCGAGGTCCAGCCGCGGCGATGCGAGGGCCGACCACGGCAGTGCGAGGGCCGACCACGGCGATGCGAGGGCCGACCACGGCGATGCGAGGGCCAGCCGCGGCTGTGCGAGGGCCGACCACGGCGATGCGAGGGCCGGCCACGGCTGGCGGGCGCTCCGCGGTGCGTCCGCTTCCTGCCGTACACCGGCGCGGCGGCTCGTCGGTCGGTGGTGCGTCAGCATGCGTCGTCCGCCCTCGTGTGCGCGGACGCTCGCGTCAGCGTGCGCATCGCGTGCAGCAGCAGCGCCAGGGCGCCTGCTCCGCAGGCCGTGGTGGGGATGGCCGCCGGGCCCCAGACATCGAGGAGGGCTTGGACGGGGGTCCCCAGCCAGGCGCAGCCGGGGAGACGGGCGGCGAAAACGGTCGCCAGGGCGGTCGCCTCGGCAGAGGCCGCCGCGGTGAGGACCAGGGCCGGGGCGTGGGTGAAGCCGTGGATGGTGAGGAGGCGGGCCAGGAGCAGGAGGGCGCCCAGCGTGAGGGTCTGGGCGGGGGCGGCGGGCTCGTCGAGGGCGGTGGCGGTCAGCGCGAGCAGGGCCGTAAGGGCACCCAGATAGAGGGCGAGCGTGGCCAGGAGCAGGGGCTTCGCCGAAGTGGCGAAGTCCTTCAGGGCCCGACTGGCCGAGAGCTTGTGGCGGGCCCGTACGGCGAGGAAGTGGGCGCACCAGGCGGCGGGGGCGCAGGAGAGGGCCAGGGCCAGGACAGGGGCGACGGCGAGGGGCCAGGGGCCGTGGGACGTGCCGGCGGGGAGGCTGTCGGGGCCGCCGGTGACGGCTGCCCGCAGGAGCCCGTCACCGAGGAGGGCGTAGCCGAGGAGCCAGCAGATCCGGGTCGTCGTCGGGTGGACGGCGTGTTGGCCGGCCAGGGGGCCTCGGGCGAGGGCCGCACGCAGGGCGAGGATCACGGCGAGGGCGCCCACGGCGGCCGCGATCAGGCGGTTCTGGCCATGGGTGAGGTGCAGGCCGGTCACGGCCGCCGCGCAGAGGGCTCCGGGGAGGAGGGTGAGGAGCAGCCAGTCCGCTCGTGCGCGGGGGGTGGTGAAGGGCCGGGTGCCCTGGGGTGTGTCCGTGTCTCGGGACGTCCGGGCGTACATCTCCTCCGCCAGGGAGAAGACGTCCCGGTGCAGGAAGCGGGCAGCCGTGCGGTCGGTGACGCCGTGAGCTTCGAGGCCGGCCGCGATCTCCAGGGGGTCCACCGCGCGTTCGCACAGGTCGCGGTGGCGGTGCATCAGCGCCTTGACCGGGTCGGCGCCGCCTCGACGGTTGGGGCGAGGGGCGAGGGACGGCTCGTCGGCGGGCGTCGCGGACGGAGCACCGGTCGGGTCGTGCCGTGCGGCTTCGTTCGCCGTGAGGGACGGAGCATCGGCCGCGACGTCCCGTACGGCCTTGTCCGTCGTGAGGAACGGAGCATCGGCCGCGACGTCCCGTACGGCCTCGTCCGCCGTGAGGAACGGAGCATCGGCCGCGACGTCCCGTACGGCCTCGTCCGCCGTGAGGAACGGAGCATCGGCCGCGACGTCCCGTACGGCTTCGTTCGCCGTGAGGGACGGAGCATCGGCCGCGTCGTCCCGTACGGCCTTGTCCGCCGCGAGCCACTCCTCCGACCGCTCGTCCCATGCTCCGTGGCCGGTCGGGGCAGCGGGCCGGTCGAACCCACCCAGGCTGCTCGCCGCGCGTCCCCCGTCGCGGAGACCACTCATGACGTCCCCTCGGTCACCAGGGTCACTCACCACATCCCCGTAGGCACCGCGGCCACTCACCACATCCCCGTAGGCACCGCGGCCACCCACCACATCCCCGTAGGCACCCAGGCCGCTCATCACCTCCCCGCCGTCCCCAGAACCGTCCCTCACACGCCACCCCTCGCCCCGCCCGCTCATCGCGCGCCCTCCGGCGCAGGGATGGCCGTGGCGCGTACGGGCGTGCCCGGTGGGCGGGGTGGGGTGCCGCGGGCCGCCAGGCGGGGGGTGCGTTCGGTCCAGCGGCCGGGGACATGGGCCTCGGCCGGGACGGCGAAGGGCAGGGGTTCGCCTGCCTCGTCGAGGACGACACGGCGGACCGGAGTGCGCGAGACGATCTCCAGGTAGATGCCGTGAAACGCCGCGACGTTCTGCTCGACGGTGAACAGTTCGAGCGCACGCGCGCGTGCCGCCGCGCCCAGGCGTTCGCGGCGCTCGGGGTCGCGCAGCAACGCCACGCACGCCTCCGCGAGCGCCCGCGGATTGCGCGGCGGTACGACGAGGCCCGTGCCGCCGATGACCTCCACCACCGCGCCGACGTCCGTGGACACCGTCGCGCGACCGCAGAACATGGCCTCGACCAGACCGATGGGGAAGCCCTCGACGACGCTGGACAGGACGGTCACCGCGCCCGCGGCGTACGCGTCGGCCAGGGCCGGGATGTCCGGGGCGCCGATCTCTTCGAAGGAGACCGGGTTGTCGCCGACCCGGTGCGGGCCCTCCGCCTCGTCGGGGAAGAGCTGCGCGGCCAGCGCCCGGCAGTGGCCGAGGTAGGCGGCGCCCTCCGGGCCGGCCGGGCTGCCGACGATCCGCAGCCGCGTCTTCGGCTCCTCCTTGCGCACCTCGGCGAAGGCGTGCAGCAACGACACCAGGTCCTTGGTCGGCTCGACCCGGCCGACCCAGACCAGCGAGTCGGGGTCCGCGCACTGCGCGTGCTCCGCGCTCTCGCCGACCTCCGCGAAGCGGGTGGCGTCCATGCCGGGGTAGACCGTGCGGAGCTTGGCGCGGTCGGCGCCGCACCGTTCCTGCCAGCGGCGGGCGTGGCCATTGCCGGGCGTGACGAGGGCGGCCCGCGCGTAGGTCTCGGCGGCGAGTCCGCCGTGGAAGGCGGCGAGCAGGGAGCGCACGGCCGGCGAGGAGTCGGGGGTGGCCAGATAGTGCGTGCGGAGCCGGACGCCGTACTCGGTCAGCAGCAGCGGTACGCCCCAGAAGTGGTGCGCGAGCAGTCCGGGCAGGGCCGCTGAGCCTCCGGCGGTGGCGTGGCAGAGGTCGGCGGCACCCAGGCCGTCGTCCTCGTACCAGTCGAGCGAGAGCGGGCGCAGGGCGCGTTCCAGATGCGCGGCGACGGCCAGCAGATCGGGCACACGCGCCTCGCGCGCCGTCCGCAGGGCACCCCGGGACCGGCAGGCGCGCTCCAGGGCGCGTACGGCGGCCTCGGAGCGGAGCGCTCCCACCAGGCCGCCCTCGTCGCGGGCGAGTTCGGCGAGACCGTACAGCGCGCTGCCGAAACGGTCCGCCTCAATGGCCGACGCGCCCTCGGAGGCGTCGTCGGAACTTCTGCCGCCGCCCGCGCAGAGCACGGCCGCCAACTCGCCGTAGCACTCGGCGAATCGCCGGCGCGCCCGACGGCCGTACACCACTCCGTCGTCCTCGGCGGACCACATCGGCGCGGTGCGCACCCGGCTGACCTGCGCCGGCAGCGGGACCCAGCCCTCGTCCTCCTGGCGCTCGCTGCGGCTGAGCGCGTAGATGTCGAACTCGTGCTGGCCGAGCCCGCGCACGAGCCGGTCGCACCAGAGCCTGGCGTCACCGCTCACATACGGATAGCCACCCTCCGCAATCAGTCCGATGCGCACGAGTACACCCCCGATCTCCCTTAAGGGGAGCCGCCGTTCCCGCGACGGCTCGCAGCGGGACGAACGTAAGCGGACAAGGCGGTGGTGCGACGGACGGTTGTCCATCGCACCACCAAAAGGGGTGAACGGTCGTAACTTTCCCGTGCGGGTCGCGTTCTGTCGCGCTAGGAGATCGAATGCGCACGGATCGTCACACCTGAACCGCGCCGCCGGACCGGACGGTCACACCGCGGCCAACTCCCGTCGTGCGGCCCGCCGCTGGGCGGCAATGCGCGGATCGAGTGCGGGTACGGCGGCCAGGAGCTGTTTGGTGTACGGGTCCTGAGGATTGTCGTAGACCTCGTCGGCGGGGCCCTCTTCGACGATCCGGCCGCGTCGCATCACCGCGACCCGGTCGCTGACCTGGCGTACGACGGCGAGGTCGTGCGCGACGAAGACGAGGGCGAGGCCGAGTTCGCGCTGCAGCTCGCCCAGCAGCGCGACGACCTGGGCCTGGGTGGTGACGTCCAGCGCGGAGACCGGTTCGTCGCAGACGATGACGCGCGGGTCGGCCGCGAGCGCCCGTGCGATGCCGACACGTTGGCGCTGGCCGCCGCTGAACTCGTGCGGGTAGCGGTCGTAGTGCGCCCCTTCGAGCCCCACGCGGTGCAGCAGTTCCCGCACCCGCCCCCGGATGCGCCCCTCGTCGCGCTCACCGCGCGCGCGGAGCGGGTCGGCGATCGACTCGCCCACGGTGCGGCGGGGGTTGAGGGAGGAGACAGGGTCCTGGAAGACCATCTGCACGGCCGGATTCACGCCCACGCGCGCGTGCCGGTCGTGTCGGACGTCCCCCGCGTACTGGACGTCTCCCGCGTACTGGGCGTCACCCGCGTACCGGACGTCACCCGCGTACCGGACGTCCCCGGCCGTCGGCTCCAGCAGCCCGACCAGCATGCGCCCCAGAGTCGTCTTGCCGCTGCCGCTCTCCCCGACGATGCCGAGGGTCTCGCCGCGGTGGATGGTCAGCGAGACGTCGTCGACCGCCGTGAACGCCCGCTTCCCGCGCCCGAATGCACGTCGCAGACCGGACGCCGCGAGGACGACCTCGGGAACTGCGCCACCGGGGGCGCCCTCCGCGTCCAGGCCGGCCTTCGCTCCGCTGACCTCACCCCGCACATCCACCTGCGGCACATCCACCTGCGGCACGCCCACCCGCGGCACATCCACCCGCGGCACAGCCCCCAGCAGTTCCCGCGTGTACGACCGCGCGGGCGCCCCCAACACCGCGGCGACCGGCCCGTGTTCCTCCGCGTGCCCGTGCCGCATCACCAGCACCTCCTCGACGCTCTCGGCGGCCACGCCGACGTCGTGCGTGACGAGCAGGAGCCCCATGCCGGTCTCCTCGCGGAGCGTGTGCAGGAGGTCGAGGATCTGGGCCTGGACGGTCACGTCGAGTGCCGTCGTCGGCTCGTCGGCGATCAGCAGATCGGGCTCGCAGGCCAGGGCCATGGCGATGAGCGCGCGCTGACGCATGCCGCCGCTGAACTCGTGCGGGCGGGACCGGGATCGCCGTGCCGCGTCCGGTATGCCGACCCGGTCCAGCACCTCAACCGCACGCGCGCGTGCCGCTCGTCGCGAGGCACGCGCGTGCACGCGGTACACCTCGGCGATCTGGTCGCCGATCGCGTAGTACGGATCCAGGGACGACAGCGGGTCCTGGAACACCATCGCGGCCTGGCCGCCGCGCAGCCGCCGCAGTTCCTCGTCGGACGCCCGCTGTACGTCGACTCCGGCGACGTCGATCGCGCCGCCGACCCGCGCGCCCGTGCCCCGGTGCAGCCCGAGCAGGGCCGAGGCGACCGTGGACTTGCCGGAGCCGGACTCGCCGACCAGGGCGAGGGCGGCGCCGCGCGCCAGCCGGAAGGTGAGGCCGTCGACGGCGCGCAGGTCGCCGAAGTCGACGGTCAGGTCGCTCACTTCGACGAGCCCCCGCGCGGGAGCCGTCTCGATATCCCCGATGTCGCTCATGCCAGCACCACCCGTCGATCGGCCACCGCGTACAGCACGTCCGCGACGGCGTTGGCGACGACCACGAAGAAACCGATGACCAGGACCATGCCTACGACGACCGGAAGGTCGACCACCTTGACGGCGTGGACCAGTTCCTGTCCGATGCCGGGCAGCCCGAAGAGTGTCTCGGTGAGCACCGCGCCGCCCACCGCGCTGCCGAAGTTGTTGGCGTTGAGGGCGATGACCGGCGCGAGGGCCCCGCGCAGCGCGTGCCGTCCGATGACCGACCGCTCGCCGACGCCGTAGGCGCGGAAGGTGCGGATGTGGTCCTCGGCCAGGGTCTCCAGCATCGACGCCCGGGTCAGCCGGGCGAAGGCGGCGGCCTCGATCAGGGCGAGCGAGAGCCAGGGCAGCAGCAGGTTCCACGCCCACTGTTCGGGGTCGTCGGTGAAGGCGACGTACTGCGGGAACGGCAGCAGTTGCAGCTGCCCGCAGACGACGATCATCAGGACCAGGCCGATGACGAAGACCGGGGTGGCCACGCCCGCGAGCGTGACGCCGGTCAGCAGCCGCTCGGTGAGACGGCCGCGTCGCCATGCGGACAGCACGCCGGTGCCGACGCCGAGGATCAGCCACAGCACCATGGCGCCGAACACGAGCGACAGACTGACCGGAAGCTTCGCCAGGATCAGCGCGGTGACCTGCTGGTCGCTCTGGTACGAAAGACCGAGGCAGGGTGCCGAGCAGTGCTGCACGGCCGTGCCCGTCGAGTAGTCCTGGCCGGCGACCAGGCCCTGGAGGAAGTCCCAGTAGCGCGCGTACAGCGGGTCGTTCAGGTGCAGTTGCTCGGCGACCTGCTGGACCTGGGCGGGCGAGCAGCGCGGGCCGCAGGTGATCTGGGCGACATTGCCGGGGGTGACGTAGAAGACGACGTAGACGATCACCGAGATGGCGAAGAGGGTGACGACGGCGCCCAGAACCCGGCGTGCGAGGAAGCCGGTCATGCCTTGGCCCCCCTCTTGCGGCCGGTGCCGACGCGCAGCCGGGACGCCGCGCGCGGGTCGAGCGCCGTGCGCACGCCGTCGCCGAGGACGGTCAGGGCGAGGACGGTCACGAAGAGCGCGCCGGCGGGCAGCAGAAGATACTGCGGGGCGGCCTGATACCAGACGTCGGCCGCGGTGAGCATCTGTCCCCAGGACGGCGTCGGGGGCTTCACGCCGACGCCCAGGAAGGACAGGGCGGCCTCGACGGTGATGTTGGCCGGGACGAGCAGCGCCGCGTAGGTGATGACCGGCGCGGCGATGCCGGGCAGCAGCTCACGGCGGGCGATCCGCCAGGTGCCCCAGCCGCTGAGCCTGGCCGCGGCGACGTAGTCGAGCCCCTTGAGGGTGAGCGTCTGGGCGCGCACGATCTTCGCGATGTTGCCCCACCCGATCAGCCCGATGACCAGGGCGACCAGCACGGGCCGCGGGAAGCTCGACGGCACGATCGCCAGCAGTGCGAGCGCCATGATCATCAGCGGCATGGCGACGATGACGTCGGTGAACCGGCTGAGCACCTGGTCGACCCAGCGGCTGCCGAGCGCGGCGGCGACGCCCACGACGACGCCGATGGCGACCTCGACGAGGGTCGCGGCCAGCGCGACCCCGAGGGAGACCCGGGCGCCGTACACCAGGCGCGCGAACAGATCCCGCCCGGTCTGCGGTTCGACGCCGAGCCAGTGGTCGGCGCTCACGCCCCCGAAGGAGCCGATGGGCACGCCCCCGCGCGCGGAGTCCACCAACGACGGGTGGTACGACGTCGGGTCCTGGCCCTCGATCGCGGTGAGCAGGGGTGCGGCGAGCGCGAGAAGGACGAGCAGCGCGACGACGACCGCCGCGACGAGGGCGGCACGCTGCGTGCGCAGCCGCCGCCAGAACTGACGGGCCCCCGAGGCCCCCGGGGCGGACACCCCGGGAGCCTCGACGGCGAGAACTGCCTCACTCACGGCGCTACTTCACCGCGACCTGGGAGATGTCCAGGACACCGGTCCAGTCGCTGATCACGACGTTCTTGATGTCCTTGCCGTACAGCCGCTTGTAGACGGGGTGGAACAGCGGCACGGTCAGCGCCTGCTCGCCGATCTTCGCGTCGAGCGCGCCCCACCGCTTCGCGGCGGCGTCGAGGTCGGTCAGCTTGTTGATCGCATCGATCTCGGCATTGACTGCCGTGTCGTCGAGCAGCCCCGTGTTGAAGTTCGCGCCGTCCTTG
Source organism: Streptomyces coerulescens (assembly GCF_042657965.1). Classification (NCBI taxonomy): domain Bacteria; kingdom Bacillati; phylum Actinomycetota; class Actinomycetes; order Kitasatosporales; family Streptomycetaceae; genus Streptomyces; species Streptomyces coerulescens. The sequence continues at coordinate 323,390 of NZ_JBHSKM010000001.1, forward strand.
ACGATCTGCCGGCCGTCGAAGATCGGGGCGAGGAACGGACCGCCGGAGGGCCAGTCGGCACCCCAGTGCGCCAGGAAGAACCCGGGTTCGGTCTTCACGCTGTGGATCTTGTCGGAGTAGTCGTTCTCCTCCAGGCCCTGGAGCTTGACCGTGATGCCGGCCTTCTTGAGCGCGTCCTGGACGGCGGTGGCGATCTCCGGGCTGGTCTCGAAGTCCTTGGCGTTGGAGTGGGTCAGGGTGACAGTGAGCCCGTCCGCGTAACCGGCCTCATTAAGTAGCTTCTTGGCCTTCGCCGGATCACCGGCGGCACCCGCCGGGAAGTGGTCGTACGGCGTGTAGCCGAAGGACTTCTGGTCCGGCAGGAAGGTGGTGGCGGGCTCGGCCAGCGCGGAGCCGCCGGCGGCGTTGACGACCGACGACCGGTCGATGGCGTACGCGATCGCCTGCCGCACCTTGGCGTTGTCGAACGGCTTGATCTCGGGGTTGAAGGCGATGTAGTTGGTGTAGCCGAAGTGACCGGTACCGACCCGGGCGGCCAGCTCCTTGTCGCCGGTCACCTTGGCGAGCTCGGCCGGGCCGAGGTTGGTGTCCGTGGTGACGGCGGAGGCGTCCGCGCCCTGGGACGACGACAGCCGCTGGTTGATCACGGACGAGTCGAGCCCGGACCGTACGTCGATCTTGTCGGGGTAGGCCTTGCGCTCGGCGTCCGTCGAGGCGGACCAGTGCGTGTTGCGCTCCAGGACGAGCCGCTCACCGTCGTTCTCATTGCTGACGACCTTGTACGGCCCGGACGAGACCGGGTGCTGCTCGTATTTCGTGCCGGTGTCCTTGGCCTTCGGCACGGGCGTGAACTGGGTCTGCGTGGCGAGGTAGGGGAACTCGCCCTCGGGCTTGTTGAGATGGAAGACGATCGTCCGCGCGTCCGGCGTCTCGATCGCCGAGAGCCCCTTGTCGCCCTTCTTGTACGGCCCCTGGTAGTCGGCGGCACCGACCAGCCAGTCCCGCAGATACGGGGCGCCGCCGGACAGCTCGGGGGCGAAGGAACGCTCGATGCCGTACTTGATGTCGGCCGAAGTGATCGGCGTCCCGTCCTCGTACTTAATGCCGTCCTTCAAGGTGTACGTCCACACGGTCGCGTCCTTGTTGGGGCGTCCGGTGTCGGTGGCGAGGTCGGGGACGACCTTGGCGCCGGCCTCGCCGTTCTCGCGGTTGCGGGTGGTGAGGGTGCGGAAGACGAGGGAGGGGACGTTGCCGCCGCCGGAGGTGTAGAGGCGGGCGGGGTCGAAGTCCTGCTGGGGGTTGGAGTTCAGGACCGTGAGCGTGCCGCCCTTGTGGGGCGTGGAGTCGCCGCCGGAACTCTTGGCATCGTTGTCCTGAGGGCCGCAGGCGACGGCGCCCGCTGCCACGACCAGGCTGACGGATGCCGCGGCCACGCGGCGCGCTGTGACGGACGGTTGACGCATCGGAGACGACCTCTCGGGATTGATGGGATCCCGCGATCCTGCGATCCCGCCGGTATATCGAATGGCGAGACACAGTGACGCGAAGTGAGACAGAAGTGAGCAGACGTCTGCCCCGGCGTCGGACCGTCGGGTCGTCAGGTACCCGCGACCACATCACGGGACAAGAAAAAGGTCACGTGATCACGGGAGGGAAAGAGATCGCGACGCGAACGCCAAGGGCGAGCGTCAGCGACAGAGAATGTCGGCCACGCACAGAGCGGTCACGCCGATGAGCGCCAGCTCGATGGCGGCGCGAGAGGAGGCGTGACGGGACGACATGTGCAGAAATATGGATGATCTCGCTGCACATGTCAATGTGACGTCCGAGTCACCCGTCAACTCCTGGGATAAGCCCAGGGGTTGGCCCGGCAGTGGATCCCGTCGTGGTCGAGGAACTTGGTCTGCTGCTGCATGACCGGGGCGAGCTCGCCGTCCTTGTCGCAGGTCACATGGCCGAAACCGAGCCGGTGGCCGACCTCGTGGTTGATCAGCATCTGCCGGTACTCATGGATGCGGTCGCCGTACGTCTCCGATCCCTGCGCCCATCGGTAGGCGTTGATCATGACGCGCTCGGTGGAGGCCGAGTCGCACGAGACGTTGTCCTCGGTGGTGTCGAGTCCGGACTTGGCGCACCAGTCGGCGGTGGTGCCGGGGCTGGCCAGCGTGATCACGAAGTCGGGCTTGCCGGTGTATATGCGCTCGAAGGTGCGGGCGCCGTTGTGGGCCCAGCTGCGGTCGTCGTTGAGGGTCTTCTGCACGGCCTCGGCGAACAGCTCGCCGTCCAGCCCGAGCCCCTGCTCGACATCCACGCGGTAGGTGAACTTCTGTCCCGTGCCCGGCGCCTTGTCGACTCCCTGTATCGCGTCGAACTTCCCCGGACCCCTGAGGGTCGCACCGAGCGGGTACGTCACGGCCATCTTCTGGCCGTACGTCAGCGTCGTGACGCCCTGCGAGCCGGAGTGCGTCGGCCGTCCGTCGCCGCGCGAGGCGGAGTCCCGGGCGTCGCGTGCCTGGTCGGCGGCGGACTGCGACTGCGTGTCGGCGTCGTCCCGCCCCTTCGCGACCTGGCCTGCGACGACGACGGCCAGCACGGTGACGACGGCGGCAGCGGCGATACCGGTGAAGGTCCGCCCCTTGCCGCCCTGCGCCGGCACGGGCTCGCCGGTCGGCGGGGCGTCGTCGTCCACGTCGGCGCCGGCACCGCCCCTGGTGTCCCAGTCGGTGGTGGAGGCGTGCGCGGCGTGTGCGGTCCCGGTCGTCCGGGGCGCGAAGACGTCGACGTCCTCGTCGAAGGCGTCGACATAGTCCTGCCGGGGCCCTTCCGAGTGCGCCGCCCGCCGGGGACGGGGCAGAGGCACACCGGTCGCGGGGGCCGCACCGGCCGCCCCCGCAGTGCCGTACGCGACCCCGGTACGCCCCCTCAACTCACCCCATCCACCGCCGGGTTCACGCTGCTCGGGGTGGCTGCCGCGGGCCTGGGGTATGCCATGCGCGGGCGTCCCGTCCCCGTACCGGGGCACGCCCTGGGCGGGGGTCCCGCCCGAGTACCGGGGCACACCCTGAGCGGGCGTCCCGTCGGGGAACCGGGGCACACCCTGGGCAGGGGTCCCGTCGGGAAAGTGGGGGAATCCATGCGCGGGAGTGCCATCGGGAAGCCTGGGCGTGCCGTGCGCGGGCGTGCCGTCGGGCAGCCTCGGGACACCATGGACGGGCGTACCGTCCGGGAGCCTCGGGACACCGTGGGCGGGAGTGCCGTCCGGCAGCCTGGGCACACCGTGCGCGGGCGTCCCGTCGGGGAAGCCCTGCCCGCCGTACGCGGGCCCCGGTATCCCCTGTCGTGCGGGACCCGGCGCGGGTCGAGGACCCGGAACCCTCCCCGGCCCGGCAGCACCCGGACCGGAACCGGGGCCGGGCGCGGACGGCCCCCGCTGGACCGCGCCGGTATCCGGCTGCGCCCCCCGGGAGCCCTGTCGTGCGGTGGTGTCCGCGGTGTCGCGTTTGGCGCCGGATCCGCGGCGGCTGTGGCGTCCCACGTCGCGCCTCAGCTCCCCGGGTTCTCGGACGCGGCTTCGCCGTCTCCGGCGACGTCGGCCCGCTCGCGTGGATTCACGGCCTGCGACTGCCCCGTCTCGACGAGGAGTTCACGGAACGCCCGGGCGACGACCTCGGGGTACTCCATCATCGCCACGTGCCCGGCGTCCGGCAGGGTCAGCAGCCGGGAGTCACGGAAGCTGTGCGCTGCCTTGCGGCTCATGCGGTAGCCCACGAGCTGGTCCCGGCCGCCGTAGATGAGGAGGGTCGGCGCCAGCACCCGCTCCGCCTGGCGCCACAGGGCGTGCTGGCCGCCCAGTGTGTAGGCGTTGACCAGCCCGCGCGCGGAACGCGTCATCGCGTCCCAGAAGTACGGCAGCTGCAGCCGGCGCTCCATCTCCTCGACCGCGTTGCGGAATCCTTCCGGCGTGGCCCGCCCGGGGTCGCCGTAGCAGAGGTGCATCACGCCGCGGACCCGCTGCTCCGCCGTCCACCCCCGGGTGAGGCGGGTGAAGAGCGCGGTCACCCCGGGCACCGCGAGCAGGCCGGTCGGTACGGCGGTGCGCTGGACCCGGATCTCCGGCAGCGCGGGCGACACGAGGGTGAGCGTGCGGACGAGGTCGGGGCGCACGGCTGCGACACGCGTCGTGACGGCGCCGCCGAGCGAGTTGCCGAAGAGATGCACGGGGCCGCGGTCGGAGGCGTCCAGATAGCGGATCACCGCGCGTGCGTGCGCGGTGATCGAGTAGTCCCCGTCGTCCGGTGGCGGCGAGTCGCCGAAGCCCGGCAGGTCGACGGCCTCGCCGTCGACCTCGCCCTCCAGCTGCTGCATCAGCGCCGACCAGTTCTGCGAGGAACCGCCGAGTCCATGGACGTAGAGCGCGGGCGCCAGCCCCTCGCGCGCGGGCGGTCTCGCCCGCACCGTCAGCGTGATCCCGGGCAGTCCGACCGATCGCAGCCGCTCGCCCTCCGCGACCCGGACGGTCGCCACCTTCGGAAGCGCGCTGGCGGCCGGCGCGGACGGGAGCTCGGTCGAAGACATGCGGCAATGTTACGAGACGATCACGCAGTGGTTCATGTGTTCGCCGTCACAAGTCGTCAAGTACATGGCATCCGGAAGGCCGGGGAACCGGAGGCGAGCACGGCCCACAGATCCCCCGGCGCATCGCATAGCGTGCGAAACCGGTGTCTCCTAGGCTCATACGCAGGGCACCCGGATGTGGACCCCAGCTTCGCCCAGGGACGCCGTCCCCCGGGGACGTTCTAGGAAGGGAGCCCGCCATGGCCGTCGATCCGACCGACCCCGACACGTTCGTGGACGAGGACACCGAGGAGTCCGAGGAGTTCGACGTCGAGGCCCCGCCGGCCGACGCGGCCGAGCAGCATGCCGACGTCAGGCGCGACCGCGACGACACGCTGGACGACGCGGACCGGAACGAGGCGAACGAGGCCGATCTGATCGAGCAGGCACGCGTCGTCTCCATCGACGAGGACGACTACCGGTGACCGAGGACGACTGCCGGTGACAGAGAACGACCATCGCTGACGCAGCACGACCACCCGTGAGAGTGCCGCTGAGCAGGAAAGAGGCCATTCGGTGCCCGCTCTGCCCGGGTTTCAAACCCTGTGCGCGACTTTCGCCACCGTCCGGTCCGTGAAATTCTGCGCTCGCACCGCGCACACCAGGGTTACCGAAAAGTACGATGGCGGCGCGGCGCACACCGCATGTGGACGACATTGGGAGGCGGCGTGACAGCCATCGAGCAGACAGAGGCGGCACGCCCGCGGGGCACGCGCCTGCCGCGCCGTGCCCGACGGAACCAGCTGTTGGGCGCCGCCCAGGAGGTCTTCGTCGCGCAGGGCTACCACGCCGCGGCGATGGACGACATCGCCGAGCGCGCCGGCGTCAGCAAGCCGGTGCTCTACCAGCACTTCCCGGGCAAGCTCGACCTCTATCTCGCGCTGCTGGACCAGCACTGCGAGTCCCTGATCCAAGCCGTTCGCCACGCGCTCGCGTCGACGACCGACAACAAGCAGCGCGTGCGGGCGACGATGGACGCGTACTTCGCGTACGTCGAGGACGACGGCGGCGCGTTCCGCCTGGTCTTCGAGTCGGACCTCACCAATGAGCCCGCCGTGCGCGAGCGCGTCGACAAGGTCACGAACGATTGCGCCGAGGCGATCTGCGACGTCATCGCCGAGGACACCGGCCTCTCGCGCGCCGAGTCGATGCTGCTGGCCTCCGGCCTCGGCGGTCTCGCGCAGGTCGTGGCACGCTCCTGGCTGCACAGCGACCGCAGCGTCCCGCGCGACCAGGCGGTGCAGCTGCTGACGTCCCTGGCATGGCGCGGTATCGCGGGCTTCCCGCTGCACGGTATCGAGCACCACTGACGCCCACCGGCCCCACGGGCACGTTTGTTCCCGCCCGCTGTTCGCTGTTGGCGTTCTTGGTCGGAGCGTGTACGTCCCCTCACCGGGCTAATGTGTGCTGGGTACGGCGCGGAAGGTCGCGCACTTCACTGACCGTCGGAGGGACATAGCCGTGGAGGTCAAGATCGGCGTGCAGCACGCGCCCCGCGAGATCGTTCTGGAGAGCGGTCAGAGTGCCGAGGAGGTCGAGAAGGCGGTGTCCGAGGCGCTGTCCGGGAAGACGCAGCTGCTCAGCCTCGTGGACGAGCACGGCCGCAAGGTCCTCGTCCCGGCCGACCGCCTCGCCTACGTGGAGCTCGGTGAGCCGGCTCCGCGCAAGGTGGGATTCGGCGCGCTGTAACAGGGCGCCGACGCGGCAGATCACGGGAGGGCCCGGCGACACGAGTCGCCGGGCCCTCCCGTTTCCCGTCCCCTCCCCCTCCACGAATGGCGCACAGCCCGATCACAGAGGAGGATTGCATTCCGCAGGTCAGGGGTATGACGGGCTACGACCGTTTCGAGCCGGCCGGCCATGTGGGAGGGACCCCAACATGCTCTTGGAAGCGATCAGCTCCGCGATCCTCGGCCTCGCCCTGGCCTGGGCCGCCGCGCGCCGCCTGCCGCACCGGCTGCCCGCCCGCTCGCTGGTCCTCTCGACAGGTGTCGCGGGCGGTCTTTTCGGCGCCTTCATCACGCACACCGCGCTCGACTTCGGCAACCTCTTCGTGATCCTGATCGGCGCGGCGGTCGTCTCCGCCGCCTCCCTCTCCCTACTGGTCCGCCCGGCGGGAAGACTCCGCCGTCACTCGGCGACCGCGTAGACCCGGAGGACCGGCGGCCGCCGGACAACTGACGTCGGTGATCTCTTCCAGCCACGGAGGCCGGTGACCTCCTCCAGCCACCGACGCCGGTCATCTCCCAGCCACTGAAGCCGGTGATCTCCCAGCCACTGACGCCGGTGATCTCCCAGCCCGTCCGGCGTTTGAGGACAAGGCCCGTTCAGGGCCGGAGCGGGGGTTCAGGGGGCGGCAGCCCCCTGACCGGGGTCGCAGGGGCGGAGCCCCTTGAGGACGGGACGGGTAGGGGCGGCGGGGGCGAGAAAACTACGCCGCAAGCCCCAGCGCAGCCATCCGCTTCGTATGCGCCTCGGTGATCCGCGAGAACATCTTCCCGACCTCGGCGAGATCGAAGCCGTCCGCGACGCCACCGACCAGCATCGTCGACAGCGCGTCCCGGTCGGCGACCACCCGCTGGGACTGCGACAGCGCCTCCCCCATCAGCCGCCGCGCCCACAGCGCGAGCCGCCCGCCGACGCGCGGATCGGCGTCGATCGCGGCCCGCACCTTCTCGACGGCGAACGACGCGTGCCCGGTGTCGTCGAGCACGGCGAGCACCAGCCCGCGCGTGTCGGAGTCGAGCCGCGCCGCGACCTCCCGGTAGAAGTCACTGGCGATCGAGTCACCGACGTACGCCTTGACGAGCCCCTCCAGCCAGTCCGAGGGCGCCGTCTGCTTGTGGAAGCCGTCCAGCGCGGCGACGAACGGCTCCATCGCCTGCGTCGGCTCGGCCCCGATCTCGGTCAGCCGGTCCCGCAGCTTCTCGTAGTGGTGGAACTCGGCCGACGCCATCTTCGCCAGCTCCGCCTTGTCCGCCAGCGTCGGCGCCAGCTTGGCGTCCTCGGCGAGGCGCTCGAACGCCGCCAGCTCTCCGTAGGCCAGCGCGCCGAGCAGGTCCACGACAGCGGCCCGGTACTGCGGATCGGCGGAGGCCGTGGCCCAGTCCTGGGCGGCGACCCCGGTGTGTTCGACGGCGGTGGCGGAGGCGTCAGAGGTGTTGTCAGGCGTCGTCATGAAGCGCACAATAGCCCGCTCGTCGAGTCACGGAAGTCCCTGGTCAATCACTGTGACGCCGACTACGTGACCAATTCGGCCATCGCATGTGCGCGTTTCCGGGGTATGGTGGTAATGCGCCCGCTGAGTACTCAGACGTATCTCGACGGGCCGCACGTTATGAGGATGCCCGGTCGGTGGCCCGATCGGCTCCGACCCGACAGCCCTCCCCGGCCGTACGGCACTGTGCGTACGACGACCGGAGGGACACCCTCAGCGGTACGAGCGCTAGAGCGTCGGCAGTGGTCCCGTGCCCTACGGCCAGCCCGTAAGGCAGCCGACGTCCCCGGCACGGTCCGTCAAAGACCCCCCGCGCTCGCCTCGCACCGCGCACACAGAAGAGGCAGCACCCTGACTACGACTTTCCGAGAGCTCGGCATCCTTCCCGAGACCGCTGAGGCCCTTGAGGCCGTCGGCATCGTCAATCCCTTCCCCATCCAGGAGATGACCCTCCCCGTCGCCCTCTCCGGCACGGACGTCATCGGCCAGGCCAAGACCGGTACCGGCAAGACGCTGGGCTTCGGTCTCCCGCTCCTGGAGCGCGTCACCGTCCCCGCCGACGTCGAGGCCGGCCGCGCCGAGCCCGAGGCGCTCACCGACGCCCCGCAGGCGCTCGTCGTCGTCCCCACGCGCGAGCTGTGCACGCAGGTCACCAACGACCTGCTGACCGCCGGCAAGGTGCGCAACGTCCGCGTCCTGGCGATCTACGGCGGCCGCGCCTACGAGCCGCAGGTCGAGGCCCTGAAGAAGGGCGTCGACGTCATCGTCGGCACCCCGGGCCGCCTGCTGGACCTCGCGGGCCAGAAGAAGCTCAACCTCAAGCACATCAAGGCGCTCGTCCTCGACGAGGCCGACGAGATGCTCGACCTGGGCTTCCTGCCCGACGTCGAGAAGATCATCAACATGCTGCCGGTCAGGCGCCAGACCATGCTGTTCTCGGCGACCATGCCGGGCGCGGTCATCGGTCTCGCGCGCCGCTACATGTCGCAGCCCACGCACATCCGCGCCACCGCGCCGGACGACGAGGGCGTGACCGTCGCGAACATCTCGCAGCACGTGTACCGCGCGCACAACATGGACAAGCCCGAGATGGTCGCGCGCATACTGCAGGCCGAGGGCCGGGGACTGGCCATGGTCTTCTGCCGTACGAAGCGCACGGCCGCCGACCTGGCCGACCAGCTCCAGCAGCGCGGCTTCGCCTCCGGCGCGGTCCACGGCGACCTCGGCCAGGGCGCCCGCGAGCAGGCGCTGCGCGCCTTCCGCAACGGCAAGGTGGACGTCCTCGTCTGCACCGACGTCGCCGCGCGCGGCATCGACGTCGAGGGTGTCACGCACGTCATCAACTACCAGTCGCCGGAAGAGGAGAAGACGTACCTGCACCGCATCGGCCGTACGGGCCGCGCGGGCAACACGGGTACGGCGATCACGCTGGTCGACTGGGACGACATCCCGCGCTGGCAGCTCATCAACAAGGCGCTGGAGCTGGACTTCAACGACCCGCCGGAGACGTACTCCACGTCCCCGCACCTCTTCGAGGACCTGAAGATCCCTGCCGGCACCAAGGGTGTTCTGCCCCGCTCGGAGCGCACGCGCGCCGGGCTGGCGGCAGAGGAGGTCGAGGACCTCGGCGAGACCGGCGGGCGCGGTGCGCGCGGTCGCGGTGGCCGGGGCGGCCGGGACGACGCCCGTTCGTCCTCGCCGGAGCGCGAGCGCCCGGCGCGTACGCCGCGTCGCCGTCGCCGTACGCGCGGCGGATCCCCGCTGGACGCGACGTCGGCCCCGGCCACGGGCTCCGTCGAGGAGACCACCGAGGCCGGTACGGCCGAGGCGGTCACCGCCTCGCGTACCCCGCGCCGCCGTCGCCGTACCCGTGGCGGAGCGGTGTCGGAGGCGGCGCCGACGACCACGGCCGCCGAGGCCGCGGTCGAGACGGCCGAGGGCCCGTCCCTGGACACGGCGGACGAGACCCCGGCCAAGCCGCGCCGCCGCCGCACTCGCAAGTCGGCGGAGCAGCAGGCGACTTCGGCGGAGACCGTGGCCCCCGAGGCGGAGACCGTGGCACCCGAGACGGAGGCCGTGCAGGCGTCCGAGCCGGTTACGGCACCGCAGGCCGCGGAGCCCGACGAGGCCCCCGCCGCCAGGCCGCGCCGCCGCACCCGCAAGGCGACCGCAGCCGCCGAGACCGCCGTCGACACCGCCGAGGCGGTACAGGAGGCCCCGGAGGCCGCGGAGACCAAGCCGCGCCGCCGGACCCGTAAGGCGACGGCCGAGGCCGCTGTCGACACCGCCGAGGCCACGGAGACCAAGCCCAAGGCACGCCGCACCCGCAAGACCGCGGCCGCCGCCGACGCGCCCCAGGCCGCCGACATCCCGGCCCAGACGGCCCAGGAGCCGGAGGCCGCCGAGGCCAAGCCGCGCCGCACACGCAAGGCGACCGCCGAGGCCGCGGTGGACACCGCCGAGGCCGCGGAAGCCAAGCCCAAGGCACGCCGCACCCGCAAGGCCACGGCCACCGCCGAGGCAGCCGTGGACACGGCCGAGGGCACGGAGGCCAAGCCGCGCCGGACCCGCAAGGCCGCCGCGACCGTTGCCGAGCCGGAGGCCGCCGAGGCCAAGCCGCGCCGCACACGCAAGGCGACCGCCGAGGCCGCGGTGGACACCGCCGAGGCCGCGGAAGCCAAGCCCAAGGCACGCCGCACCCGCAAGACCGCGGCGTCCGCGAAGGCCACCGAGGTCGCCGACATCCCGGCCCAGGCCACGCAGGAGCCGGCTGCCGAGGATGCGCCGGCCCCGCGCCGCCGCACCCGCAAGGCCGCCGCCACGGTGGCGGCCGCCGACGGCACGGCGGAGGCCACGGAGGCCAAGCCCAGGGCACGCCGGACCCGCAAGGCCACGGCTGCCGCGGAGCCCACGGAGAGCTGATCTCCCGCACGACGGCCCGGTCCCACCTCACGTGGGACCGGGCCGTCGGCGTCTCACCCTCCGACCGACCCCGGAGAACTCAGGAAACGGCCGTAGGCGCCTCACCCTCCGACCGGCCCCGGAAGGACTCGGGGAGTTCGTGAGCACCCGCTGCCCAGGCACCACCCGCCCTCCCTCCGCCCGCACTGATCCCCCGACGGCTGGGCTCGGAGGGTTCAAGGCCACCCGCTACCCTCCCCCTCGTGACCACCCAACCCGCCTTCACCCCGCCCCCGAACGCCCGCGCCTACCGCCTCGACACCTCGCGCGGCGCCTTCGCCGTCGTCGACCACCCCGTCGCCCCCGGCATCGAGGCCCGGGGCTCGGCCCTGCTGCTCCCCGGATTCACCGGCAGCAAGGAGGACTTCACGCTCATGCAGGAGCCGCTGGCGGCACGCGGCTACCGCACGATCGCCGTCGACGGACGCGGACAGCATGAGTCGGACGGCCCGGAGGAGGACGAATCCGCCTACGCGCGGGGCGAGTTGGCGAGGGACGTGCTGGCGCAGGCGGAGGCCCTCGGCGCTCGCGACACCCCGCTGCACCTCTTCGGCCACTCGCTGGGCGGCCAGATCGCCCGCGCCGCCGTCCTCATCGACCACACGCCGTTCCGGTCGCTCACCCTCATGGCGTCGGGCCCCGCCCAGATCTCCGACTCCCAGCAGCAGCGCGTGAAGCTCCTGCGGGACGCGCTCGCGGTGATGACGATGGCCGAGACCTGGGAGGCGATCCTCGCCATGGGCCCGCCCGAGGAGGTCGGCGGCCCGGCCAAGGGCATCGGCGGCCAGGACCTGCTGCGGCGCCGCTGGCTCGGCACGAAGCCCGCCCAACTCCTCGCCACCGGACGTCAGTTGACCACGGAACCGGACCGCGTCGACGAACTGGCCGCCCTGCCGCTGCCGTTCCACGTCCTGTCCGGCGCCAGCGACGACACCTGGCCGGTCCCGGTACTCGACGACATGGCCGCACGTCTGAAGGCCCGCCGCACGGTCATCCCCGGCGCCGAGCACTCCCCCAACGCCGACCAGCCGCTGCCCACCGCCCGGGCCACCGCCGATTTCTGGGACAGCGTCGCGGAGGGCTAGTACTGCGCCTGGAGATGCTCCCAGAACCCGTCACGCAAGGCCCGCCGCAGATCGGCCTGCCCCCGCAGCGAGTACTGGAGCAGCCCCTCCGCCTCCACCAGCAAGTCCTGGTCGACCGACCCGGGCAGATAGGGATGCCCGGGCAGCAGCTCCACGAGTGACTCCCGCCCGCGCGCCGCGAGCCACTTCGCCGCGATCTGCGCGCCGACGAAGCGGACGTCCTCCCGAGTCGGCCGCGCCCCCGCCCCCTCGTACGCGGCGGACGTGCGCCGGGAGACGTACGGCTTGAAGAAGTCGAGGTCGAAGGTGCGCTGGCTGTCGACCTCCCAGAGCAGCGGCTCGGCCTGGTTGCGGCCCTCCGGGGCCTCGATCCCCCACAGGTGCACCCGCGCCCCGTACCCCTGCGCCGCCTCGACCGCCGACACCAGGTCCTCGTCCCCGCCGAGCAGGGCCGCGTCGCTGATCGCGCGATGTCGGGCCAGGGACTCCAGATCGGTCCGGATCAGGGAGTCGACGCCCTTCTGCTGGTTGTTGGCGTTGAGGTTTCCCAGCCGCACCTTCACATCGGGGAGTTCGGCGATCGACTGCTGCTCGGCGGTGTGGATGCGGCGCCGGGCACCGTCGTACCAGTAGACGCGCAGCAGCCTGCTGTCGGCGAAGATCGTGCGGGCCCGGTCGATGAGCGCCTCGATGAGCCCCTCGGCGTCCAGGTCGAAGGCGCGGCGGTCCTCGGTCCCGGCGACCAGCCGGCCCGCGGCCGCGTACAGGTAGCCCGCGTCGACGAAGATCGCGTGGGTCGAGGGCGTCTTCGCCACCTCGGCGAGCATGCGTTGCAGCAGCTCGTTGGTGTGGTCGATGCGGGCGGAGAGTGCGCCGAGGTCGTCGTTCATCGTCTCCATTGTCCCGGCGGTCACGCTGCGAACACAACCGGTCCCGGTCAGTCTCCCCTTGATCGTCGGCCAACCTCTTACCGGTCAGTAGTTAGCCGTTCGAAAAATTTCTTTAGCGTAGGGAATGTTTGTAACGTGAAGCACGTTCCCTACTTGTGTAACCGAGTAGTTCTCCTCAGGAGGATGACCAGACGAAGGGAGAAGCCATGCGCTTCGAAATCATGCGACTCGACGAGTTCGACGGCACGCCCGTGGACAGCACCGTCGTGGACGCCGCCTCCGTCAACCGGATCGTTCAGCAGGCCGCCGCGACGGGGCAGCGGCTGTGGATCCGACCCGCCGAGACCACGGCCTCGTAACAGCCGCGGATCACCGAAGAAGCTTCGAAGCCCCCGTACGCCACCCACGGCGTACGGGGGCTTCGCGCGTCCGCGGCTCAGGCGCCCTGGATCACCTGGGTCACGCCGTTGATGATCTGCTGCACGGCGATGGCGGAGAGCATCATGCCAGCGAGCCGGGTCACCAGGACCACGCCGCCGTCCTTGATGACGCGGATGATCAGCAGCGAGTACCGCATCACGAGCCACAGCACGACATGGATGGCGACGATCGCCGACCACACCGACACCTGCGAGGCGACGCTGCCGGCCTTCTGCACGGCGAGGATGACCGACACGATCGCACCCGGCCCGGCCAGCAGCGGCATGCCCAGCGGGACGAGGGCGACGTTGACGTCCTTGGTCTGCTTCGGCTCGTCGGTCTTGCCGGTGAGCAGGTCGAGCGCGATCAGCAGGAGCAGCAGCCCGCCCGCGATCATCAGCGCGGGGACGGAGACATGCAGATAGTTGAGGATCTGGTGGCCGAGGAGCCCGAACACGGCGATCACTCCGCCCGCGACACAGACGGCCTGGAAGGCCATCCGCTTCTGCACCTTGGCCGGCCGGCCCGCGGTGAGCGCGAGGAAGATCGGGGTGATCCCGGGGGGATCCATGATGACGAACAGGGTCAGGAACAGGGAGCCGAAAACGGCGACGTCGAACATGCGTGAGGAGCCTTGCGAGGAGAGGGAGAACGCGCGGTGGGCAGGCAGCGCCGAGCGGTGCCGCTACCGCTGGGGGAAGGTGTCCCGCGAGGGGGAACGGACGGGCACGGCCGGCGACGCCGGGTGCCCCACAACAGACGTGAAGGTGAGCGACCTGCGCTTCAGGGCCTAGGCCCCGCCGGTCCCCGGCACGGGAAACGCCCCGGTCGCCCGTCGCGTGATCTCGCCGTACACCTCGGGATCCGTCGTGTACTCACCGAGCACGCACGTCTTGCGGCTGCCGTGGTAGTCGCTGGACCCGGTCGGCAGCAGTCCGAGTTCCTTGGCGAGCCCGCGGAGCCGGGCGCGGGTGTCGGGGTCGTGGTCCATGTGGTCGACCTCGATGCCGTCGAGCCCGGCCGCGGCCAGCTCGGCGATCGCGGACTCCGGCACCGTACGGCCCCGCTTGCTCGCGGCGGGGTGCGCGAACACGGTCACCCCGCCCGCGGCCTTGACCAGCCGGATCGCCTCGAACGGGTCGGTCTCGTGCTTCGCCACGTAGGCCCGGCCGCCGTCGGCGAGCCAGTCCTCGGTGAAGGCGTCGCTCACGGTCGGGACGACCCCGAGCTCGACCAGCGCGGAGGCGACATGCGGCCGCCCGACCGAGCCGTCACCGGCGATCCGCAGCACCTGCTCCCAGGTGACGGGCACGCCCAGCCCGTTGAGCTTGGCGACCATGCCCTGGGCCCGCGGCACCCGGTCGTCCCGCACGAGCTCCCGCTCGGCGAGCAGCGCGGGCTCCTCGGGGTCGAAGAGGTAGGCCAGCATGTGCATGCTGATCCCGTCGATACGACAGGAGAGCTCGGCGCCGGTGACGAGGGTGAGCCCGTCCGGCAGAGCAGCAACGGCTTCGGCGTACCCGCGGGTGGTGTCGTGATCGGTGAGCGCCACGACGTCCAGCCCGGCCGCGGCGGCATTGCGCACCAGCTCAGCGGGGGTGTCCGTACCGTCGGAAGCGGTGGAGTGGGTGTGCAGATCGATACGCACGACGCGAACTCCAGTCGGGGACGATACGGAAGGGGCCGCTCAAGGATAACCGCATTTTCCACGCCCCCTGTCACACCCGCACGCGGCAAGCGCCCCCTACATCCACCCACCTCAGGGGCGCGGGGAACTGCGCGACCAGACACACACAACCCGCAGCCGCCCGACAAGCGACACCCCCACCCCGGTGGGCGCTACGGCTCGAGCAAGCGCGGCGACAACGCCCCGCAGGGCACCAGTTCCACCTCGGCCCCCGCGTCCCTCAGGTCCGTCAGCACGAGCTCGTCGTACATCAACAGGCCCGACTGCTCGGGCCACATGACCGCCCACAGCCACATCCCGAGCGCCTCCCCCGCGAACACGGCACGGTCGTCGGGCGTGCCCGACACATGCCACAGCGGTGTGGGGCGGCCGGCGGCGAGGACCTTGGCCTGGGGCGGCTTCTCGACGTTCATGTACGACCCGGGGTCGGGGCCGTCGATGCCCGCGTAGCGTGCGCCGAGACCGACCCCCAGCTCCTCCGCGACCAGGATCAGCTCGCCCATGCCGCCGAGCGGTCCGGGTCCGGAGCAGGCCACCGCACTTCCTCTGCCGCCGCTGCGGTCGTCACCCGCGCTGGCGACTCCGGTGAACAGCCAGCCGATCGGCAGCGGCCACGGCATCCATACCGGCACCTGCGTGCGATGCACGACCACGCCGAGGGCCTCGACGCTGGGCGGGATCACGGGCTGCACCGGATGCACGGTGCCGTGCACATCGCATTGCCAGGTGTCGGCGAAGAGTCCGGGAGCCCTGACCCGGCCACCACACTTCGGGCAACTGGGTTCGCCCCTCATAGGCCCCCACGGTCCTACCCCTTGTGCGCCACGTCAAGGACGATCACCCGTCCGGACGGAACCGGTACGGGAAAACCCGGATCCCGCAGGATTTAGATGTAGCTTGCATTAATTAGCTTATCTAACATATTCTGTGCATCGACCACACACCTCAGTCCGGATGGGAGAACGGTATGGACCCCCTCGACGCGGGAGCGGGCGGCCTTCTGCGGCAGCCGCGGGCCGTGTGGGCGACCGCCGGCGCGTCCGTCGTCGCCTTCATGGGCATCGGGCTCGTCGACCCGATCCTGCCGTCCATCGCCGGCGGCCTGAACGCCACGCCCGGCCAGGTCTCCCTGCTCTTCACGTCGTACTTCCTCATCACCGCGGTCGCGATGCTGCTCACCGGCTACGTCTCCAGCCGGATCGGCGGCCGCAGGACCCTGCTGCTGGGCCTCGCGTTCGTGGTGGTCTTCGCCGGACTCGCGGGCACGTCCGGATCGGTCGGCGAACTGGTCGGCTTCCGCGCGGGCTGGGGGCTCGGCAACGCGCTCTTCGTCTCGACGGCCCTCGCGGTCATCGTCGGCGCGGCGGCCGGCGGCAGCGCGGCGGCGATCCTGCTCTACGAGTCCGCCCTCGGCCTCGGCATGGCGTGCGGGCCGCTGCTGGGCGCCCTGCTCGGCGACGCCAGCTGGCGCTACCCGTTCTTCGGTACGGCCTTCCTGATGGCCGTCGGCTTCCTGTGCATCGCCGCGTTCCTGAAGGAGCAGCCGAAGCCGGCCCGCAAGACCTCGATCCTCGACCCGCTCAAGGCGCTCGGCCACGGCGGTCTGGCGTCCGCGGCGGTCTCGGCGTTCTTCTACAACTACACGTTCTTCACCGTGCTGGCCTTCACGCCCTTCGTGCTGAACATGAGCCCGTACCGGTCGGGCGCGGTGTTCTTCGCCTGGGGTGTGCTGCTGGCGGTGTTCTCGGTCCTGGTGGCGCCGCGCCTGCAGAAGCGGTTCGGTTCGCTGAAGGTGCTCGGCGGGTCACTGGTGCTGCTCGCGCTGGACGTACTGGTCCTCGGCTACGGCGACCACACCACCGCCGTCGTCTGCACGATCCTGTCCGGCGCCTTCATCGGCGTGAACAACACCGTCTACACGGAACTGGCCCTCGGCGTCTCGGACGCACCGCGCCCCGTGGCGAGCGCGGGCTACAACTTCGTGCGCTGGTTCGCGGCGGCCGCGGCGCCCTACTTCGCGCCGCGGATCGAGGAATGGACCGGCAGCGTCCGCGTCCCGTTCGTGGTGGCGGCGGTCACGGCCGTGGCGGGCGCGCTCGTAGTACTCGTACGGCGGAACGCGCTCACTCACGATGCCGAGGAACTGCAGACTCGGCACACGACGCAGGACAGCGTCACCGTATTCGCCAACTGACGCTTTTCGGCCACCGGTTGGTGAGGTTCCTCACGCCCCGTCACTCCAGCGGGACGGACCTGCGGGCGGGATCCCTGAGGTCCGTCCCACTGGTGAGCCAGCGCTCCTGAAGGGCCTGGGCACCGTGCACCCGCTTCCAGGCCGCCTCGTTCGGCGTCATGGGCAGCAGCGGCAGGAAACGCACCGGGTCCAGGGGCCCGTCGAGCTCCAGGTCCTCGACCAAGCCGCCCGGCTCGGCGACCAGGACCGAGGTGAACGGGGCGCCCGGCCACAGCGGTTCACCGACGTCCAGCGAGGCGCCCGGGGCGATGATCACGCCCTCCACCTGCGGGGACGCGGCGAGCACGGCGAGCGGTCGGAGCGCCTTGTCGGTGTCGGCGATCCCGGCGCGCACCGAGAGGACGAGCTCCGCGCGGGGGCCCTTGACCGGGTCGGCGACCATCGCCGTCGGATCACTCATGGGCTGCGCGGACATGCCGAGCGTCGCGTAGCGGACGATGTCGCCCTCCTGGAAACGGAGCACCTCCATGCGGTCCGTACCGAGGAAAGTGACCGCCGCGCGGGCGTCCGGTTCGCCCAGTGCGGTGCGCAACCGGGCTTCGACCAGAGGAAGAACATCAGCCATGCCGCGAGCATAGAACTCGTCAGTACCGGGCAAAGCAGCGCCTTGACACTTCAGTCGGCTGATACTCTTGCCCGGTGTTCGGGGCAGCACGCAGAAGCGTCGCTATCGAGTCCCGACGCTGATGAAAACTCCCCTACGGGGAACCCCGTACGGGGTGTGGATCGTCCCTTACGAGGGACCGGCCGGAGGAGGTGGGGCTGTCATGGATCGAAGTCGACCGTGCAGTACCACTCGCTCTTCCCGCCGCTGATGTAGCTGATTCGGCTGTTCCGCTCCGGCTGACCGCCGTCCTCTCACGCTTGCGTCCTCACGCGGAAGAGCACTTCGTTTCGCTTTGCCTGATCGTCTGATCTGAATCAGCAACGAAGCCCATCACCGCAACGGTGCGGTGCTCCCCGCTTTGTGGACGTACCAAACATCCTGAGGTCAGGACGTCCCCATTCCGGGCAGTTCCAGCCGTACAGCGGTCCTCCGCGCTTCGTTGCCCGTTGCGAAGGAGCCTGCTCATGTCGATGATTCGTGACCTGCGTGCCGCGGTCCGCCCGGCCCGTCCGTCGCTGCGCAAGGACAGCGGTACCTACGACACCACGCGGGACCCCGCGACCCCCTCCGCCGTCGTCGACTGCGCCGTCTACCGGGACGGCCGCCGCCTGGAGACCGACAAGCCGCTGACCCCGCACGAGGCCATGCGCCAGGTGCGGCGCGACGGGGGCTTCGTGTGGATCGGGCTGCACGAGCCCACCGAGGCCGAATTCTCCGGTATCGCCGGTGAGTTCGGACTGCACCCGCTGGCCGTCGAGGACGCCGTACAGGCGCACCAGCGCCCCAAGCTGGAGCGCTACGACGACTCCCTGTTCACCGTCTTCAAGACCATCCACTACGTCGAGCACGACGAGCTCACCGCCAACAGCGAGGTCGTCGAGACCGGCGAGGTCATGTGCTTCACCGGCCGGGACTTCTTCATCACCGTCCGGCACGGCGGCCAGGGCTCGCTCCGGGCGCTGCGGCACCGCCTCCAGGACGACCCCGAGCTGCTCGCCAAGGGCCCGTCGGCCGTGCTGCACGCCATCGCCGACCATGTCGTCGACGGGTACCTCGCCGTCGCCGACGCGGTGCAGGACGACATCGACGAGGTGGAGACCGAGGTGTTCTCGCCGGGCCGCAAGGGCTCGCCGCGCGGCACGGACGCTGGCCGGATCTACCAACTCAAGCGCGAGGTCCTGGAGTTCAAGCGCGCGGTGTCGCCGCTCCTTCGCCCCATGCAGCTGCTGAGCGAGCGGCCGATGCGGCTGATCGACCCCGACATCCAGAAGTACTTCCGAGACGTCGCCGACCATGTCGCCCGCGTGCACGAGCAGGTCATCGGCTTCGACGAGCTGCTGAACTCGATCCTCCAGGCCAATCTCGCCCAGGCGTCCGTGGCACAGAACGAGGACATGCGGAAGATCACCTCGTGGGCCGCGATCATCGCCGTGCCGACGATGGTGTGCGGTGTGTACGGCATGAACTTCGACTACATGCCGGAGACCCACTGGAAGTACGGCTACCCGGTGATCCTCAGCGTCACGGTGGCGATCTGTCTGGGCATCCACCGCACGCTGAAGCGCAACGGCTGGCTCTGAGGGCCGCGGGTTCCGCTGGATAGGCTTGGGGCCATGACAAGCGAGCTGCTCGACCAGGCCGTCGTCGAGGAGGCCACGAAGAAGTCCGGCCTCATCTGGGTCAGGGGCCCCGGTGCCCCGGCGCGGGCGCTGTGGCACGTGTGGCACGAGGGCGCGGCCTGTGTCGTCGGCGACGGCCCGGGTGAGCAGCCGCTGCCGGGGCTGGCCGACGGGGCCGAGGCCGAGGTGACGGTCCGCAGCAAGGACAAGGGCGGCCGACTGGTCTCCTGGACGGCGAAGGTCGTCGAGCTCGCGGCGGGCTCCGAGCAGTGGGAGGCGACGGTCGGCGAGCTCAAGGGCAAGCGCCTCAACGCCCCCGACGGCGAGGCGATGCCCGGGCGCTGGGCGCGCGAGTGCCGGGTGCTGCGGCTGGAGCCGACGGGGGCCATCGGGGCGCTGCCGGAGGGGTCTCTGGCGGAGGCGCCGCTGCCTTCGTCTGCGACGACGCGGCGGCCGATTCCGGCGGGGTTGCCGCGGCTGCTGCTGAAGCGGCGTCGCTGAGAGTTCGACTGCCGCGCCGTCGTGGCTGGTCGCGCAGTTCCCCGCGCCCCCAGAGCGCTGCTGGACCGCAGCCGAATCAGCCGCGCTGTTACGACGTCGGCAATTGCTTGCCGTAGTCCACCGTGTCGCCCTTCTTCGGCTTCTCCAGGGCGAAGTCCTTGCCCCAGTCGGAGAAGGTCAGGGTGCCGCCGTCGCCCGCCCGGGTCAGCAGCAGGGGATAGGGGTCGCCCTCCAGGGAGACGTCGAGGGTGCCGCCCGAGCCCTTGTCGCCGGTGATGCGGATGGTGCGGACGCCCGCCTGCTCGTGGTGGCCGTCGGTCGCCACATTGCCGTGCAGCGTCAACAGGCCGTCGAGGAGTACGTCCTTGTCCGTGAAGCCGCTGAACTTCTTGTACGCCGGGTCGCCCTGCGGCACCTTCACGTACTTGCCGTTCAGCTTGTCCACGGCCCCGGCGTCCGCCTTGCCGTCGTTGCCCGCGTCGCTCCAGAAGCCGGAGTCGGCCTTCAGATACAGCTGCTCACCGATCCGCAGCAGCTGGAAGGTGGACCCCTGCGCGGTGACGGATCCCGTCGCGCCATCGGCCTTGAGCTGCATGTCGAGCTTGTAGGTGCGCCCGCTGGTGACCAGGTTCCCGGACAGGTGCACCGCCTCGGCGGCGTCGGCGGCCGCACGGGTCTTGCGCTGGATGTCGGCGACCGGCAGCTTGCCGACCCCGTTGGTGCCCTCGTCCGGGTCCTCGCTGCATCCCGTCAGTCCCGTTCCCGACACGACCAGGGCACAGATGGCGGTCACCAGTGCGGCCCGGCGCGTACGACCCTGGGGAATCGCGGTCACAGGTGGGGCTGCCTTTCTGTCGTGGGACCTGAGCGGCGTACGGCAGCGTACCCGCACGTCACCCCCCAGGCGGAGCCGGTCCGTCCGGACCTCTCACCAGGGCGTATCGGATCCGGACGGGCTAGCCTGAAGCCCACCCGAGCGGGCAATTCGACAAAAGGCGGCACGGCAGCGCAGCCGCGACAGCCCCACCGCACACCCCGCACACGAAGGAGCCTCAGCCATGGCAGCCGGCGCTCCCCGGATCTTCGTCTCGCATCTCGCCGGTATCGCCGTCTTCGACCCGAACGGCGATCAGGTGGGCCGCGTCCGCGATCTGGTCGTCATGCTCCGGGTCGGCCGACGCCCCCCGCGGCTGCTCGGACTCGTCGTCGAACTCTCCACCCGGCGCCGTATCTTCCTGCCCATGACCCGGGTGACCGGCGTCGAGTCCGGCCAGGTCATCACCACCGGCGTGCTCAACGTCCGCCGCTTCGAGCAGCGCCCCACCGAGCGTCTCGTCTTCGGCGAGCTCCTGGACCGGCGGGTCACCCTCGTCGAGACCGGCGAGGAGGTCACCGTCCTCGATCTGTCGGTCGGGCAGCTGCCGGCCCGCCGGGACTGGGAGATCGACAAGGTCTTCGTGCGCAAGGGCGGCAGGAGCGGCCCCCTGCGCCGGGCCAAGGGCGAGTCGCTGACCGTCGAGTGGTCCGCCGTCACCGGCTTCTCCCTGGAGGAGCAGGGGCAGGGCGCCGAGTCCCTCCTGGCCACCTTCGAGCAGCTGCGGCCCGCCGACCTCGCCAACGTCCTGCACCACCTCTCCCCCAAGCGCCGCGCCGAGGTCGCTGCGGCCCTCGACGACGACCGGCTGGCCGACGTCCTGGAGGAGCTCCCCGAGGACGACCAGATCGAGATCCTCGGCAAGCTGAAGCAGGAGCGCGCGGCCGACGTCCTGGAGGCCATGGACCCCGACGACGCGGCCGACCTGCTCGGCGAGCTCCCGACGGACGAGCAGGAACGGCTGCTGAGCCTGATGCAGCCCGCCGACGCGGCCGACATGCGTCGTCTGATGGCCTACGAGGAGCACACGGCCGGGGGTCTGATGACGACCGAGCCGATCATCCTGCGCCCCGACGCCACCGTCGCCGACGCCCTCGCCCGCGTCCGCAACCCCGACCTGTCCCCGGCCCTCGCCGCCCAGGTCTACGTCTGCCGCCCGCCCGACGAGACACCCACCGGCAAGTACCTCGGCACGGTCCACTTCCAGCGCCTGCTGCGCGACCCGCCGTACACGCTGGTCAGCGCACTGCTCGACGAGGCGCTCGAAGCGCTGGAGCCGGATGCGGCGCTGCCGGTCGTCGCCGGGTTCTTCGCCACGTACGACATGGTCGCGGCCCCGGTCGTGGACGACTCCGGGTCGCTGCTCGGGGCGGTGACCGTGGACGACGTACTGGACCACCTGCTGCCCGACGACTGGCGGGAGACGGAGTTCCATCTGGACGAGGGCGCGGGCGAGGGGGTGTCAGGGCATGGCGCAGGAGCGTGAGGGCACGCGCGAGCGCACGGCTTCGGGCGCCACCGCGGCCTCCCGGGCGCCCCGCGCGCGCCTCGACCAACCCCGCCCGCCGCGCCGCCGGATCCTGCCCGAATGGGACCCGGAGGCCTTCGGACGGCTCTCCGAGCGCATCGCCCGCTTCATCGGCACCGGACGGTTCCTGGTCTGGATGACGGTCGTGATCGTCGTGTGGGTGCTGTGGAACGTCGCGGCGCCGAGGGATCTGCGCTGGGACGAGTACCCGTTCATCTTCCTCACCCTGGTCCTGTCCCTGCAGGCCTCCTACGCCGCCCCGCTGATCCTGCTCGCGCAGAACCGGCAGGACGACCGCGACCGGGTCAACCTGGAGCAGGACCGCAAGCAGAACGAGCGGTCCATCGCCGACACCGAGTACCTGACCCGCGAGATCGCCGCCCTGCGCATCGGCCTGGGCGAGGTGGCCACCCGCGACTGGATGCGCTCGGAGCTCCAGGATCTGACGAAGGAACTGCAGGACGGGCACAACGGTCACCGGGACCACGGGGTATTCCCGGCGGATCGGTCGCGCGGACGTGACGTAGACGACCGCTGACAGCCTTTCCGGGGCACGGCTACCGGGCCGTACCATCGTCCTTATGGCTACGGAAGACGCGGTGCGCGAGGCACTGGCGACGGTGAACGACCCCGAGATCAACCGCCCCATCACGGAACTCGGGATGGTCAAGTCGGTGGAGATCGGTGCGGACGGTGCGGTCGCGGTCACCGTGTACCTGACGGTCTCCGGCTGCCCGATGCGCGAGACGATCACGCAGCGCGTGACGGACGCCGTCTCCGCGGTCGAGGGCGTCACCCGCGTCGACGTCACGCTCGACGTGATGAGCGACGAGCAGCGCAAGGAGCTGGCGAACGCCCTGCGCGGCGGCACCGCCGAGCGCGAGGTCCCCTTCGCCAAGCCGGGCAGCCTGACCCGTGTCTACGCGGTCGCCTCCGGCAAGGGCGGCGTCGGCAAGTCCTCCGTCACGGTCAACCTGGCGGCCGCGATGGCGGCCGACGGTCTGAAGGTGGGCGTCGTCGACGCCGACATCTACGGCCACAGCGTGCCGCGCATGCTGGGCGCCGACGGCCGTCCGACCCAGGTCGAGAACATGATCATGCCGCCGTCTGCGAACGGCGTGAAGGTCATCTCCATCGGCATGTTCACGCCGGGCAACGCACCCGTCGTCTGGCGCGGCCCGATGCTCCACCGCGCACTCCAGCAGTTCCTGGCGGACGTGTACTGGGGCGACCTGGACGTCCTGCTCCTCGACCTGCCCCCGGGCACGGGCGACATCGCGATCTCCGTCGCCCAGCTGGTCCCGAACGCAGAGATCCTGGTGGTCACCACCCCGCAGCAGGCCGCCGCAGAGGTCGCCGAGCGGGCCGGCTCTATCGCCGTACAGACCCACCAGAAGATCGTCGGCGTGGTCGAGAACATGTCCGGCCTGCCCTGCCCGCACTGCGACGAGATGGTCGATGTCTTCGGCACGGGCGGCGGCCAGGTGGTCGCCGACGGCCTCACCCGCACGACCGGCGCGACGGTCCCGGTCCTCGGCAACATCCCGATCGACGTCCGCCTGCGCGAGGGCGGCGACGAGGGCAAGCCGGTCGTCCTGACGGACCCGGACAGCCCGGCGGGCGCCGCACTGCGGGGGATCGCGGGGAAGCTGGGCGGACGGCAGCGGGGCCTGTCGGGCATGTCCCTGGGCATCACGCCGCGCAACAAGTTCTAGAGGCTTCGCGGGAGCGCCCCGAAAGGGGCGCGCGGGGAACTGCGCGAGCAACCACAGACAAACCCGCAGCCGCGAGACGCGACGAACCCTACGGCGAGGGGGCACCGAAATCCCACGGTGCCCCCATTTTCACTTCCCCTTACGCGTACTGGCCGATGTCCTTGACCACGGCGAAGCCCAGCCCGTACGCACTCATCCCCCTGCCATACGCCCCCACATGCACCCCCGCCTCGGTGGACCCGGCGAGCACCCACCCGAACTCGGACTCCCGGTAGTGGAACGGCGTCGGCACCCCGTCGACGGGCAGGGACAGCGTCGACCACGCCGGCCCGGCGAGATCGTCGGCCAGCGCCCAAGCCGTCTCCGTCTGCTGCTCCAGCCAGTCGTCCCGCAGCGAGTGGTCCATCTGCCCCGGCCAGGTGAAGGTCAGCAGCCCCACCCCCGCGAGCCACGCCGCCGAGGACACCGAGGTGGCCTCCAGCAGCCCCGTACCGTCGGCACTCCGCCGGGACGGATTCGCGGCGACGGTCACCACGACCGCGAACTTCTCCCGGTCCTCCGTCGCCTCGTTGCGCACGGAGGGCTCCTCCCCGTGCCCGATCGATCCGTGTTCCACGACCCCGTCGGCCGCCGTACCGACCTGCATCAGCCAACGCGGCCCCGTGAAGGCCTCGTCGAGGCCGTACCACGGGAAGGGCGCCAGCAGGTAGCCGTCGACCGTGCGCCGGGCAGAGGGGACCTGCTGTCCGCTCTCCGCGGCCGGTTCCTGCGCGACTGCGCGACTAGTCGTCTGACTCGTCGTCTCCATGTGCCCGGACGCCTCCTCGCTCTCGCCGGACCAGCCCGGCCCGCCCCCCTTCGGGCGTACTCGTCCGGTCCGCACAACAACTCGGCAGCATAGCCACACCGCTCCGAGCAGCATGGAAACCGCCCGGCGCGTGGGGCGCACGGAGGGCGGGATCAAGCCGTGTGCGACCCGGGCGGAGTATGAGAAGCGTCACGCACGGGTGCCGACCGCTCCCGTGTTCGTGCGGCTCAGGTGGCGTCCGCGTCGTAGGGCGGGCGCTCGTCGCGAGGGCTCTCGGGCTTCTTCGTCATGTCGATGCTGCCGCCCGAGGAGCCGGCGGAGCCGGACGCGGAGGACGACTCCGACTCACGGCCATGCACGGCGTCGGTGACCTCGGCCATTTCCTTCTTCAGGTCGAAGCCGTTGCGGATCTCCTTGAGCCCCAGTTCATCGTTGTCCAGCTGCTTGCGGATGAACGTCTTGGGGTTGAGGTCCTCGAACTCGAAGTCCTTGAACTCCGGGCCGAGTTCCTGCCGGATGTCCTCCTTGGCGCTCTCCGAGAACTCGCGGATCTTGCGGATCGTCCGCGTGACGTCCTGGATCAGCTTCGGGAGCTTGTCCGGACCGAAGACGAGCACGGCGAGGACGATGAGCGTCACCAGCTCGAGCGGTCCTATGTCATTGAACACCTGAAGCTCCTTGCGATGTCCTCGGTCGGCTCCACGGTACCCGGCGATCCGCTACGACCGGTACTGTCCCGAGCCCTCCGAATGCGTGTGGGCGTGCGGTTTTCCGGGTTGTTTGCCTTGTCAGGGCCTGTGTGGGTGGGTGACACGGGTCACGCTGAGAGGTCTCTGTGAGTTCCGGTCCCGCTCAGCCACCGCTCGACGAGCCCAGGGTCAGGGAGATCGTGAGCTCCTTGCCGCCGCGCTCCAGGGTCAGCTTCAGCCGGTCGCCGGGGCGGTGGGCACGGGTCTTGACGATGAGTTCCTCGCCGGAGTGGACACGCTGCCCGTCGACCTCGGTGATGACGTCGCCCGGCTCGATGCCGGCCTTGTCGCCGGGGCCGCCTCGGGTGACCGCGGAGCCGCCGTCGCTGCCCTTGGTGCCCACGCGGGCCCCGTCGCCCGCGTAGTCCATGTCGAGGGTGACGCCGATCACCGGGTGCGTCGCCCGGCCGCTGTTGATCAGCTCCTCGGCGACGCGCTTGGCCTGGTTGACCGGGATGGCGAAGCCGAGGCCGATGGAGCCTGCCTGGGCGCCGTCGAGTTCGGATCCGGTGTCGGCGGAACGGATCGCGGAATTGATGCCGACCACCCGGGCGCGGGCGTCGAGCAGGGGGCCGCCGGAGTTGCCGGGGTTGATGGGCGCGTCGGTCTGCAACGCGTCCACATACGACACATCGCTCGCGTCGCCGCCCTCGCCGCCCGCCGTGATGGGCCGCTCCTTGGCGCTGATGATGCCCGAGGTGACGGTGCCCTCCAGGTCGAACGGGGCGCCGATGGCGACGACCGGGTCGCCGACCTGGACGTTGTCGGAGTTGCCGAGCGGCAGGGGCTTCAGGCCGCTGACGCCGGTGACCTTGACGACGGCAAGGTCGTAGCCGCTGTCGCGACCGACGACGGTGGCCTTGGCGGTGTCACCGCTGTGGAAGGTCACGGATATCTCGCCGTCGTCGCCCGCGGGTTCGACCACGTGGTTGTTGGTGAGGATGTGCCCTCGGTCGTCGAGCACGAAGCCGGTGCCGGTGCCCTGCTCCTCGCGCCCGCTCACATGAAGGGTCACGACACTGGGCAGTGCGCGGGCCGCGATTCCGGCGACGCTGTCAGGTGCCCGGCCGACGGGCTCGGCGTCGGCCTGCGGCAGTTCGACGCCCCCGACGCCACCATTGCGCTCCAGATACGCCCCCACGACGCCGCCGATGCCGCCGGACACCAACGCCAGCACCAACGCCCCCACGAACAACACCTTCTTGGCCCGCTTGCGCCGCTGCTCCTTGCTGGCCACAGCGGCCCCGTTCTGCTGAAGGGGGGACGCGGGGAGCGCGGCGAGGGCCCAGGGGTCGTAGTTCTGCCAGGGGTTGGCGGGGGGTGGGGTGTCGACGGGGTCGGCGCTCCGGCCGGGAGTGGAGGTGGCGGCGGGAGTGAGGTGATCAAGGGTGGCTGGAATTGGCGGGTGGGGTGACGGCTGGGTGGGGATGACGGGGGGCGCGCCTTGGGCCGGAATGGCAGGGGTCACGGCCGGGACCGGAATGGCAGGGGACACGGCCTGGGCCGACTCCTGCGCGGGGACTCCGGGCGCCGGGGCGGGGACGGTGGGGGCAGGAGCAGGGGCCGGAGCAGGGGCAGGGGCAGGGGCCGAAGATGCCGCGGACGTCATCTCTCCGCTCTGCCCGCCCTGACCACTCTGACCACTCTGCCCGCGCTGCCCAGGGGCCGCCTGACCCGGCGCCGGCGGCGTCGATACGGCCGTCCCGTGGGCCGGTGTCGTCGCCGGGTGCTGGACCGGCGGTGCGGGCGCCCAGGGGCCGGGCTCGCCGTAGGGCGGAGTGCTGTAAGGGTCGGGGTCGTGCAGGGGCTTGGGGTGTTCCGCGACGGGCGCTGCGGGAGCGGTCGCCCGGTCGGCGGGCTTGTCCATACTCACCGCCGCAGGCGCGGGCTCCCCGGTCGGCCGAGCCAGCTCGAAGTCACCCTCGCCGGAGGCCGGGTCGCCCCCGCCGCTCACAGCGGGCCGAAGCACGAAGTCACCGTCGACCGAGGCCTCGCCATCCCGGCGGTCACCGCCGACCGAAGCCCAGCCGTCCCGGAAGTCACCGTCGGCCAAAGCCCCGCCGTCCCGGAAGTCACCGTCGGCCAAAGCCCCGCCACCCCCGAAGCCACCGCCGCCCGAAGCCCCACCGTC